>VXMN01000044.1 GCA_009841055.1 Acidobacteriota bacterium
GGTCTGGACAATCCCACCTCGGGATCGGTTCTGCTCAACGGGGAGAATCTGGGCGACCTCGACCAGGACGGCCTGGCGGAACTGAGAAATCAATTGGTAGGGTTCGTGTTTCAGACCTTCCAACTGGTCCCGACCCTGACGGCGCTGGAAAACGTCATGGTGCCATTGGAATTGCGGGGAGAACCCGGCAGAGCCTGGGCCCGGGAGCTGCTGGGCCAGGTGGGACTGGAGGATCGCGCCCATCATTACCCGGTGCAACTGTCCGGCGGGGAGCAGCAGAGAGTCGGTCTGGCACGGGCTTTCGTCAATCGCCCCAGGATCCTGTTTGCCGACGAGCCTACCGGGAACCTGGATGCCGAAACCGGCGAGAAGGTGATCGACTTGCTTCTGGAGATGAACCGGGCCTTCGGCACCACGCTGCTGGTGGTGACCCACGACCTCGAACTCTCAGGCAAGACCGGACGGATTCTCACTCTCAAGGGTGGGAAGATCACTTCCGACCGGGATTCCGACTCGCCGGGTCCCCCCGATCGAACCCCTGAACAGACCCAGTCAGGTGATCTCCGGGATTCATCCGGAACCCAATCGGAGCCGGCCTGAGGCGCCCTCCATGAGATCCATTCTCAACCTCTGGCCCTGGAAAATGGCTTGGCGGGACAGCAGGTCCAGCCGCGGACAGTTGTTGCTGTTCGCCGCCTCCATCGTCCTGGGCGTGGCCGCCCTGGTGGCGATCAGCGGCTTCCGCGCCAACCTGAAATCGGCTCTGGACCACCAGGCCAAGTCCTTGCTGGGGGCCGATCTGCTGCTTAGCGGCCGGCAGCCGCTCACCGGCGAGGCTGAAGCCCTGGTGGCCGGCCTGGGTGGAACTCAGGCCCGCGAGGTGCGATTCTCCTCGATGGTGCATTTCCCCGGGAGCGACGGCAGCCGGCTGGCCCAGGTGCGGGCCGGCGAGACGGCTTTTCCCTTCTATGGCACAGTGGAGGTGGAACCGCCCCGGGCGCCCGACCAACTCGATCAGGGTCCCTTCGCCCTGGTTGAAGCAAGCCTGATGGATCAGTTCCAGGCTCGTCTGGGAGACGCCGTTCGGATCGGGAATCGGTCGTTTCGCATCGCGGGACGCCTCAGGCAAATGCCCGGAGAGTTTCTGGGCAGCAACCTGGTCGGGGGGCGGGTCTATATCCCCCTCGCCTACCTGGAAGAGACCGGGCTGTTGGGGTGGGGGAGCACGGCCTCCTACCGGGTCTATTTCAAGTTCGACGACCGGGTTGACATGACGGCGTTGCTTCAAGGGATCCAGCCGCAACTGCTGGAGTATCGCCTGCGGGCCGAAACGGTGGCCGAGCGCAAGGCCCGCCTGGGACGAATCCTGGAGAATTCGGCGGACTTCCTGAACCTGGTCGGGTTCATCGCCCTGCTGCTGGGGGGATTGGGAGTGGCCAGCTCGGTCCACGTCTACGTCAAGCGAAAGGTGCCGACGGCCGCCCTGTTGCGCTGCCTGGGAGCCAAGCCGCCTCAGACGCTATCCATCTACCTCTGCCAGGCCCTGGCCATGAGTCTGGCCGGCATCCTTGGCGGCATCCTGCTGGGAGTGGGTCTGCAATATTTTCTGCCGGGCGTGCTGCGGGATTTCTTGCCGGTGGCCATTCCCTTCAGCCTTTCCTGGAGCGCATTGGCCGGGGCCGGGCTCATCGGACTGGTGCTGGCCTGGCTGTTCTCGATTCAGCCGTTGCTGTTCGTTCGCAGAGTGTCGCCTCTGGCGGCCTTGAGGATGGACTATGAGTCCGGTCGACAGCCCTTTGACTGGGCCCAGTGGCTGGTTCGCCTGGCCATTGTGGCCGCCATCCTGGGGTTTGCGCTGGTCCACACCCGCCGCTGGATGGATGCCGTTGGCTTTGCGCTCGGCCTGCTGATCTCGTTGGCGCTGCTGGCGGCGGCCGCACGGCTGGGCATGGTGCTGATCCGAAAGTTTTTCCCGGGCTCCTGGCCCTATCCCTGGCGCCAGGGATTGGCCAATCTCTACCGGCCCCACAATCAGACCGTGGTCCTGGTGCTGTCCATCGGCTTCGCCACCTTCCTGATGATGCTGCTCTACCTGGTGCACCAGGGACTGCTGGGTCAGATTCTGAGAGCCGCCGGCAGCGGTCAGCCCGACATGGTGCTGTTCGATGTGCAGGGGGACCAGAAGGCGGAGCTGGCCGACCTGCTGCAGGGGTTTGGAGCCCCTGTGCTTCAGGATGTGCCGGTGGTGGCCATGCGACTGCAATCGATCCGGGGGAAGAGCGTCGCCGAACAATTGAAAGACCCCGCGAACACCATCCCGGCCTGGGCCTTGAGACGGGAATACCGGTCCACCTACCGGGGAGGGCTGCTGGAGAACGAGGAGTTGCTGCGGGGGAGCTGGCCGGTTGGGAACGGGGAGGGTGACGGTCCCCCTCTCGTCTCCCTGGACGAAGGGATTGCGCGCCGCCTGCAAGCCGGCCTGGGAGATGAGCTGGTTTTCGATGTCCAGGGGATGATGGTCCCGACCCGGGTGGGCAGCATCCGCAGAGTGAACTGGCGCAAGGTCCAACCCAATTTCTTCGTGGTCTTTCCCCCGGGGGTGCTGGAGGAAGCCCCCCAGTTTCACGTCCTGGTGACCCGGACCGAAACGGTTCCCAGGGCCGCGGCCATTCAGCAAGCGGCGGTCAAGCGTTTTCCCAACGTTTCGGTCATCGACCTGGCGCTGATTCTGGAAACCATTGACGATCTCCTGCAAAAGGTCTCGTTCGTCCTTCGTTTCATGGCCCTGTTCAGTATTGTCGCCGGCCTGACGGTCCTGATTGCGGTGGTGGGGAACAGCAGGATTCAGCGCCTGAGGGAAAGCGCCCTGCTCAGGATTCTGGGAGCTTCCAGGCGCCAGGTGTTTCTGATCCTCGGAGTGGAGTACCTCTGCCTGGCCGGCGTGGCCGCACTGGGAGGGGTGCTGCTGGCGTGGCTGGGAAGCTGGGTCCTGGCTCGCCTGGTCTTCCAATCCCCCTTTGTGCCGGCTTTGCTCCCCAGTCTGGGAGTATGCCTGCTGGTAACGGCCGTAACCGTGCTCGTCGGTGTGCTGGCCAGTCGCGGTCTCAACAGGCTGCCCCCGCTGGAGGCGCTGCGAACCGGCGCCCATCGGCTATAATGACCCGCTACTCTTCCACGGCGTCTCAGTGACGCAGTTGCGCAATCGGCGCGCCGGCGCCCCGGCCCACCCCCCCCAAGCCCGCTGCCAGGACACAAGCCGATGAATACCAGTCTCGTAAACACAACTGACGCTGCCGCCGATCT
>VXMN01000166.1 GCA_009841055.1 Acidobacteriota bacterium
AGTGCCACCCCAGCCTGACCCGGATCCGCCCCACTTCCTTTTGCTCGAAGGACCCCAACTGGCATAAGCGCCGGCGGCGGTGCCGCGGAACCGCGATCGGGCTGTTCGGCGCATCGGGCCTCTGCAATGGATCATCGCGCTGACCTGCTTTACCCGCTCAGAGAGTGCTACGACCGAATGGGGGCCGCGCCGCCCGCGATCTCCCGCCTCGACGGGGAGGAGATGCCCCAGCCCTACCGGCGGCTGCTGGTGCACGACCGGGATATGACGCCGACCCTGGAGGCGGTCTTTGGCCAGCCGATCCACCTGCGAGTCCTGCAGCAGTGGACGTCCGGGGAGATGCTGACACGCCAGGTCCTGCTGGTGCTGGGCCGGGAGGGGAGTCCGGTGGTATTCGGGGCCATCCGGATCCACCTGGATGCCTTCCCCCTTCCGGCAAGAGAGGAGATCCTGCAAGGACACAAGCCCCTGGGGGCCATTCTCCACCATCACCGGCTGGAACACCAAAGCCGCCCCCAGGCCTTCATTCGCGTCGAAGCCGACGGACCGATCAGTCGGGCGCTGCGCGGGCCGACCCCGGGAAGCCTTCTCTACGGGCGGCTCAACCTGCTTGAAAGCCTTCAAAAGGGAACACTTGCAGAAATTCTGGAGATATTGCCCGCCCTGCAGGAGGGCGGTGGTCAAAGCTTGCGAATTCAATCCAACTGAGGGAGGTGGCCATGCTTGTCAATAATCCTGGAGGGAATTATCTCTTTGCGCCCGGAGGGGAAGCCTTTTCGGACGGAGTGGTCTCCGCGCCGGGCTACGAGATCGTGCGCGTCACGTTGAAGGAGTTGCTGCCCTGGCGGCAGGGCTTCGATCTCATCGATGCCTTTCTGAAGGAACAGGGGAGGCCGCGCCAGGCGCTGTGCGCCATTGAGCTGCGTTGCTCCCGTCCCTTCACCGCCGAGGGCTTCACCGAATTCAATCAGGGATACCGATCCCTGGTGGCCGATTGGCGGATCCTGGTAGACGGAGTCAACCCCATGGCCAGAACCAACGTGGCCCCGGTGGTCGGTCCTCCCGACGAGACCTCGCTGTTTGCCTTCGCCTTCACCGCTCCGGCGCCCGGTCTGGAACGGTCCACCTTCGTGGCTGCCGGGGCCGGCGAAATCACTGTTTCGCCCGAAGGGGAAAGCACCATCGTCCGACGTGGAGACACCTCGGCGGAGGCCATCCGGGAAAAGAACGCGGCCGTCATGCAAATTCTGGATCAGCGCCTGGTGGATCTGGAGAAGGACTGGTCCCAGGTGACCGGGGTCACGGTCTATACCGTGTTCGACATTCACCCCTTCATGGAGGAGGGAATTCACGCCCGGATGGGGGCTGCCAGTCTCCGCGGCCTGCAGTGGCACTATGCCCGCCCGCCGGTGGTCGACATCGACTATGAAATGGACCTGCGGGGGCACGCCCGCGAGATCTACCTGTAGGTTGGTTCAATCCGTGGGGCGCCGAGCGACCACGGTGGTGGCCTGATTGAGCTTGACCAGGCTGTCGGCCGGGGTGAAGCCCTTGCGGAGCGCCACGTTGGCGTAGATGAGGGTGCGCGGGCCCACCAGGCAGCCCGGGTGGGTCACGCAGTTGCAGCCGGTCTGAACGTCGTCCCCCAGTATGGCCCCCAGCTTGCTGAGGCCGGTGTCGTAAGTCCGTTCGTCGATCCGGATCTGCAGCGTGGGCCGCCGGCCCGTCTCCGGTCTCCTGGCGCTGACAAGGGTGAGATTGGAGAGCTTGGTCCCGGCTCCCAGGTTGGCTCGCTGTCCCAGGATGCTGTCTCCCACATAGGCAAAGTGGGGGGCCTTGCTTCCGTTGAGCAGGATGGCGCCCTTCACCTCGGTGGCGTGGCCGATGACGCAGCCGTCTCCGGCGATCACCCCGCCGCGAACGTAGGCGCCGTGCCGGATCTCGCAGTCACGGCCGATAACGGCCGGTCCGGCGATGTAGGCGCCCTCTTCCACCACGCTGCCCGGTCCGATGCGGATCCCCGTTCCATGGAGGGTGGCGCCCCTGGAGATTTCTCCCTGGATATCCATGGTCCCGGGCGGAACCAGGGCTTCGAGGTAGGCCTGCAGCCGCTTCAACGCGTCCCACACCCTATCGCCCCGGCGCCAGAGATTCCGGTGCTCGAATCGGGTCAGGTCGAAGAATTCGGTTGGATCGGTCACGCTAACGGGCCCCCCGGGTCGTGACGGGTAGTATAACTCAAGCGACCGGGCACCCCAACGAGGAGCACCATGGCTTCATCCGGATGCGGCAGGCCGCCCGACGGTCGACGGCGACGATGGGCATGGCTGCCCGGTCTTTTCCTGCCCCTGGCGCTGACCTGCTGTCAGTCCGGCCCTCCCGCCGGAACTGCCACCAATAAAAGGGTGATCGTGCTGGGCATCGACGGCATGGATCCGGTCCTGTTGACTCAGTTTGTGGAAGAAGGCCGGATGCCCAACTTCGGTCGCTTCATGGACGGAGACCATTTCCGCCCCTTGCGGACCAGCATGCCTCCTCAGAGCCCGGTTGCCTGGTCCAGCTTCATCACGGGCATGGATCCGGGCGGGCACGGAATCTTCGACTTCATTCACCGGGACCCGGCCACCCTGTCCCCCTATCTGTCCACCTCCCGTAGCGAGGAAGGCGCTTATGCCCTGTCGCTGGGATCCTGGAGAATGCCGCTCTCGGCAGGCCGGGTGACGCTCCTGCGCAAGGGCGTCGCCTTCTGGGAAATCCTCGGCCGCCACCAAATCCCTTCCACCATACTGCGGGCGCCCGCCAATTTTCCGCCGGCCGGAGAGTCGGCCCGGCAGCTCTCGGGAATGGGGACTCCCGATCTTCAGGGGACCTACGGCACCTTCTCCTTCTACACCCAGGATCCCGAGCTTCACTCCGGAGAGATCTCCGGCGGAAAGGTCGTTCCTCTGACGGTCCGCAACCAGAGTTTCCAGGCCCGAATCACGGGGCCGCCCAATCCCTTCAGGACCGATGTCGACCAGGCCTGGACGAGCTTTCGGGGAACCGTCGATCCCGAGAGCCGGGTGGTGCGGATCGAGCTGGGAGGCCGCCAGTTTCTGCTTCAGGAAGGGAGCTGGAGCCAGTGGGTCGAGGTCGAATTCGAACTGGTGCCCTTGCTTCACAGCGTACGGGGGATCTGTCGCTTCTATCTGAAGCAGGCAGCCCCTCACTTGCAGATCTACGTCACTCCGGTCAACATCCCTGTGGCTTATAAACAACTGCCGCTGCCGAC
>VXMN01000254.1 GCA_009841055.1 Acidobacteriota bacterium
TCAAATTCGATCGACAGTTTCTTCCTCGAATGATCTGCCCGGCAGGGCGGGGGCGGTGCTTACCTGAAACAGACGCCTTGCGCCGCGTAGAAGGAAACCGGAATCCGCCCGGCAGGGCCATCGTTCCCGGTCAACCTGCCGCCGGGGCTGTAGGAAGTTGTGGGTGCCGCAGGCTTCCAAGCTGCTGTGGGAACCCGAGCGTAGTTGGATCGGGTTTCCAGCAGGAGCGGCACAAGCCGTCGCGCGTTCCATTGGCGTCACTGGATATGCGTGTCTGCTACCAGCTCGCGGTGAGACGGGCCAAGGCGCCGTGGTCCGCACCCCCAAAGGCTGGAATCTCGCGCCGCCCGGCATCGACGTCGAACTCGAAGCTGGTTTCGCCAACCTACAGCACCCTCAGGCCGTTGCCCAGGCGGTACCCACCGGACCCGCCGCACCCGCTGCAAGCACCGTTGTTCGGGGTTGAAAGACTCACTCCGTACCGATCGGGGGGTATTAAGGTACAAGAGGGGCCAAGACTCCATCAGGCACTCGTCGGTAAGACAGATGTTCCCCCGAACTTCCTCCGCCTCAAGCGATTGCTAACAATTCCCCAACTCCGCCCTGCCAAAGGACACGCCGGAGCCGGTGATATAGCGAGAGACCCTGTTGGCTGCCGATGAGTTATTCGCCGCCTGGCTCTCCAGTCCTCACACCCGCTGCCGCCATTCTCCCGTCGTAGAGTGCTTCCTCGCTTGGTGCGAAGTGAAGGACCTTGGCGTTTTCCCCGGCCTCGCGTGGACTCGCCGGACGTTCTCTGGACGAACTCGCCGGCCACGACTCGCTTTTTGCGTTTGCCGCGTCCATGGGCATGACGATGGATGCTCTGGGTGGAGTCGACGAACATGATCTCCTTCTGGCGGACGGCTCGATCCGGCCGGAGCTAATCCGCCGGCTCGTGGATGTCGGTGCTTTTCCGGCTGGTGTGGATGCGGATGGCCTTGCCGAACTGTGGCAGGCGTTTCGTGCCTCGACGAGTCTCATTCAGCGCTACGCTCCGGCTCCGCTCGACGTCCCGGAACTGGTGTGTACGACTCAGACGAGCAACTATCAGGTGATCCCATCGTAAAGGGCGCCTCTCTCCGGTCCGACCCGGGCACACACGATCGACACGGACCATCACCCTATCATTCAGCCCCCCCCCCACACGCGCCTTGGCAGCCAGGTTGAACGTGGCCCTTGCACGCTGGCAAACGACCAAGACAACCGGCAAGCAAGCCGCTTGTCGACCCATTGTGCCCATTCATTGATATGTCATACGAAATGCTCCAAGGAGTGAGGATCATATCCTCGGATATGGTTCAGTCGACGCCGTTCCCGATACTACGCTCATCAAGGAGACTGCTGCCAATGAATCGAGAGCCCCAAAGGGTCATCCCCTGCCACAGAGAGATGTTGCGCCCGGTCCTGTTCTTCATTACGGTCACTTTGCTATGCCTTTCCAGCGGCTCAGGCAACGCCGCAGCCCAGGGCTCCACAGCGACGCTGGGCGGAACCGTCCTGGACCCCCAGGGAGCGGTCGTCGTCAACGCGCAGGTCAGCGTGACGGATCCGACGACCGGACAGCGGCGGGAGAGCACAACGGACACAGAGGGGAACTTCCTTGTCGCCCAGCTCGCGCCAAGCACCTACATTCTGGAGGTTGAGGCGAGCGGTTTCGCCCGAACACAGGTATCCGACCTTACGTTGAACGTTGGAGACCGCTGGCTCATTCCAGTTGTCTTGGCGGTGGCTGGCGTGAACCAGACCGTCCAGGTCACGGCGCAGTCCGATCTGATCAACTCGTCTCCCGGCATCTCGAGTCTGATCGATCAGGAGTTTGTCGAGAATCAACCGCTGAACGGTCGAAGCTTTCAGTCGCTGATCCAACTAGCACCTGGTGTGGTGGCGACGACGGTGACCGTGGGCTCGCAAGGGCAGTTCAGCGTGAACGGGCAACGTCCGAGCACGAACTATTTCACGGTCGACGGCGTCAGCGCGAACTTCGGTTCGTCCGGTGCCGCGAATCTGTACGAGCAGGCCGGGGGCGGAGTGCCTATGTATTCGGCGCTGGGCACGACGGCTAGCCTCGTTTCGGTGGATGCGCTTCAGGAGTTTTCCATTCAGACATCGGCATACGCGGCAGAGTTCGGGAGGCAGCCGGGCGGTCAGGTGTCGCTGGTGACGCGGAGCGGCGACAACACGTTCCATGGAAGCGTCTTCGAATACCTGCGAAATGATGTATTCGATGCCAATAACTACTTCGCAAACCGCAACGGCCTGGGCAAGCCCGCGCTCCGGCAGAACAATTTTGGATTCACTCTAGGTGGACCGATCCTGCGCGACAAGACGTTCTTCTTCGTCTCTTACGAAGGGTTGCGGCTGCGGCAGCCCGTGACCAGCTCGACGTACGAAGTCCCTTCCATCGAGGCGCGCGAGAATGCCCCGGAGATTGTCCGACCCATACTCGATGCCTTTCCCCTGCCAACGGGGCCGGCTCTCGCAACGGATCCTAACACCGCAACCTTCGTTGCGGCCTACTCGGACAAATCCAGCCTGGACGCGATCGCCGTGCGCGTCGATCATCATCTCAATTCGAACTGGAGCCTATTCGGTCGCTACAACTACGCGCCGTCGGAGAATGCCAGGCGCGCCGACTTCACCACGCCGAATGTGATTGCGGATACGCCGGCCGACACGCAGACGGTGACGGCGGGAGCAACGTTCGTTCCGAACTCACGGGTTGTGAACGACCTGCGGATCAACCATTCGTATGCGCTCCAGGGCTACACGAGCACTCCGGACGACTTTGGAGGTGCCGTCGTTCCAACAGAGTCCGTGCTCTTCCCGCCGTTTACCTCAGCGGGCCAGGGTCTCAATCACATTCAGTTGAACGCGACCTCGTCCTTGACAGCCGGATTCAATGTGGAGAACACGCAGCGCCAGTGGAACGTCGTGAACATCGTGTCGGTGGCCGCCGGGGCTCATGAGCTTAAGTTCGGATTCGACTATCGGCGTATGTTTCCGTCGAACCAGGGAGCCGACCATCGCCGGTTCCTGCTTTACCGCAATGTTTCACAGGTTCTTAGCGGATCCGTTCCGGTCTTGTTGCGGATCTCGACCAACACACCAGTGCTCGAGCCCAGCTTCACCAACGTCTCCGCTTTTGCTCAGGATACCTGGCGCGCGTCGCGGCGCCTCACCTTGACTTATGGTGTGCGTTACGAGGTTGTCTCTGATAA
>VXMN01000144.1 GCA_009841055.1 Acidobacteriota bacterium
CCCCCCCCCCCCCCCCCTTCTTTATTTAATCTACCACAGCTTGCAACCCTTCCTCCCGTTGTGTCGCCTGTGTTGGTACTTCTTTATCAACCCCTGGACCGGTGGGGAAGGAGCCCTGGACGACCCGGCATGGACCCGGCCGGCCATCTACGCCCTGGAGTGCGCCTTGGGGGCGCTTTGGTCGAGCCTGGGGATTCGGCCGAATGTGGTGGTCGGGCAGGGCCTCGGGGAGTTGGCGGCCGCGCAGGCGGCGGGGGCCTTCGGTTTGGAAGAGGGCTTGCGGCTGGCCGCGGATCGGGGGGGCGGGCAGCCTGCCGAAGGCATGACGTCAGCGCCACCTTCGATTGCTTTTGTGAGCGGCGTGACAGGCCGGTTGTTGGAGGCGGGCGCTGCACTCGATGAGGCCTACTGGCAGCGGCAGGCAGGTGAGCCGGCGGCATTGGACCGATGCGTGAAGAGTCTGGAGGCTCTGGGCGTGCAGGTCGTGGTGGAGATCGGCCCGGCCGCGGTGCTGGGTCCACGGGTGGCCTCGATCTGGCCGGAATCGGCCGGCGGTACCGGGGGGCCGGTTGTACTGTCGAGCCTGAAACGAGACTGGCAGGGTGGCGACGACTTCGTGGAGGCGGTTGCCGGAGCTTACCGGGCGGGCCTGGGAGTTTCCCTTGCGGGACTGTTCGCAGGGGAGACGCGGCGCCGGATCTCGCTACCCGGCTATCCCTTCCAGCGCCGGCGCCACTGGATCGACCTGGCGAAGCGAACGGCTTCAGGCGCCGGGGATTGACCAAGCCGGGCCGCCGTAGGCCAAATTGGATTGACTTAAGCTGTCCCTCTTGCTATTTTGCTTGTCCCTCTAAATTATCTCTCTACGAATGTGAAAGGGTGCTCGATATGGCCTCAACCGGAGATCGTCTCAAAACACTTATTGCCGACAACCTCGAAGTCGATGGACAGGCCATCGCTGTGCCGGAGAATCTGGATATCAGTCTCCTCGAGGCCGGTGTGTCGTCCGTGGATCTGGTTGCTTTTGCGAAACTGGTCGCTCGGGATTTCAACGTCAAGTTTACTCTCGAACACTGCACGACCCTGAACAGTGTGAAGGAAGTCGCCGACTTTATCGATTCCCAACCCGGCTAGATTCGGCGTGCGGTCCTTTGCTGGTCTCTAGGATCGGTGGCTGGGGCCGCCGGTTCCGCGAGCCGGTGCAGAATCCCGACATGTAATGCCCGCCTCTGTTGCCGACTGTTGGTGGCGTCCTTTCAGGAACGTCGGCACTGCTGCCGTTGTGTACGTCGACATGGCGCCCGATGCGGCCCGTGAAGCGGTCGCTCTAACCTGGCTCGACCAGGAAGAACAGTCGCGCCGGCAGCGCTTCAGGTTCGACGGGGCACGACGCCGATTTGCCTTGTGCCGCGCCGCGCTCCGGGCTATTCTCTGTGGTCAACTCGGTTGCCCCAACCAGCAGCTTGCCTTCGGCGCTTCCCATCACGGTAAGCCCTACGCTTTAGTCAATGGGCAACCGGCCCCCATCGGCTTCAACGTCAGTCACGGCAGCGTCCATGGCCTGATTGCCTTTGCCGCCGAGGGGAGGCTGGGTGTGGACGTGGAGGAACGCAGCCCGGCGCGTGATCTCGATGGACTCATCGGCAGCGTGATGGGGCCGGAGGAACGAGCCGAGCTGGCGTCGGCTCGCGGAAATCATAGACTCCACTTGTTTTACCATCTCTGGACAGTCAAGGAAGCACTGATGAAAGCGCTTGGCACGGGACTTACCCCGGACGTCTCAGGATTCGAGATCCCACTGGCCATGCGCCGCGGCAAGAAGACCGGCATATTTCGATTCCCTCACATTCCGACAGTCCGATGGTGGCTGGAGGACCTTGGCAATGAACACTTCGCCGCCGCCATCGCTCACGAACTGTCTCCGGATTCCCATTGACCACGACTTCAGAACACCTGTGGGAGATACCCGAACCGCTTTCCACCAGCGATGTTCGGGTGGACGATGACACCGTCATCACCCTGCGCCGTCATGGAAATCCGGCCGGACCACGGCTCGTCCTGAGCCACGGCAGCGGCCTGGCCATCGATCTCTACTACCCCTTCTGGTCACTGCTTCTCGACGATTTCGACGTGGTGATCTACGACCTCCGAAACCACGGTTGGAACGCCGTCAGCGCTCGGGAAAAGCACAATGTTCCGACATTCGTCAGTGACCATGACATCATCCTGGAAGCCATCGATCGCAACTACGGGAAGAAACCCAAGATCGGTGTCTACCATTCGATCGCTGCCCTGACGACTCTTTTGTCCCCCACCAAGGGCAGCCGATTCTCGGGCTATGTACTATTCGATCCGCCCCTGTGCAAGCGCGGAGCCAGCTACGAAGAATTCGATGCCGCCGCCGAGCGTTTGGCGGCAATGGTTCGGCGCCGCGCCCATCGATTCCGGAACAGGGAACAGCTAACCGAAGTTCTCTCCTATATTCCGACCTTTCAGCGTACCGTGCCGGGGTTTTTCGACCTGATGGCCCGGACTACGCTGCGCGAATGCGAGAATGGAGAGGGGTATGAGCTTCGCTGCCCGCGAGAATTCGAGGCGCAGGTCACGGAATATGCGGCCCCTTATGCCGTGCTGGTGGACTTCGCAACCTTCCATTGCCCGATCAAGGTCATCGGCGCCGATCCTACTCTGCCCTACTCCTATCTGCCGACGCTCGATCTCAGCCACATACTGACCGTGGACTACGATTTCCTGCCTGAGACCACCCACCTTCTGCAAGTGGAACAACCCGAGGAATGCGCGGCCGAGCTTCGGGAATTCATCCAGCGAAACACGGACCTGTGACTTTCGTTTGCCTACCGGTTCACTCGAACGGTGACGATGTCCAGCCCGTGATACTTCTGGTGGCGCACCGAGGAGGCGTAATGCCGCAACAGGCGGAAGGATAGCTCCCCTTCGTCGAAGGTCTCGGTCTGTTCGTTCAGATAGGCCAGGCGGTCTTCCAGGTTCTCCTCGTCGAAAACCGCCAGGAATTCCAGTTCCACGGCCTCTGCCTCGGGGCGCGCCGCCACAATCAGGCGCGGCCTCTCGCCCTCCGGGTATTCCTCCACCGGCTGCAACAAACTTGCCAGGGTCTCCTCGCCCGCGGACCGCAACCGCCCGGTGGCGGCCCCGCCCCCAACCAACCAGGCTGCAACCGTCAGGTTAAAAACATCGATCCGGGGAGGATTTGCGATATACAACCCGAACAC
>VXMN01000168.1 GCA_009841055.1 Acidobacteriota bacterium
CCCCCCCACCCCCCCGCCCCCTCGCCCGGCTCCCCCGCCCCCACCCCCCCCCCCCGCCCCCCCCCCCCCCCCCCCCCCCCGCTCCCGGGGGGGCTTCATTCCGTGACGTTGTCGCACCCAAGGAGGTCCATCGGTATTCGTGTCAATTCGTGTTCATTGGTGGTTCGTCTTCAATTCTAAAACAATAATAAGGATCAATTGTCGTTCCTCTGAATGATCCGTCCCGTTGTGTGGTGAGGGAATCTGGCCAACCCGTAGATAGGCCCGCGTAGACTCCTCCGGTTCCATCTATAGTCCGCCGGCCGAGACTCGGCCATCGCCTTTCCCTGAGAAAACCGCCATGCCGTTCGAGGTTCCCACCGCAGTCGAGACTGCCGCCTTCCACCGGCTCGAGTGGCTGGACTACGCCATGATCGGGGCCTATTTCACGGCTACCGTGTGGATGGCGCTTGTCTTCTCTCGCCGGCAGCACTCCGCGGAAGAGTATTTTCTGGGGGGGCGCCGCATGCCCTGGTTCGCCGTAGGGCTGAGCCTGATGGCCACCCTGACCTCCACCGTGAGCTACCTGGCCACGCCGGGCGAAGTCATCAAGTACGGGATCATCGGCGCCATGGGCGGTCTCGTCTTCTATCCCTTCATCTACCTGGTGATTGCCTACGGGCTGATCCCGGTCTTTCTTCGCCTGCGGGTCACCAGCATCTACGAGTACCTGGAGCAGCGGTTCGACGTCGGCACCCGCATGTTCGCCTCGGCCGTCTTCCTGGTGGTTCGCCTGAGCTGGATGGGCCTGGTGCTCTTCTCTTCGACCATGGCGCTGGCCCAGATCACCCAGCTGGACCGGCTGCTCATCCTGGCGGGCATCGGGCTGATCGCGGTGGTCTATACCACTCTGGGCGGGATGCGCGCCGTGATCTGGACGGACGTGGCCCAGTTCTTCATTCTCTTCGGCGGCGCCCTCTTCACCGTGGCCTACGTGGCTGCCGAAACGGGAACGGGCCCCGGCGCCTGGTTGGAGTCCATCGCGGCAGCCGATCGACCCGGCCAGCCCATTTTCAGCCTTGACCCCTTCGAACGGGTCACGCTGGTGGGGATGGGCCTGCTGGGCTTCTTCTGGTACGTCTGCACCTACGCCGGCGACCAGGTGGCCGTCCAGCGGCTGATGTCCACCGCTTCGGCACGATCGGCCCGGTGGTCCAGCGCCTGCGACCTGATTTCCGGGTTGCTGGTGACGCTGGCTCTGGTGGCCGTGGGCATGGCTCTCTACGCCTATTACCAGGGCCAGCCCCCGGCCGATGCCGACCAGGCCTTTCCCTATTTCATTCGTTCGCAGCTCCCGCGCGGCCTGGCGGGGCTGGTGGTGGCGGCCCTTTTCAGCGCCGCCATGTCCAGCCTGGATTCGGGGATGAATTCGGTGGCCACCGTCATCAGCGTGGACTATGTGGAACGCTGGCGTTCCACGCCGCTGGCAGCAGGGGCCCAGCTCCTGCTGGCCCGCCTGCTCACGGTGGCCGTGGGACTGTCGTCGATCTCGATGTGCCTGGTGCTGTTTCTGATCCCGGAAGGCATCCGGGGCAATCTGCTGGAGCTTGCCCAACGGGTGAGCAGCTTCCCGGTGGGCGGCCTGGGAGGGTTGTTCCTGGCGGCCATCTGGGTGAAGCGCTGTACCGGCCCCATAGCCGTTCAGGCCACCTGCGCGGGCATGCTCTTCGGCCTGGTGGTCGGCTGGGGGCACACTTTCGGCGTCTTCCCCGAGGAGCGGCCGCCCTCCTTCATGTGGATCATTCCTTCCTCCTGCCTGGTGACGCTGCTCTACGCGGTGTTGGTCAGCGCGGTCCGACCCCGCAGGGCCGGGTAGACGCGCACCTTTGTCGTGTCCGCAGATCCAGGGCCACCCTTCCTGCCGTCAGGGCCCCTGGTCGGCGATCAGATCGGTCAGATAGATTGTGTTGGACTGTTTACTGATCAGGAAGAGCCGGCCCTTCTCGTCCACGCCAAAGCGGACATCGCCGCGGTCCTTGCCGATCGAGTCGCAGAAGAGTCCCGGGGGGCCGCCGTCGACACTCACCGCCATCACGTGCACGGGCGCCTGAGTATTGGCTGCGTCGGCAGCCAGCAACTCCTCGAAGTCGGCGTGGAAGAAGGCACAGCAAGCCAGATCGCCGAAGACCAGTTGCTGTTGGAAACCCGGATCTCCAGGATCCGAGACCACGAACCCACCGGTAATGGCCGCGCTTCTCTTTTCGGGAGTCCCGCCGGGAACGTTCGGTATGGTGTGGTCATAAACGGCGGCGGGAAATTCGAGTCTGGACCGGGAGGGCAGGTTCAGTTTTGTTTTCGGGTTCCCTTCGACCGGACCGCGGTAGAGCGTCCAGCCGTGGTTGTCGCCCAGGTCTACGATGTTGACTTCTTCGAAGTCGGTGGCGCCGATGTCGAATACGATCAAGCGGGGGTTCTTTCGGGCGTCCATGGCGAAGCTGAAGTTCTGGGGATAGCGCAGGCCCCAGGCGAAGATCTCTTCCGCATTGTCGTCGTCGTCGAGCAGGGGCCCGTCATCCTGGAATGGATTGTCCGACGGGACGGAATAAGGGGCGTCGCCCTTCTGAAGCGGGTTGATGCGCAGCACCTTGCCGAACGGATTGTCCCGGTCCTGCACGAACTGGAAGTTCTTTAGCGCGCCTCCGGCAAAGGCGTCGCCCGCCGTGATGTAGAGATTCCCATAGTCGGCCTGGCCAGGCCTGCTGAACGGGTTGAAGCTAATCTCGCCGATCGAGTGGACGGTAACGGCCGGACCACTGAATTCGATCCTCATCACCTCGCGACGGGATTCGGTATCGATTCGGTTGGGATCGTTCCCGTCGACTGTCCATTCGACGAGGACGTACTGACTGAGCACGTCTCCCGGCCTTGTCGCCAGTGCGGCTCCGCTGTAGTCGGGGGCGCGGGTTCCCGGCATGCGGCTCTTGTAGAAGGTGTAAAGCTTGCCTTCTCCCGGAGCACCGGCTCTGGCGTAGTCCGGATGGAACGCGATGTAGGAGAGCCCGTTGGTAGTGAAATCCACAGTCGCTTCAAAGTCGGCAACTTGAGCCGTGTTGAAATCCAGGAAGGTTTCGAGGGTCTTTCCGCTGGAGGAGAAGGCATGGATCCTGCCCTCGTTGGTGCTGACGAAGATTCTTCCGGATCCGTCCCGTGGGTGGGTCAGGTCGATGGCGGCTTCCGGCGAGGAGGCTGAAG
>VXMN01000326.1 GCA_009841055.1 Acidobacteriota bacterium
TTCCCCTGCATCTTAGCCCTTGCCACACTCTCTGGGCTGTGATTGCGGGGCCCGGGGCTCGTTGGGTGGGGGTTTATTTTTTTATGGGGTGGTCTATCGCCCCCTGGCCGAAGGCCGCTACCCCGTGCTGGTGGCCCGCACACCCTATAGCGCCGAGGCGCGACCGGAGCCCAAGTTCTTCTCCAGGCGGGGCTACGTCTTCGTGATTCAGGACGTCCGGGGGCGGTACGAATCGGAGGGGCGTTGGGACCCGTTTCGCCACGAGGCCCGGGACGGTTACGACACCATCGAGTGGGCGGCCCGCCAGCCCTGGTCCAACGGCAAGGTGGGCATGCTGGGCAAATCCTACCTGGGGCTGGTGCAGTGGCAGGCAGCCAAGGAGGCCCCTCCGCACCTGGTCACGATCTTCCCCGACGTGGCCTCGACCAGCCCCTACCACGACTTCGTGACCCTCAACGGCGGCTGGCGGCTGTCCTTCAACTTTGGCTGGGGCGCGGTCCGTCAGGAGTCTCGCATCGGACAGAACCCCCGTCTCCACTGGAGCGATAGCGGCTCGGACAATCTCGCCTACGACCGGGTGATCTGGCACCTGCCCCTGCTGGACATGCAGCGGCTGTTGGGCCGGAAGGCGCAATTCTATGACCAGTGGATCGGGCATCCCGACTACGACGACTACTGGAAATCGCTAAACGCGGTAGAACAGTTCGAGAAGATCACGATTCCGGTGCACAACTTCGGCGGCTGGTTCGATATCTTCACCCAGGGCACCGTCGACGGCTACGTGGGCATGAGGGAAAGAGGGGGATCGGAGACGGCCCGCCGGCAAAGTCGGATGATCGTGGGGCCCTGGGGGCACGGCCCCTCCCGAACCACCGGCGACCTGGACTTCGGGCCCGAAGCCCCGGTGGACGTCATGGCCGTGCAGCTCCGCTGGTTCGACTACTGGCTCAAGGGAAGAGCGGGACTGGATCAGGAAACACCGGTCAAGATCTTTGTCATGGGCCGGAATCGATGGCGATTCGAAAAGGAGTACCCGCTGCCCGGGACCCGGTACCGGAAGCTCTACCTCCACAGCGACGGCGGGGCCAACAGCTCCAGGGGCAACGGGCGACTGGGCTGGAATACTCCTCCCGCGGACTCCACGGCCGACCGCTACCTCTACGATCCTGACAATCCCGTGCCCAGCCTGGGCGGCAACAACTGCTGCGGCACTCCCACGCCGGCAGGACCGGTCGATCAGCGCCCCATCGAGCAACGCCGGGATGTGCTGGTCTACACCACCGATATCCTGCAGGAGGAAGTGGAGGTGACCGGGCCCGTCAAGCTGGTGCTGTATGCTGCTTCCGACGCTCCCGACACCGACTTCGTGGCCAAGCTGGTGGACGTCTACCCCGACGGTAGGGCGATCAACGTCGCCGAAGGAATCTTGCGAGCCCGCTACCGTAACGGCGCCGACCGCCCGGAGGCCCTTCAGGAGAACCGGGTCTATGCCCTCACCATCGATATGGTCGACACCAGCAACGCCTTCCTGCCCGGACACCGCATCCGCCTGGACGTGACCAGCAGCCACTTCCCCCAGTTCGACCGCAATCCCAATACGGGAGAGGCGTTCGGCACCGGCGCAAGCACGAGGCCGGCCCAACAGACCGTCCATCACTCTGCCGAGCACCCCTCACACCTGCTTCTTCCAATTATCTCGGCTGAATGAAGCCCTCGGGCTCGTTTCAGGGATCCAATCCGGCCTGGATCAGGAAGTCCTCCAGCACTCGATTGAAGCGGTCAGTCTCGTCGACGAACAAGGCGTGACCTGCCCGCTCGAAGACCTCCACCCGGGCGGAAGGAACGTCGGCCGACACCCCCTCCGCCTGCTTCCGCTGCGGCTCGGTCACCACGAAGAGGAGAGGCCGGTCGATAGCGTGCAGGATCTTGCGCCAGTCCCCCACCGCGGCGAAACTGGCCCCCAGGGTGACCGCCGTGTTGGTTGGAGTCCGCAGGGAGGCGGCCATGATTCTCTGTAGGTAGCCCTCCGGCTGCGGCCGCTTGTACATGCCGCGCACGAAGCGATCCGTCACTCTCTTGCGATCGGCCTGCAGCTCCAGTCTTCCCTTCCCCCGGCCGCGGGAATCGATCCAGGCGTTGGGGGGATATCCCAGCACTTCGTCGACCAGAACCACCGCGCTGAGCCAGTCGGTCCCGAACTGCTCCACGGCAGTCAAGACCTGCAAGGCTCCCATCGACCAACCCACCAGGACGATTTGGGGCAGCTCCAGGTGCCGGGTCAACTCACGGATGTCCCGAGCCAGCCGGTTGGGGTAGTGTCCATCCGTCACCCGCTCCGAGTCGCCGTGTGAGCGAGGATCGAAGGCGACGACGCGATAGTGCCGGGAAAAGTAAGCGATCTGGTGTTCCCAGATCCAGGCAGGCATCGTCCAACCCGGGACAAAAACAATGCTGCGCCCCTGACCGGCCTGGAGATAGTGCAACCGGACCCCGTCGCTGGTTGTGAAATAGCCGCTTTGGGCCGGCGACGGCTTCCCTGCCGCCGGTTGGACCGTCAACAGCAGGATGCTCAACCAGCCCAAAAGTACTGGCCCCACTGCACTCATCAGCCTGTTCCCCAGCCGGCTCCGGACTATTTCCCCCTCCGGTAGACATAGACCTCCAACTCTTCCAGGGTCACTTCCCCCTTGGTCCGGGAGCGGTTTCCTGTGAGTCGGACCTCGAGGCGGTTGTCTCCGTGGACGAGCAGCGGTTGCGGCGACCCTCCATCCAGATCGAGGACGTACAGGTGGAAAGCGGGCAGCACCTTGCCTTCCCAGCGGTTCTGTCCGTCCTGGTCGAAGTGGCGGGTGATCTGCGGGTTCGGTACTGGATTCCCGTTGAGCGCGATCTCCAGGGATTCGTCCGCGGCCAGCCCCACGGCCTTGAATTGCAGGGTGGCCCGCAGACGCTTGTCGCTCAGATCCTCCGCCAGTCGAAACTGCTGGGAGCCCGACGGTTCAGCCACGGCCCGGTCCAGCCTGATGCGGTCATCCTTGGGGCCGGTTTCCGTAGGCGCCCCTTCCTCCCACAACGGATAGTACCTGTAGTGCCGGTCGTGCCGGCCGATGTCCTCCGGGTCCTTCAAGTGGTCCAGGTAACCCAGGGCGGCCGGCCACAGGTAAGCCGGCCAGGGCGTATTGCGGCCGATGCGCCGTCCCCAGTGGTACTGATAGTTGTAGGCTTCCACCCCGGAGGCCCCGTAGGCGTAGAAGTTCCGGGCGGCGGCTCGATAGTGGGACAGGTCGTTGATTCCTACGTCGTCACTTCGATAGGTGATGGGATGGATGGCCGGATAGATCCGGCAGTCGGTCCCTTCGGCCAGCTTGACGAAGTCTTCTACCCGGGTGTTGAGGTCGGTGTAGAAGAAATCGGAGGGCACCACGAAATCGACCAGCCCCTGCTTGATCCAGGCGGCCAGGTCGAAGCCGAGATACTCGCACTCCGCCAGGGTCTGGGGCACGCGTACACCCAGGACCAGGGGACCCCGGCCCTTCCGCTCGGCGGCCGCCTCCAGCAGAGTGCGTGTCTTCCGCATGAAGTCGGTCAGCAGGTGGGCGTTGCCGGCCCCCTGGCCCGGGGGGAACATGTGGCACCAGCGCATGTAGTCCAGTTCCAGCCCATCGAGATCAACGGCCGCTACCAGCTCTTCGATGTAGTCCAGCATCTTTTGCCGCACCGGTTCGGGAGCGAAGTCGATGGCCGGCCCCCTGGGCAGCTTGAGATGCCACTGAGGGTTCTCTTCAATGAACCGTCCCACCGGACCGCCATGCCGGTCGTTCATGCGGATGCAACCGAGAAATTCCATACCGCTCCGATGGGAAAGCTCCGCCATCAACTGCCGGAAATCCACGCCGGCCTCCCGCAGCGAGCGATAACCGCCGCCCTTGTCGACTTGCCTCCAATGTTCCTCCAGAACTTCGGAAGGCCCGTAGAGTGAATGAAAGCGGTGGCTGACCACCATCGACAGCGTGTCCACTCCCGCCCGGGCCAGCTCGTCGACGCCCCGGGCCACCACCTTCCGGACGGCTTCGGCGTCCATCTCGCTCAGCGGAGCCCCGCTCCCCCAGAATTCGGCGAAGGCGTTACCGGTATCGCTGTTGTATATAATGCGGCGTTCACCGGCAGGGGTCCTTGAGGGCTCTTCGGTGGCCGTGCAACCTCCGAACAGAACGAGCAACGCCGCTGCCATTCGCCATGCGTATTTCATGGGCAAACCCCTTTCACCCGGAGCCGGGTTCTATCCTTCAATGGCAAAGATTCTGTTCTTTGCCGGCAGACTTAGAATGCGCGAATAGTGGTGGACCCGGGTCAATTCCCGGTCGTCCTGGAGAATCGGGGTCTCGTCCTCAATCACGAAATCGGCAAAGTGAGGCGCGTTGAACGCAACGAAGGCCAACGACAGCGCGTCAGGCAAACGCTTATGGCGCCGGCTCAAGTCGGGAAAGGCAATGGGCCCCGTATCCACTTGATAGGTCGGTTCTTCGTCTCGAATGTTCATGGTCTTGACGGGGTACTCAATGATGGCCCTCAAGCCGGTATCGGCCCCGTTGATTTCGGTTTGGGCGACCAGGGGAAGCGCTTCGGCGGTAGCTCGGTGGATTTCGTCCGTCGACGACACCAGTCGGCTGGCTCGAGGCGTTATCACCTGATAGATCTGACCTCCCCAAAGATCTTCCGCCTTTCTCCATTCCCGGTAGCGAGGATTCAGATAGGCTTTGCGTCGAAAGAGCAAGCCGTCCTCAGGACCGAAGATGGGGATAAAGTCGTAGTTGTCCTCCATGAAGAGATCTTTCCGGGCAAAGGTGTTCTCGCTCTTGCAGGAAGCGCACTGATAGTAGTCCTGGGTCTTGCCGCTGCGTTCATCGAGGATGCGCGTGCGGGACTCTACCAGGAATCGAACCCGGTTCGAGGAGACCGTGCCCGAGATGAAGGATTGACCATAGTCGATCACCGGCCACTGGCTGGCCGAGGATTTCCCGGCAGACCCGCATCCTCCCATCCAGGCGCCGGCGGCTCCCAACAGAGAGGACCCGGCGCCGGCTTGAATAAAGGCGCGGCGACTCAGGAAGGGCTCCGATTCCCGTCGAGGCGCTCTTCGGAGTGGGCATTTCTTCACAACGTTCCCTCCTTTCCGAGATCTTGCGGGAGAGCTCAGCGGCCCGACAGGCAATCTGTCAATCGTTCAGTGGGGGAACGCTCCGGATCGACCCCTTGCCCCGAAGAAAAGAGGCTGCGGTTTCAGGCTTCCTGCCACCCGGAGATGGAATGGAGCGCCAGGCCGCCTGCGGTCGAAGCCGCTCAGATCAACTCCTCGATCGGCTTTCCGGTTTCGTCGTTGATGGAGTTGGCGATCTTGAGGGGACGGCCAATGGGGTGCATGTACTCCCGGGTCCAATCGATGCCCAGGGCCTTGTAGATGGTGGCCAGGAGATCTCCAATGGTCACCATGCGGTCCGCCACATAGGCTCCCCTTTCGTCGCTGGCGCCGATGATCTGCCCTCCACGGATGCCCCCGCCCCCCAGGACCATGGACCAGCAGTGGCACCAATGATCCCTGCCTCCTCCGGGGTTGAGATCGTAGGTCCGGCCGAACTCTCCCATGGCAATCACCAGGGTCGATTCCAGCAGGCCCCGTTCCTCCAGGTCCGTCAACAACGTGGAGAGGGTTTGATCCAGCACGGGCACCAGGACGTCCCTGTGCTGCTTGTCATTGGTTCCGTGGGTGTCCCAATTGCGCCCTGTCTCGACCCGCTTCAAGTCGAAAGCCGTCACGAAACGGCTGCCTGCTTCCACCAGCCGCCGGGCAATGAGCACACTTTGGCCGAACATGTGGCGGCCATAGGCGTCTTTGAGCTTTTCAGGCTCCCGGGAAAGATCGAAGGCTTGCCGCACCGACTGCGACAAGACCATATTCAGGGCCTGCTGTCGAAACTTATCCAGATTGGCGTACTCGGTGCTCTCGACTGCCTGACGGTAACGCCCATCGACCAGCTCGAGAAAGGCATTGCGAGCCTCGATCCTTTCAAGCGTGAGCGACCCGGGCAAGCTCAGTTCGGGAATGTTGTAGTCCTGCCGGTTGGGGTCCGGGATCTGCAGCGGATCGTACTGGGCTCCCAGAAAGTGGGACCTGAAATAGTCGTGCTTGCTCGCGCTGATCTCCGGAACCATGACGTTGGGAGGAACGTTGTGGCGCTGTCCCAACTCCTTGGTAATGACGGAGCTGAATGCGGGAAACTTCATGGCCGGGCTGGGTCTGTGTCCCGTCATGGCGTAGTGATGGGCCACCCCGTGGTTGTTTTCCTCGGTGTGCATCGAGCGGATGACCGCCAGCTTGTCCATCTTTTTGGACATTCTCGGCAGCAGCTCCGAGATCTGAATTCCCCCTACGTTGGTGGCAATGGGCTTGAAGGAGCTGTTGGGCTTGGGATCCCAGGTGTCGATGTGGCTGGGTCCACCGTCCAGCCACAGCAGAATACAGGCCTCCGCCCTCTTGCCGGCCGGCCCACCCTTCACCGGGCCCAATGCCGCCTCGAGTTCCAGGATTCGACCGAGGGTGATCCCCAGGAAACCCAGGGACCCCGCCCTCAGGACCGCTCGACGGCCGATCGGGCCTCCAAGGTTCAATCCCTCCAACTGGTTCATGAGTACCCCCTCATCCGGGTCAATGGTTGCTGGCGAACTCGCGAGAGCAGATCACAGCCCAAAGCAGATCTTCCAAGGCCTCCCGCCTGGAAGGCTGCTCTTGGATCAGACTCTCCAGACCGGCCTGTTCCTCTTCGCTCGGAAACCGCGAAAGGGCAGCCAGGTAGAGTTCTTCAATGATCTCCCGGTTGGACGCTCCCCGTTGGAGCAACCGATCGATCCGCCCTCCCTTTTTCCCCAGCTTGTCGTTATAGGTGGGGCTCACCGTCATGTGGAGGGCCTGCATGAGGTTTACCTTGCCGTCTCTGGTCACCACCACATCCCGCTTGGGGCGTTCGAAGACCTCCAGAAACCGATTGGCGTAGCTGGCAGGATATTTCAAATTGATGGCCCGGGTCCCGGGCGGCGCCGTTCCGCTCAACATCCCCTCGGCCTTGTACAGCTCCGGCACGCCGGTCACCGTCGAAATCGCGTCCAGAAGGACCTCGGCCTCCAGTGGACGGGGGTAGGCGTGCGAGTAGTTCAGACGGTCCCCCCGGTTGTTGGCATTGGGTCGACTGCCAAGCTGGTAGGTCCCGGAAGAAACAATCCGCCGCATCAGGTGCTTCAGGTCGTAGCCGTGCTCCTGAAAGTCCCGGGCCAACCAGTCCAACAAGTTCGGATGAGTCGGCGGGTTGCCCAAGCGAAAGTCATCGACCGGATCCACAATCCCTCTTCCGAAGAAATGACCCCACATCCGGTTAACCATGGCTTGGGCAAAGTCGGGATGGGTCGTCATCCAGGCGGCCAACTCCCGCCGGAGGTCGCGACGGTCCCGGCCGGGTAGCACGCGACCGTCGAGGAAGGTCGGAGGCACCAACTGCTTGGTGCGAGGGTGGCGGTTCTCCCGGAAGGACAGCGTGCTCTTGCCCTCCCCGAAATTCACCTCGTGCCCGTCGGGATCGTCGAAGACCACGTTGTCGAATGCCCAATCGGTATTGGTCACGCGGCGGTAGAAAGCCGCCAGTCCCCAGAACTGATCCTGCGTCCACCGGTCGTAGGGATGGTTATGGCACTGTGCGCAATCCATCCTTCGGCCCATGAAGACCCGAAACTGCTCGGCCACCATCCGTTCCAAGGCCGGGGGCTTGTTGTTGTCGATCAGGTAGATTCGCGAGGGGCCATCGTAGCCTTGAGCCGCAATGCTTTCCCGCGCCATTTGATCGTAGGACTTGTTTGCGGCCAGGCTCTTTCTGACCCATTCCCAATAGACATGAGCCCACCGATAGTGTCCCCTGACCCGGAACAGGTCGGCAAAGCGGAAGGTCCAGTAGTCCACATACTCCGGGGACTCCAGCAGCGCCTCGATCAGCTTCTCCCGCTTGTCTTCCTCCCGGCTGCCTAAAAATTCCCGTACTCGCTCCGGCGGCGGCAGTGTCCCGGTCAAGTCCAGACACACTCTCCGGATGAATTCCCCATCCTCCGACAACTCCGACGGAACCAGGTGAAACCGCCGCAGCTTCCCAAACACCTCCTCATCGATGAAGTTCTGCCGCGAAACCTCGGGATACTCCCGGATCGCCTCCCCAATCACCCCAAACCGCGCTTCGGCGGCTCGACCCGCCGTGCGGATCATGACCGCCGCTTCTCCCTTGCCTACGCCTTCAACCAGCCCCTCTTCACCGACCCGCACGACTTCCTCGTTGAGCGATTCATACCTCACTTGCCCGGTGATGTCTTCCTGACGACCATCCGAAAAATAGGCCGTTACCGCCAATTGATGCTTGCCGTTCTCCTCGATCACCGCTTCGCCAGGAAACACCTCCACTCGCTCAACCTTGACTCCTGCCTCCCCATTCCCGTCAAACCCGGCGCCCCGGCTCACCCAGTTCAAGACCGTCTCATAGTCTGCCGTCCCCACTCCCAGCCGCTCCCCGCCTCCGTGAGCCACCCTGAAGCTCGGTTTCCGCAACAGCAGACTCTCTTCAGGCCGGTCAAGGTCAATGCGGGACTTGCGCGGACCCAGCGGCTCAGCCGTCAGGACCTGGTATCCCCCTCCGCGCACAATCCACTGGTAGTCTTCCGCCGGATCGGTAGCATCCGACGACAATCGGAAGCCTCCTCTCCCCTTCACTCCTCCGTGGCAACTGCTGCCGTTGCAGCCACGCTTGGTCAGAATCCCTCCGATGTCCCAACTGAAGCTGAACGGGCGCCTCCGCTCGGTTTCCACCGTCGATATCCCTGCCTGCGCTACCCTGCCTCCCAACTCGGCTCTCAACTCCGTCCGGCCTGAACTCACCGAAACCACTTGCCCCGATGCGCCCAGACGCGCGATCGCCGGGTCCGCAATCCTTAACCGACTGGCGGAAGTCACCTCTCGCTGCAGGCCATCCGAGAACTCTCCCAGCACCAGAAATCGCCGTGTCGCACCCGCCCCCTGCAATTCCACCGCCTCCGGCTCCAGCCGAATGGATACCAACTCCGGCTCACCCGAATTCAGGGACACACCCTCGGAGCCCACATCCCGATGGCCGAGGCCCAATATCAGCACCGTCGCTACCGCTGCCTTGAGCCAATGCCGGTCCACCCTTTTTAGTCCTGTACTCACAATAATTTCCCCGTCCGGTGAATTGGAATGCGTCTCAGTTCGTTTCGGCCATCGTGACCTGCTCTGCCTCCGGACCACAGATCATCAAGAGGATTTCCTGCACCCCCAGCGCCTTGCCGATCTTCCCGTCGACAACGGGCCGAGCCGTCAACCGGATCCGCTGGGGCATCGGCGTTGCGGGGGCATCCCGACCGGCCACCAGGACGATGGTGGCCAAGTGACGAGGCGGGAAAAATCGCTCCCTGTGCATGGCCCCGCGTCCGTTTCCCGTCTCCAACAGGCGAGGGTTGACCGTGGTCGTGGCCGCGGCAAGCGCTTGCACCCCGGTGGGAAGATTCTCCAGTGTCAGGGCGATTTCCCCGTCAAAGCCCTCCTCCGGCTCGGTCACCACGGTGAGCTTGCGGGTTTCTCCACTCCGCAAGTTGATGTGATCGACCACTTCCCCTCTCCCCATCTTGACCCCAACCTCTCCAAGGTGGGGCACCTGCGGGCGAACCAGCACGCGATATCGGAAGTGCGGGGCAGCTCTTCGGGTGGTCAGGTCGCGAATCTGCAGGAAATACTCCCCCGCTTGCTCGAAGGTGTAGACGGTCTTGGCCTTTATGGACTTGATCCAGTCGTCTCCCACGCCTGCGACTTCCCGGTAGATATTGCTCACCAGTTCCGTTCCGGTACTGTCAATGACAACCAGGTGCGGATTGAAGAAGGGCGGCACGGTTTCGGGTGTCTCGATTTCGAAGGCCAAGGCCTGTCCCGATTCCGCTTTGAATCGAAAGATGTCCACGTCACCCGGATGTTGTATGGCCCCCTCCACGGTCATCGGCAGGGACAGGTCCGGTGCCCGGGAGGCCCAATCGTTCGGTTCTTCTTCTCGCGTCGGGCTCGGCAATCGAAGCCTGTCGGCTTGATCGATGGTTTCCGCCAATGGTGACCGTTTGGATTTTTCCAAGCCAGTGGAATCTTTGGCGCCCACGGCGGTCTTGCCATCCTGGCCCGGTTCCGGGACCCGGATCGCCCGCGACCACAAACGGGTGAGGTGGTCGCGATCGATCCTCCTGGAAAAGTCCCGTTCCTGCCAGACAAGGGGACTTGAACCGTGGGCGGGATCGCCCGGAAAACGGCGGTGGTCGGCTCCCGAATCCCGCGCCGGCGTGGGAATGACCCGAAGCTGGTAGGAAAAGTCGGGGCCTCCTTGACCTTCCAAGGTCCCAACCTCCGCCAAATAGCGCCCCTTTCGGTCGAATCGGCGAATCAATCTCGGCAGAAAATGAGAGGTCACCCACTGGTGATTTCCCGGACCGGGGCCCGTTTCGTCCCTGACCTCCAACCGCTTGATCCGCTGGGAATCGAACCAGCTTCCCGTGGGCTCGTAGAGGATCAGTTGCGGGTCGCCGGCCACGGTAGCGGCGGCAAAGGTGGAGGTGATCACTTCAAAACGCAGGTGTTGTCCTTCGCCGACTTCAAAAGCATAGTAGTCGAGCTCGCCGGGGTGACCGAGCCTGCCGTTGACAACCACCGGAATCGTGATGGGCTGGGCACTCTGCGGGGAATTGATGGATTGCCCGCTCTCCTGGATCTGCGGCTCCGGATTGACCAGCAACGCCAGCGGGTTCGAAAGTCCCTGGCGGGAAACCAGTCGAAACGTATGGGCACCCACAGCCGCCTTGTGGTCCACGTTGAGTTTCAGGACGACGTGGTGGAACTCCTTGGTGTCCTTGGCCGTGGTGCCGGCCTGTTGAACGACGTCGACCTCTTCAACCGTCTTCTCTATTTTCCGGACTTCCGCCTCAAGCGCGTCGCAGTCGAACCAGACACCATAGACGCTGCCCAGATTCTCTCCTCGAATGCGCACCTCGAAACTCGTTCCCGGCTGCCCACCCAAAGGGAACAGGGAGCTGACCTGCGGATCTGCGTTCTCCTTCGCAGATACCGGGTTTCCTGAAGCGGCCAGGAATAGGGAAACAACCAGGAACGTACGGAGATGCAGCTTCATGGACCTTTTTCCCGTCAACGGGCCGGGCGAATGCTTGCCAAGTGTAAGCCTTTTGCTGTGCATTGGATAGCCCCAATATACAGAGACCAGGCCAACCTGACAACTCCAAAGGCGGTCAGTGGCACAGGACCACAAAAATCTTGACAAGTGCCTCAGAAAGATCACACTTGAGGCCCAATCATGAAACCATACCTTTACATCCTGATTGTCCTGTCGGTTGGAGGGGTCATCGGCTTCTTTGTGGGGCGGGAGATGGTTGTCGCCCCGCCCCGGGTCGAAACCCCGGTGGAGACCACCCAGGCCGATTCGGAAGCAATTCACCGAATCCTGGAAAGGCAGGTCGAGGCCTATCGGCTCAAGGATGCGCTGCTGCTGATGCGGGACTGCGAGGAATCTTTCGTGGAAATCGATGGAAACAGCGGCAGGAGCTACAACCTGGCTCAGGCGCTGGTCCATTACCACGAGCAGTTCCGACCTGATCAGGGCATTCGCCTCCAACTCAGACAGCCCGAGATGACCATCACCCACAACTCCGCGGTAGTTCGATCACACTACGTCAAGACTTCGGACAGATACGCCGATCAGGGCATTGACAGAGTGACAGGGGACGGCCAGTGGCTGCTGACCAAAGTTGGAGGCGTCTGGCAAATCACTGTTTTCTTCAGAACCGAAACCATACAGCAGTAGGGTTCCGGGTACCGTCGGGATCTACCCTGAAGCGGCCTTGAATCAGGCCTGCAAGGATCCTTGGGAGGGCTCACCTTGCTGAACTTCGAGACCTTTTACCTCATCTCCATTCCCGGATTTGTGGTCGGCATCATGACCGGGCGTTTTTTCGCCGGGCGCCACTGGCAGAACATGGGAAGCCGCATGGGCAGTGCCGCCAAGCTCATCGGCGGGATGGTCTTTCTCGTCTATCTGGTCTCCATTCCCCTGATTCTGGCGATCATGCTGATCTACCTGATCCATTTGCAGGAAGCTGAACCGGCAAAGATAGCCGTCACCCTGCTGGCCGGTCTTTGGATGGCGGCCAATTTCGTCCTGGAAATCGTCAACCTGGTCAACCACCGGTCTCCAAATCAATCCAGGTAGTAGCCTGCCCCGATCAGCACCGGAACCCCGAAGGATGTGATTCTCTTGACGAAGGTCAGCTTGCGTTGCCACTGGTTGGTGGCCGGATTCCGGTTCGAGTAGTAGAGGAAGGTTCCACCGAAGGCATTGGCAACGCCCAGAACGTTCCGTCCCCCGAAGGTGCCGATGAAATCGGAGGACAACTCGGAGCCGAGCAGGGGATTGGCCGGGGACCCGGTAAAGAGAGTGTAGCCGTAGGTGTCGAGGCCGAACAGATAGATGGAGCCACGCCGCCAGCGGGGGTCGTTGGCCAGGCTGACCGAGGCGAAATACCCGTTTGAGTCGAGTTCCATGGCGGCGCAGCGGACTAACTCCTGCAGCCTTTCGGGTGAAGGATCCTCCTCCAGCCTCATGGCGCTGACTTCTTCGCTCCAGCAGGTGCCCGGAATGTCACGCCGATAGATTCCTGCCCCGATCGCCGCCGGGGTTCCACCCCAGTCGAGTGCCTTGACATAGGAAGACTTCGGCTCATCCCTGCCGGTGGACGGATTGGTGAAGGAGTAGTAGATCCAGCCCTCGTCGGAGTGGCCCATGACACGAGTCAGCTCCTTGTAGTAGTCGTTGCCGAAAGCGTCGATCAGCAACCCCCAGGGCTCCCCTTCCCTGGAGGGGTCGGGTGGGAATACGAGGGCTCGAGCCATATCGGTCATGGGAGTCACTTCGTCGACGAAGATATAGGTGGGGCCGCTCTTCCATCGCTCGTCCTCGTTGAAGGCTCGCCGAGCCTCCTCGATGCCCATTCCCTGGGCGAACTCGTAGGCGCATTGGACAAAGGCCTGGACGTCGTCCTGGGTGCGCACGGCGCTGGCGACGACGGATTTCTCCGCGCAGGTCCGAGTCTGAGCGACAACCGATTCCTGTACACCCAAAATCAGTGCGCAGAAAATCAGCAGCAAACGGATATAAGGTACATGCATGGTAAATCCTCCCTCGGTTCATGGGACACGGACGACCGATCGCCGGCACGAGCGTCGGCCAATTCGTATTGATGGTTCCGGGCACGAAGACAATAACACTGCAGACATACTCTACCACTCTATTGTGCAAATAGTGTGGAGAGGTCAGTTAAGTGTTTGTAATGTAAGGGGTTTTATCCTGTCCATCGAAGTTCAATTACGCGGCTGAGCGGCCTATCGGGACAGGGGCCGGGCTTGGCTGGAAGCAAGGGTTAGAACCCGGTCGGCGGGTCGCCATTCAAGTCTTCGAACAGCGATGTGCTCAGATAACGTTCGCCGGTGCTCGGAAGGACGGTCACGATCAGCTTCCCTTCGTTTTCCGGCCGTCTGCTCACCTCTACGGCGGCGTGAGCGGCGGCTCCGGAGGATATCCCCACCAGCAACCCCTCCTCCCGAATCAAGCGACGGGCCATGTGAATGGCCTGCTCGTTGGTGACTCGGATCACCTCGTCGATCACGCCGGTGTTGAGAATGTCCGGAATAAAGCCGGCGCCGATGCCCTGGATCTCGTGCCACCCGGGGCTCCCGCCGGAGATTACAGCGGAATCCTCCGGTTCCACGGCGATGACTTGAAAGCCCGGCTTCCTGGACTTGAGGATTTCCCCCACACCGGTAATGGTGCCGCCCGTACCGACGCCTCCCACAAAGATGTCGATCCGGCCTTCGGTATCGTTCCAGATCTCCTCGGCCGTCGTCTCGCGGTGAATCTTGGGATTGGCCCGATTGCGGAACTGCTGGGGTATCCACGAATTGGGTGTCTCGGCGGCCAGCCTCTCGGCTGCCTTGATAGCCCCCTTCATGCCCTCGAATCCGGGAGTCAGGACCAGTTCGGCGCCGAAGGCTCTGAGGAGCGTGCGCCGTTCCAGGCTCATGGTATCGGGCATGGAAAGAATGAGCCGATACCCCTTCACCGCGCAGACGAAGGCCAGGGCGATTCCGGTGTTGCCGCTGGTGGGTTCGATGATCACCGTGTCCTTGTCGATGGCGCCCATCCTCTCGGCTTCATGGATCATGCTGATCCCGATACGATCCTTGACGCTTCCGGCAGGGTTGTGGGACTCCATCTTGGCCACCACCGTGGCCACCGCCCCCGAAGTCACGCGATTCAGCCGCACCAGGGGAGTATTCCCCATCAGTTCAAGGACATTGTTTGCGATCCTCGCCATGGAGCCTCCTAGATGTAGTACATGATCTGCGGGTCCAGCTTCTTCCGCCTTTCACACACCTCTTCAACCGTGGTCGTGCGCAGGACTTCGGAGGCATGTTCAAAGATCTCCGACCAGAGATCCCTGAGAATTTTCCGGGTCGGATCCTGGTTTGACCCCTCTCTCATGAAGACGTCGTTGCTGTCGATCGAGCCCTCCAGTGCCCTGACCACCTGCAGCAGGTTGATATGGCTGGCAGACCGGGCCAACTGGTATCCGCCCTGACGCCCGCGGCTGCTCTCGACCAGTCCGGCCTTTTTCAGGAACAGCAGGAGCTGGTCCAGGTACTGTTTGGGAATGTTCTGTCGTTCGGCGATCTGGGCGCTCTGAACCGGAGCCTCAAGGGAATGCAAGGCCAGATCGATGACCGCCAACAGGCCATATTCACCTTTTGTGGACAATCTCATGATCGACCGGCCCGCCGGACTAATACATGACTAAAATAATCCAAATACTGTAAGTACTTGATTTTGACACCTTCCGTCAACAATAATATCAGACTAACCTAAAGAAATCACTTGACTTTTGTGAAATACCCCAATATATTGACTATTTTTATTAACTTAGTCATCTTTTTCTGAGAATCATGGTTGCCACTTCAAAAGACGCGGGTGAAATTGAGCGGTGGCGGGACCAGTTGCGCTCGTCCTCGCCCAGTGAGATCCTGAAATGGGCCCATCGCCGATTCGGCCCCCGGGTGGTGTTCGCCACGGCCCTGGGCCTGGAAGACCAGGTGATTACCCACTTCCTGGCCCAAGACGCCCTCCCTGTTCGGATCGTGACTCTGGACACCGGCAGACTCTTTCCGGAAACCCTTCAGCTTGTCGAAAGGACCGAAGAGCGATACCGGCTGAGAATCGAAACCTTTTTCCCCCGAACCGAAGAGGTGGAGACCATGGTCCGGGACCATGGCATCAACCTCTTTTACCGGAGTGTCGAGTTGAGACAGCTCTGTTGCCGCATCAGGAAAATCCACCCCCTGGCGCGGGCGCTCAAGGACATGGACGCCTGGATCTGCGGTCTCAGGCGACAGCAATCGGTGACTCGACGTGATGTGTTTCCCGTCCAATGGGACGACAGCAACGGGCTGGTCAAGATCAATCCTCTCTGGAATTGGGAGGAGTCCCGCCTTTGGGAGACCGTCAAGGCCAACCAGATACCCTACAATCCGTTGCACGAACAAGGCTTTCTGAGCATCGGCTGCGCCTGCTGCACGCGGGCCGTGGAACCGGGAGAAGACCTGCGGGCCGGACGCTGGTGGTGGGAGCGTCCCGAGCACAAGGAATGCGGACTGCACCGCCGTCCGAGTCCCGCCGCGAACCGGTGATATTTGTGTTGACGCCCCTCTTCCGCTGCCTTCCAAACCGGGAAAGCTGAACCGAAACCATGGACAGCTATTTTCTATCCCACCTGGACGTCCTGGAGGCCGAGGCCATCTACGTCATGCGTGAAGTGGCCTCGGAATTCGAGCGGCCGGTGCTGCTCTTCTCTGGCGGAAAGGACTCCATCTGCCTGTTGAGGCTGGCCGAGAAGGCCTTTCGTCCGGCCCACTTCCCCTTTCCCCTGCTGCACATCGATACCGGCCACAACTTTCCGGAGGTAATCGAGTTTCGTGACCGGCGGGTCAAGGAGCTTGGGGAGAGGTTGATCGTCCGCACCGTGGATGACGCCATCGACGCAGGCATCGTCACCGAGCCCGGCGGGACAGACAAGAGCCGCAACTGGCTGCAGATCCCCACTCTGCTGCACGCTCTGGAGGAGTTCAAATTCGACGCTGCCTTCGGGGGAGCGCGCCGCGACGAGGAAAAATCCAGGGCCAAGGAAAGGTTCTTTTCCTTTCGAGACGAATTTGGACAGTGGGACCCGCGCAACCAGCGACCGGAGCTCTGGAGTGTTTACAACACCAGGATACACCCGGGTCAGCACATCCGCGTCTTCCCCCTGTCCAATTGGACCGAACTGGATGTCTGGCAATACGTCGCCAGGGAGAAGCTGGAAATTCCGAGCATCTATTTCAGCCACCGGCGGGAGGTCTTCCGAAGGGACGGTCTTTGGATGAGCGCCTCCGACCTGCTTCCGCTCAAGCGCGGAGAGGCGATCGAAACCCGGTCGATTCGCTTCAGGACGGTTGGGGATATCCTCTGTACGGCGGCCATTGAATCGTCCTGCTCCACGGTTGAGGAAATCATCGGAGAAGTCTCTTCCCTCAAGGTAACGGAACGGGGCGCCCGGGCCGATGACAAAGTCTCAGAAACTTCCATGGAAGACCGTAAGCGGGAGGGGTATTTCTAGGTGAATGCCGGAACGAACGATCCTCAGGTTACGGTTCAGTTGCTGCGGTTTACCACCTGCGGCAGCGTCGACGATGGGAAGAGCACCCTGATCGGCCGCTTGCTCCACGATTCCAAGTTGATCCTGGAAGATCAATTGGCCGCGCTGAAGCGAGCCAGCCTGATGCGCGGCGAATCGGAGGTCAACCTGGCCAACCTCACCGACGGACTGCGGGCCGAGCGGGAACAAGGCATCACCATCGATGTCGCCTACCGCTACTTCGCCACACCCCGCAGGCGGTTCATCGTTGCTGACACCCCGGGTCACGTTCAGTACACCCGCAACATGGTCACCGGCGCCTCCACCAGCAGCCTGGCCCTGATCCTGGTGGACGCTCGCACGGGAATCATCGAGCAGACCCGCAGGCATGCCACCATCGCATCCCTGCTGGGCATTCCCCACCTGGTGCTGTGTGTCAACAAGATGGACCTGGTCGATTTTTCCGAAGAGGTTTTCGAATCCATTCGGCAGGACTTCACCCGATTTTCGACCCGGCTCAAAATCAGGGACGTCACCTTCGTCCCCATGAGCGCCCTGCTGGGAGACAACGTGGTCGACCGCTCCTCCAGCATGCCCTGGTATCTGGGCGAGACGCTTCTTTCCTTTCTGGAGAGCGTCCACATCGCCAGCGACTGGAACATGCAGGATCCCCGCTTCCCGGTTCAATGGGTCATCCGCCCCCAGTTCGGCCGCTCCACCGATTTCAGGGCCTTTGCCGGACAGGTCTCCAGCGGGGCCTTCAGAGTCGGCGACCGGGTCACGGTTCTTCCGTCCGGAAGACAGTCCCGGATTCGGGACATTCAACTCATGGGCCGATCCCTGGAGGTTGCCCACGCCCCCATGTCGGCTTGCATCCTGCTTGAAGACACCATCGACGTCAGTCGAGGGGACCTGATCGTGGCCTCCGACAATCTGCCCCACGTCGGCAAGGACCTGGAAGCCATGTGCTGCTGGATGGACGAGACTCCCCTGCAGCTCGGCAAGAAATACCTGCTGAAGCACACCACTCACAGCACCAAGGCCATGGTTCACCACTTGCACTATCGGCTGGATATCAACCGGCTGGAGGAGGACTCGGCTCACGTGCTGAAACTCAACGAGATCGGACGCATCGCCCTGAAGACGGCCACTCCCCTGCTATACGACCGCTATCACCGCAACCGGAGCCTGGGTGGCTTCGTGCTCATCGACGAATCCACCCATGCCACGGTGGGAGCCGGCATGCTGGAGGAACCCGCCAAACCCGCCCCTCTTCCGGAACGTGTCGACTACTCCATCTGATCCGGCCTCTCCCCACAATAGTTGAACAATCTTCAGGCTGTGAGGTTATATTAGGGGCTTCAATTTCATCCCGACGGGCCACGAGAGGAAACCATCCATGAAACTGGCCGGCAAGGTAGCACTCATCACAGGGGGCGGCACCGGGATCGGGAGAGCCATTTCCCTGTTGTTTGCCCGGGAAGGCGCCACCGTTGCCATCAACTATTCCAAGTCCGAGGCGGAGGCTTCCGAAACGGCTTCCCGGGTTCAGGAATCGGGAGGGCGAAGCCTGCTGGTTCGCACCGACGTCTCATCCGATGCCCAGGTCAGGCAAATGATGGAACGGGTCCACGGAGAATTGGGCGCCATCGACATTCTGGTCAACAACGCCGGCTTCACTCGATTTATCAGCTTTGCCGACCTGGAGCAGCTGACCGAGGACATCTGGGACAGCCTCTTTGCCGTTAACCTGAAGGGCACCTACTTCTGCTGTCGTGCCGCGGCTCCCCTCATGCAAGCGCAAGGCGGCGGCCGCATCGTCAACATCGCCTCGGTGGCCGGAATCACCGGACAGGGCAGTTGCATTGCCTATTGCGCATCCAAGGCCGGGGTCATCAGTCTGACCAAGTCATTGGCTCGAGCCCTGGGCCCCGACGTGCTGGTGAACGCCGTGGCTCCAGCTCTCACCGAGACCCGCTGGCTGGACGGAGTTGAGAGAGCTCCGGAGATGCGGGAGAATTTCAGGAAGGCCTCGGCTCTCAACCGCATGGGTACAGCCGAGGATGTCGCCGAGGTCACGCTATCCATGGCGACCGACTGGAGCTTTGTCACCGGGCAAATCGTGGTCGTGGACGGCGGCAGAATGCTCTGACGGCGACTGCCGAGGCAGGATCCTGCGCGGGATCAGGCCCATTGCCCCCGTCGTTGCGGATGCGTCCGGCCCCCCGCCCTGTCGGGCAGATCATCCGAGAGTAAAACAAGAGAAATTCATGGCCTGTCGGGAACAAGACTATTGAACATGGACCATCTGCTCATGCTCAACGTTGAACCGGTTTCCAGCCAACAGAGATCATGGGATAAATCCTACCCGAGGGCGCGGGCCAGGTTGCCGGGTCGCGGCCCTGCCGATGCGACAGAGCCGTCCCGCTTCGTGTCCCTTCGTGGTCCTTCGTGTAACTTCGTGGATAGCTCTTTTTCGCTTGTTGCAGTGGAGTTGCCGAATCCCCGGACTTCGCTGCCTCGCCAAACCTGATGCGCGAACTGGCCAACGTCAACGGTACCATCTGTGCTCTCGAGGATGCCGTGATCCCGGCGGAGGACCGGGGCTGCCTGTTTGGAGACGGGGTCTACGAGGTCGTGCGCGCCTATCAGGGTCGGCTCTGGGGATTACACCGGCACTGGAGGCGATTTCAGCGCAGTTTGAGGGAGATTGACCTCCAGCCTGCCAACCTTGAGGAGATGCGGAGTTGGATCGAGGAGACCTACCGCGCCAGCCGGATCCCGAACGCTACCGTCTACTTTCACTTGACCCGAGGAGCCAGTCCCAGGAACCATTCCTGGAGCGAAGTCCTGGAGCCCTCTTTCTTCATGAGCGTGCGCCCGTTTACCGACAGGGGAATCGTGGCAGGCGTCAAGGTTCAGTCGGTTCCCGACCTGCGCTGGCGCCGGTGCGACATAAAATCTCTCAACCTGCTGCCCAATGTGCTGGCCAAGCAGCAGGCCCGAAAGCTGGGCGCCTATGAAGCGCTGCTGGTGGATACCAGGGGAAATGTCACCGAGGGCAGCTCCTCGGCCGCCCTGGCAATTCTCGAGCGAACCATCATCGCTCCCCCCCAGACTTCGTCGATATTGCCGAGCATCACTCGTGAATTCGTCGAGGAGATTGCCGTCGGGCTGAAGCTCTCGTTCCAGGAGCGATGGCTTTCATTGGCCGAGTTCCGCTCGGCCGGTGAAGCCTTTCTCGCCGGTACTTCAGACGAGGTCACCGGGATTACCCACGTGGACGGCCAGGCCGTCGGGACAGGCGGGGTCGGGCCATGGACCCGGGAAATCCAGAAGGCCTACCGGCAGCGCATTGAACGGGGGAAAGACTGACAGTGGGAGAGGGAGGAAGACGCCTTCGGTTCAGACCCGAGTTGAATCTAGTTGAGGCTGCCCACACGCGAGGGGCCGGGAGACGGGTCGACCGCGTCCGGGACGGCCAGAAAGCCCTGGTAGTTCTCTGCCGAAACGAAGATGGTTTTGGTCTTCCCTGCCTCACCGAGTTGGCCGAAGACCCGATCGTTCACCCAGAGTTGAGTCCCCAGGGGATTGCCGAGCTTCAGGTTCAGGGGGCGCTGGAGGGAAAAGCTCCTGGTATCGCCAGACCGCAAGATGCCGCTGAATAGCGTGCTTTCCCCAACGCTGACCCTTACCCAGGCCTCCTCTTGAGCCTCGATACGTAACATCGGCTCGGCCACCGAAGCGCCCCTGGCGCCTGAAGGTGTCTCCGAGGGCAGCTTGGGAGTCAGTTCCCCCAGGACACTCAAGTCAGCCTGACCACCCGATCCGCTCACACCGACAAGCTTGCCGTTGTTCCGGGAAGTTTGTGCGGGCGCCGGGGCTTGAGCCTGCGAAAGCTGCGCGACTCCGGAGCTCTTGTCCACACTCAACCAATCCTGGTCTGTCCGGGCGCGCACTTCGACGAAGTAAAAGATCGTCAAGGCCCCCAGAAGTGCCACCACGGAGGGAAGGAGGGCGGCGGATTTTGCGCTTGCAGCCCGGGTTTTCAACCTCGCGCCCAAGGATGGCCGGGCTGTCTGAGCGGCACGGAACCTTTGGCCCGAGGATTTGACCCGGTCTTCCGCCAGCAGGTATTCCCGGACCGGCTTGTCTTCATCAATACCCAGGTAGCGGGCATAGCTCCGAACAAAGGACTGTCGAAAAACGCCGGCGGGCAATCGATCGAAGCGGTCGTCTTCGATGTAGCCGAGCAAACTGGCCCGGATCTTGGTTTCCCTGGCTATCTCTTCCAGGGTAACCCCTCTAAGTTCCCGCTCACGTTTCAGATCGGCGCCCAAGGACACAGTGGGTCTCCCACAAGAAAAAACGGCAATTCATACTATGCCCGCGCCCGGCACCTGTCAAGAATTTGAGGAAGGAATTGAATTCGCACCGGCTCCAGGTTTAAAATCGCTCGGTCTTGAAAAATTCAAGCCCTTGAATCCCATGAACCGGTGACCCACGGCTCTTCCAACGCGTGGAGACATTGACTGGAGCCCCGGGCAAACTGATGAACTTCTTATCGCGACTGCTGCTGACGTGCTGCCTTCTCTACGGGCTGTGCATCACCGCCTCTGCCGACGAAATCCCCAAGGTGAGGACACTCCGAATTGACGTTCGCATGGTGGAGGTCTATACCGCCGTCTTCGACCAGAGAGGCCGATACGTTCCGGGATTGGCGCCGGCTGATTTTGAAATCGAAGAAGATGGTCAAATCCAGTCTATCCAGGCCTTCGAGTCCCAAACCTCGGCTCTGACCATCGCGTTGCTGGTGGACACCACCGGAAGCATGCTGAAGCCGCTGCCGCACGTAAAGAATGCGGTGGCCGATCTCTTGACGGAGATCAAGCCCCAGGATCGCTTCGGTCTCTTCGCTTTCAACAATCGGCTCCAGGTTCTGGTGCCGTTTACCAAGGACAGGCGCGCGGCCCTTCGAGCCCTTTTCCGCATGCGGGCTTCCGGGAGCACCGCCCTCTTCGATTCCCTGGCCCAACTGGCTCCCCATCTGGCCCGAGTGACCGGCAAGAAAGCCATTCTTCTCTTCACCGACGGCGAGGATACCAGCAGCGTCCTCTCCATGGAGGACTCGGTCAGGACCATCAAGCGAGTCGGGATTCCCATCTATACCGTTTTTCAGGGACGGGCGCTGCAAAGCCAACTCCTGATCGATCGTCTGACGGAGATTTCGAATGCGACCGGAGGCGTCGCCGTCAGGATCAGACGCCCCGAAGAAATCGGCCGGGTCTTCACCGAGATCGTCCAGGACCTTCAGCACCTCTATCTGCTCGGCTACTACCCTCCCGCCGAGATCGGCTCCAGCAATGGAGGGTGGCGTAGGATCTCGGTGCGTGTTCCTCGGCACAAGGACTTCCGGGTCAGAGCCAAGGAAGGTTACCTTCCGTAACCCACCATTAGACAAAAGCGGAAACGGCCTCCACTCGGAAACTACCGTCGCCTCGTGGCTTCGGCGGTTGTCGCCGGTTGACCGGACAAACCTTAAGTGATAGTTTCACCTTCACCAATCTGACACGGGAGCTGAGGTTGTGCCAGGCGAAGCGCTAGGAATGATTGAAACCAAGGGGTTTGTTGGTGCCGTCGAGGCGGCGGACGCCATGGTGAAGGCAGCCAACGTCACTCTGGTGGGAAAAGAGTACATTGGAGCCGGCTTCGTGACGGTATGCGTGCGAGGGGACGTCGGGGCCGTCAAGGCCGCCACCGACGCGGGCGCTTCCGCGGCGCGACGAGTCGGCGAACTGGTAGCTGTCCACGTCATTCCCAGCCCCCACGCCGAAGCTGAAAAGAACATCCCCGGCGAAACTCGCTAAGCCATTCACGCGACGTGGCAGGCGGATGAAGGCGACCCTTAACCTGGGGCGCCGACACTTCCCGGCGGGTTCTCCCTTGACCAACCTCTCCAATTGTCCCCGGACCTCTCAGAGGCCATGGATCGAGATCTTGAGTCCATTCAGCAGGCCCGGTCACTGCTCGACAAGGCACTCCAGGCCCAGAAACACCTGTCTCTATTCTCCCAGGACCAGGTCGATTCCGTAGTCCGACAAATGGCAGAGGCCGGGTTGGGAGCTGCCGAGAAGCTTGCCCGCATGGCCGTGGAGGAGACCGGCTTCGGCAACGTCGCCGACAAGATCCTCAAGAACAAGTTCGGCTCCGAGTTTGTCCACGAGGCCATCAAGGACCTCAGAACGGTCGGCATCATCAGGGAGGACAGAAAAAAAGGAATCCTCGAGATCGCCTCGCCGGTCGGGGTCATTGCCGCGATCATTCCCTCCACCAACCCGACTTCCACCACCATCAACAAGGCCCTGATTGCGCTCAAGGGCCGTAACACCATCGTTTTCAGCCCCCACCCCTCGGCTTCGGGCTGCATCCGGGAGACCAGCAGAATCCTGTCGGAGGCCGCGGTCGCAGCCGGCGCTCCTGACGGATCGATCGGGTGTCTGTCCCATTCCACGCTCGAGGGAACGCGAGAGCTGATGAGCCATCGCAACACCGCCCTGATCCTGGCAACGGGAGGGCATGGTCTGGTCAAGGCCGCCTACAGTGTGGGAAAGCCTGCGTTCGGGGTGGGTCCGGGCAACGTCCCCGCCTATGTGGAGTCTTCGGCCGACATCCCTCAGGCCATTCAGGACATTTTTACCGGCAAGTGCTTTGACAACGGCACGCTCTGTTCTTCGGAGCAGGCCATTGTCACCGATGCGGCCATCAAGGATCGCGTGATCGACGAGGTCAAGCACAACGGCGGTTATTTCCTGAACGAACAGGAAATCCAGGCGTTGGGCCAGGTGGTCGTCACTCCCAGGAGAACGGTGAACCCCAAGATCGTCGGCAAGCCGGCAGCGACCATTGCCGCGCTGGCCGGGATCCGGATTCCGGAAGGCACCCGGGTCCTGGTAGCCCCGCTCTCCGGCGTCGGTCGGGACTATCCCCTTTCCATGGAAAAGCTCTCTCCGATTCTGGCGTTTTATGTGGAGAAAGACTGGGAGGCGGCCTGCGACCGATGCATCGAGCTGCTCAACTACGGTGGTTTGGGACACACCCTGGCGATCCATTCCAAAAACGACGAGATCATTCGGCAATTCGGCCTGCAGAAGCCCGTCTTTCGAATCGTCGTCAATACCCAGGCAGCCCTGGGAGCCGTGGGCTACACCACCCGGCTCTTTCCGAGCATGACTCTGGGATGCGGAACCCTTGGCGGCAACATCACGTCCGACAATATTTCCCCATTTCACCTGATCAACGTCAAACGGGTGGCCTACAGCCGCACACACGAACTCGGGGAGGACTCGTCCCAGGCCACCAACGCTCCACAACAGCAAGCAGCCCCCATCGATCGAGGAGAGGTCTCGGCCCTGGTGGATCGCCTGATGGCGGACCGCCAGCTTGAATTCCAGCGACCGCCCGAACCGGCGCCACCGCCAGCCGAGCCGAAGCCCCCCGAGACGGCCCCGGATCCACCGGAGACGGCCGACTTCGTTTGTGAGGATGATATCCGGCAGGCAGTCAGGGAAGACCGCAAGATTCATGTCGACGGAAAGTCGATCATCACCCCGGCCGCACGCGATCTCGGGAACCAGAAAGCCGTTCTGGTCTACCTTGCCTGAAACAAACGCGAGTGAACCACAAAGGCCAAAAAAAGAAATCCACGAAGACACACGAAGAACGACGAAGGGCCACGAAGAAAATCGGCAAGACGTTTATCCCTATTCGTGTCCATTTGTGGTTCGTCTTCAAATTCGATCGACAGATTCTTCCTCGAATGATCTGCCCGGCAGGGCGGGGGCGTCACTTGCCTGAATCATCAGGCCTTCACCTTCAACCCCAGCAACCTGGCCAACCGGTAGAGCTTTGACTGCCTGATCGCCTCCAGCTTGGCATCCATCTCCAGAGCCCACTGGGTGCGATCCTCGAATTCGGATTGAAGTTTCACTATAGCCTCGTCCTTCTCTTCCAATTGTCGGGACAACTCCTCCGCCCATCGACTGCGATCCTCAAATTCCGCACGCAGGCGCGTCAGGTCCCGGTCCCTCGACTTGACCCGCCGATTCAACTGTAGCGCCCAGCTGGAACGTTCCTCGTACTCCCCCTGAAGTCGGGTCAAAGCGCGGTCGAGCCTGGCGACTTCGTCTTCCAGCCGCTGAATATCCTGCTGGCGTTCTCGCAGCAGGTTACCGGTTCCCGGCAGCAGGCAGAAGTTTCCTGATGCGGGCTGATGTTCCCGGCCATGGGTGCAAACGGCTACGAAAAAGTTGGAGGTCGTCTCCAGATTGCCGGCTTCTTCCTCAAGGCGGGTCGTTACCTCCCGGTAGAGGCTCGGGTTCCCGACAATCAGACCCGCGATGTGATTCTGAAAATAGATCTGCACGGAACTGAAGACGGACTTCAGGAGGTCGAGGAACTCCTGGAAATCGAACTCACGAGTGTGGAATGGATTGGCCTGGTTGCTCTCGTGGCTGTAGAAGATTCGATTGGGTGTGGAAATGACCGTCAATCCATCCGGCTTGAGGACCCGGCTTACCTCCAGCAGATGGGCTTGCTGGGCTTGCAAATGCTCGATCAACTCAAAGCTGACCACAACATCCACACTGTCGCTGGCCAGCGGCAGTTGATGGCAGTCGCCGACCACCAACTCGATATTCTCGCCGGCATACCGCTCACCGGCGTAGCCTATCGCTTCTACCGCGACGTCCAGGGCAAGGACGGAACCCGCCTTCTCAGCCAGGATTTTCGAGCCATAGCCGACTCCGGAGCCGACGTCCAGGACCACTTTATCCTCTACCAGCAGCTGAGCGAACCTGTAGCGGCAGAGGTGCTCGTTCAGAAGGTCGTCATCGACGCTTCCGGGGATGATTCTCTCACCGGTGAATTCCATCACCACTCCAATAGTGCCTTAGAGCGTCGGAACCAACTTTGTATTCGTCAGGATCACAACTCTTCAATCCTGAGCCATTGAACGGCACTCCCCAGGTTTCTGTAATCCGGCGACACTCCCGCCAGGCTGGGATTCCAGACGGGACGCACCCGAATGCGAATCGTCGGCGTCTGCCTGTCAAGAGATCCGGGTGAAATGGGGAATGCATAGTTTCGGAAGTGGTCCCCTACCCCAATCAGCTCCTGGGTGTCCAGTTTCACCTCATTGACCCAAACCGTGAGGAATTGTCGGAATCCGGGATCCGGATTCGATTTGACCGTACGAATCACAAGTCGATACTTCCGATCTGGATCCAGCGGAAACGGCCAGACCAGGCTGGGGGAAATCCCCGCCCAGGAATACCCGTCGGCTTCGGTTGGATAGAAATCGATCCGTTGTGTCCCATCGCACTCAGTGCCGAAATCCACCTGATAGGCACGGGTTCCTCCCATCGGCACCAGGGATTGAAGCTTGATGCAGTCCAGCATAAACCCCAGGTCACGAGTATCCTCCCAACCCTGGAGGGCCGCTGGGTTGAAAGAATGCGACAAAAACTCGACCCGGTTTCTCTCCCCTCGAGCCAGCAGGGATTTTCTGATCGGGATTTTATAGTCCTTGAATCTCGGAGAAAGCTGCACCGCCCCCAGATCCTGGCCGTTCAACCGGACAAGTACCGGAGATTCGGTTGCGGGCCCCATATCCGGGCGAGCCAGTCGCGCGATCAGAACTGCCGGATACGACCCATCGATTTCCGACAATTCCACCGAAGCATCCCCCTGGCTCCACCGGTACGCATTGCCGCCCTCCCCGAATTCCGACTGGTGGAATCCTTCTGACGCATAGCCGAAATTGGAGTGTGAAATGAGAGCCTCGTATGTCTTCGGCCCTCCTTGTGGACGGGGTTTGACCTCGTAGATCTGAAGGCTGTAATGCACTTCCTGCATTTGCTCGGGCAGACGCTCGAAGGTCCGTTCAACCAGGTCGCTGGTAAAGTAAAACCGCTCCCTGGACTCGAAGAAGAACTTGGAACTATCCAGGGATGTCCACTCCTCGCTGGAAATGAGAAACACTCTCCTTTTTTCGGCCAGAAATTCCCCGACCACCCGTTCAAACGAGGCAGGATCAGGCTTGGTGTGGGCAAGAGGCAGCACGGTCTGCCCGAACAGATTCCTCAGAGGGCCTAGAAAAAACTCCTGAGCGCGGCCGTGTTCGAACAGGATCACATCCGCTTCCTTTGTCTGGCTGGCCAGCGCTGCCATTTGCGTCCATGATCCACCCAGCTCTCCCTGGCGAAAAAAAGGCCAGGCCGCAGCCGTCTGGGCAGCGACCATGGCGGCCAATACCCCCAGACCGCAAGCCTGCAAGAGGAATCGACGGGAAGCCGATCGCACCCGCAACCTCGGGTGGACGGAAGCCAATCGATACAAACGCTGCATCGTCAGGCCTGCCAGGATGAGCATCGCCGGAATCGCGACCTCGGCGTACCGGCGGATGACCCAGTAGTTGTCGGGAAAGGCGCGAGACTTGTAGCCGTAGAACAGCAGGAAAGCCGCCAGCAGGAGCAGGAGGGGCAAGGGGCGCACCTGCCCCTTCAACACAACCTGCCGCAGGGCCAGGATGGCGCCGAGAAGCGCCAGACAAAGACCCAGGGGAGAGAGATACCATCCCAGGCGAACCAGATTCAACTCGTCGTAGTAGGGGATGAACCCCTGGTGAGGGGGCGCCAGCGGCAGCAGGTTGGCTCCCGGGTCCATCACGGGGCGTAAGAAATACCCCCAGCCGAAGGCGATGATCAACAAGCCCGAGAGGCTCACAAAGACAACCCGGCGCCGGGTCGCGGGATCTCCCCAGGAGGTGGCGATGGGAAACCCTCTTTCCTGCCAGGCTCTCGTCAATCGCCTGGAAGACCATGCCGCGATTGCCGCCAGCAGTACAAGCGCCAAAAGCCAACGCCATTGGCGGTCAAGTAAGGAGAGCACACCCTGGTTATGCAGAATGGACAGCACGTAGGGGTAGGCAAACAAGGCCATGTGCGCCAATGAATAAGCGACACCGATAACCAAACCCGCCGCGACAGGGCGAACCGCCAATCCGACCCTTCCGGCCAACCTCGACCGGACCAGAATCAGGAACACCGACACTGCCAGAATCGCCAGAACGGAGTCAATGCGCACCATCAGACTCAGACCGAACACCAATCCCGACAAGAAGCCCAGACCACCCTTGCGTCGAGAGAGGGCCAGGGTGAGCATCCAGACACCGGCCAGCAGCAGAACCTGGGCCAGGGTCTCGCTGAATGGACTTCGCACCAACCATATCTGGCCCAGGTTCAGGCAAAGCAGACTCGAAGCCACCAAACCGACAGTCCTGGACCGAAAGATCTCAATGCCCAATGCAACCACCAGCAAGAGGCTCAGCAGGCCCAGGAAGACATTGAAACCGAAAAGCCCGTCGAACCTCCAGAGTTTGAATGCCAGGGACAGCCAGAGCGGAAACAGGTGCAGATACTGCGGCAACATTTCCCCGGTCTCGGCATCCAGCAGTGAAAATCCGGGAACGGCTTCCAGGTAAAGCGCATTTTCGAGAAGGACCGGCAGGAACAGTTTCTGGCGGTCCTCATCGAAATTCCGGAAGTCGGGATCGCTGAAGCGCAGGCTCTGCTCCTGGGCCAAACGCACCGCAATATTGGCGTGCTCCCCGGGGTCTCTCTGGCTGGCGATGTATTCGGCGGTCCTTCCGAAGGCGAACAGACCCAGAAGCAGGATGCCCGCCAGCCACACGTCGTTCCATCCGGGGCGGGGTCGTCTCCAGGCCGGCAGCCGCAATCTCAGGGACCCCGACTTCAACAGCCATGCCAGACAGACCAGGCTATAGACCGCGAGCAGCACAAACAGATAGCGAATGCGAGCCACGCCCAGTTGCGCGCTCAGCATGAGGAAACAGGAGGTCACGATCAATCCGCAGACGGTGCTGAGCAACGCCGGACTGATCAGGCACTTGAACAGGTCGGCGCAGGTCGCGGAGGGTGCGCCCGAAAAGAAAGGTTCCTGGAGACGGCCAGCCGCAAGCCTGTAAGTCAACCAGCCGCTGACGCCGAACAGTCCGGCGAATTGAAGCAAGAGCGAGTAGTCTCTCCAACCGGGAACAAAATCCATCAGGATCCTGCCAGAGCTCTCAAGAGTGCGGATTCGGTCAGCCGAAAAGGGGTTTACGGTGCCAGTTGAGCGCAGTCGCAACGATGTCTTCCAGGGCGGTGTATTTCGGGGTCCAGCCCAGAACCCTGAAGGCCCGGGAGGCATCCGCTACCAGGGTGGAAGCATCCCCGGTCCGCCGCGAGCCCTCCCGCACGGGCACCTTCCTGCCTGAAAGCCGTTCAACGGTAGCGACGATTTGCTTCACCGAGTGCCCCTGCCCCGTCCCCAGATTCAGCGCCGCACTCCCGCCGCCCTCCGACAGATACCGCAGAGCCAACACATGGGCCGCAGCCAGATCGGAAACGTGGACAAAGTCTCGAACCGCCGTACCGTCAGCCGTTTCATAATCCGTCCCGAAAATCTCAAAATGGCTCCGGCCGCCAAGGGCCGATTCTATCGCCAGGGGAATTACATGAGTTTCGGGTCGATGGCTTTCGCCGATCTCACCGTCCGGGTCGGCCCCGGCGGCATTGAAGTACCTCAGACAGACGTAGCCAATGCCATAGGCCATGCTGAAATCCCGCAGCATGTGCTCCACTACCAGTTTGCCGACCCCGTAGGGGTTGATCGGAACCTTGGCCTGAGTCTCCGGGATCGGAAGCGTCCCGGGGACTCCATAAATGGCGCAACTGCTGGAAAAGATGATGGACCGTACCCCCTGATCCAGCATTCCCTTCAGGAGGTTCAGACTGCCCACAAGGTTGTTGTGGTAGTAGCTGGCCGGATCCGTCACCGACTCACCGACATCGCACAGGTCTGCAAGATGCATGATTCCGCCCGGCCGATACTGCTCGATCACGGCTCTCAAGCGGGCCTCGTCCGTCAGATCGACCCTTTCGAGCGGTCCCCACTTTACGGCCGATTCATGTCCACGGGAGAGACAGTCCACCGCTACCGGATGGAATCCCTCTGCTGCCAGCGACTTGCAGACATGACTGCCGACATAGCCGGCTCCACCCGTAACCAGAATGGTTCGTGCCAGGACCATGCTTTCCTTCCCGCTCAGGCCCGATCGGTGGCCCCGTATCGGAGCCGCCGCCAATCGCCCGAGCCCGAATAATTCAATCAGAAAACGCCCGTTGCCGCAATTAAGGGCCAAGCCCGCATTTCTCGCCAGGTCGCTGGTAGCATGAAGAAGGGTAGTCTATCTTTCAGTACCTTGATCGACTCCATGTAAAGGGCTTGCAGGTAACAGACGTCGCTGGGCATGCCCTGGCTTGTCCGTTTCCCTTCAGCGCGCCCATGCTCCCTGGTGAGAAATGCCGGCTCGTGGCCGCCTCTTCGCGTTGCCTTGACTCCGGCGACGTTCTAAAATGCGCCCCGCGTCATGACTCCGACCACCACACTCTCGGTCATTGTCCCCGTTTTCAATGAACAATCTCTGGTTCACGCCAGTCTCTCCAGGCTGCGAGTCCTGGGAGACAGCCCGCTGTTGAGTTCGATCCGGGTGATCGTGGTGGACGACGGTTCCCGCGATCAAACCGCGACCGTTCTCCAGCAGTTCCAGCAATCCCTGCAAAGGGACGATTGGGGAGCAAAATTTGTCTGGGAGTTTGTCCGCCACCCAAGGAATTACGGCAAGGGCAAAGCTCTGAGAACAGGGTTGGCCCTGGCGGACACCGACCTCACCGTCTGCCAGGATGCCGACCTCGAATATCATCCTCAAGAGCTTCTTGGCATGATTCGGCTATTCCTCGAGGGTGAGGTGGATGCCGTCTTCGGTTCGAGATTCCACCGGGCAGCGCCGCGGCCAAGGGGCCTTTCTCCCCATCGGATGGTCAACGGTTTCCTCACCGCACTCTCCAACCTGGTCAGCCGTTTGAACCTCTCCGATATGGAAACCTGTTACAAGATGGTTCGCACCGACCTGCTCAAGAGCATCCCGCTGGAGAGCAACGATTTCCGCATTGAACCCGAGCTTGCCATCAAGTTGGCCAAACGCGGAGCCCGCCTGCTGGAAGTCCCCATTGGTTATGCGGGCAGGAGCTACCAGGAGGGGAAAAAAATCAATTGGAAGGACGGTCTCAAAGCCGTCCTGGCGATATTCAGATTCGCTCTGTCGGACCGGATCAACCGGAAGGTGAACTAGCCCCCGGCTTCAGTTTCAGGGCCTACTCCACCTTGGAAAATACGATGGCTCCACGGGGAAGCTGCGCGAAGTTCTCGATCTGCTCTCCGGACTGCAAAACACCGCCCGGCAGGAGATACAGGGTTTGATGGCTCAGGTAGTCATCGTCCAGGTCTTCTCCCAAGGGATCGCTGGTGCGCGGCGTGGGTACCCGGCGGTAGGCGATGAGCACTCTCGTTCCCGATGGCACATCCGCGAATCTCTCGATCCGATGGCCAGCCAGGATCTTGCCACCGGGGTAGAGGTAGTAGGTGAATGAGGAATTGTGCAGGACGTTGGCGATTTTCCAGGGAGACATATTCTCGCCGACAACCGGAAGCAAAACCTCCGCCCGAACTGCGCTGACCACCTTGTCTTCCTCTACACCCAGCTCGACCACAGTGCCGGAAGGAATGTCGGACCAGTCCCGGATTTCGTGACCGCGCAGCGAGCGGCCTTCCGGGAAACGATAGAGCGTGGTAGCGGCCTTGTACTGGCGACCGGCAATCTTCCACGCCGTCCGGCGGGCGGTGATGGTGTTTTTCCCGGAGGGATCCGCTGCCGGCGGCCTCAGGCGACCGTTGTCCTGACCCTTTTGGTTGTTCCGCGCCGTTGTCGCCAATCCACCCTTATCCTCCCGTTTTTCAGGGTTGCGGGCTGCGGTCGCCGGACTGCCGTTATCCGCTCGCTTTTTCGGTTTGCGAGCTGTCGCCACCGGCGCCTTGGGCTGGGCTTTCCGAGCCAGTTGGATGCCATCCGGATTGGCCCCGATCCTTCCGGCGACCACGTCCGGGTCTCGAGGGTACGCATCGGTCAAGCCGGCCCGTCTGCGGTCGAAGTTGTCGATGCCCGGATCCTTTTTCCTTCCCCTCAGCTTCCTCTTGTGGAACCGGTTCGGTCTGGAATAAGCGATTCGGTAGTGTTCCAGGACATCCCGGTCCTTTACCCGAAAGCGCTTTTGCAGGATTCTCAGCAATTCCTTCAGAGACCGATACTGTCGATCCGTAAAGGGCACATTGTGGTACCCCTCCAGCTCGATACCCAGCGAATGGTCGCTGAGTCGGTCCAGCCCGTTCCACATGCTCACTCCGGCGTGGTTCGCCCGGTACCTGGGATCGAGGATCCTGTAAACCGTACCGTTCTTGGCGACGAGGTAGTGGGCGTGTCCACCCCGACTGATGTATCGCCGGCGCCGGACCTTGCCGCGGGAAAGGGTTCTCAAGGAACTGGGCAGACTACCTTCGGTGGAGTGAATGATGATGAAGCGGGTACTCTTGCGTGAGCGTTTGGCAAAGCGCGGATTCAGCTTTTTCTGATAGTCGATGATCTTGAGCGCCACCATTTCGGTGGCGAAGAACCCAAGCACCACCGTGGTCAGCGCAACGATGAACACTCGACTCATGGAAGAAGGGTCTCGAGTTCGACCTCTATCAGGAGTGGGGAGAATTGATCCCCCCCCTACAACTTGTGGCTATGTTCTCCCCAATCTGTCCGGAAGGCAAGCGAATTCGAGGCGCCCGGCGGCTGCCGACAGGCTTCGGCCACCGGAAAAGCACGCATTTCCCCTCGCGGGCCACTGTTAATGAAAACGACAGGGAGTAACGATCCGGGGGAACCAAAAAGCCGCAAATGCGGCGACACGCGGGTGATCGTGGCGTGGGGCGGCGTTTCTTTGGTGAGGCTGTGCGTTCCGGAACGGGTGCTTCCTATTCGCCGCGTTCGCGGCTGGGTTGGCGCGGGATCAGACGACCCCGGGTTGACACCCGGGGCTACCCTGAGCCGCAGCTACGCAGCTCTATAAGG
>VXMN01000268.1 GCA_009841055.1 Acidobacteriota bacterium
CGGATCTGTGCGGGGGGTCCCCAGCAATGCGGATTCCTACCGCGATATCCTTATTTCTTATACAGCCGCGAATTGACACACCAAGATCCACGAAGCAAGAGACAGTTGCTTCAACGCCACGCAAAGCCAGCAAATGGATCATTAACATCGATGAACAGGATGAACAGGATTTACAGGATTTTTCATAAAACGGCTATCCTGCGATCTCGGGCACCCGCAAACCCGCACCGAACCATCGCCCAAGCCGGCTACTGGTGCGCGAACCTTTCGTACCCTTAATCCTTCAATCCTGTTCATCCAATCCTGTGCATCCTGTGCATCCTATGCATCGATGTTTAATGAAAATACCATTTCCCTGCGCCGCGGCCGGCCGATCCGATTGGCGGAGTCGGCCAACGTGGCGCCGACCAATATGCGGGCGGGACGCCCGCGCTCCCGGGTGGATCTCTTTTCTTTCTCCCTCTTTCGACTTTTTCCCCGTTCAAGCGCTCTAGATGAAGGAGACAGAAGAAAAGACATGCCGACCGTAGTCCGAAAACCCATTGCAAGCCCCGCTCCAGGACCCGCCGCAAGCCCAGGCTTCACCCTCATGGAACTTCTTGTGAGCTTCACCCTCATCGGCCTGGTGGCCATCTTCATCCACCTGGGCTACAGCGTGGGGCTCAGCGCCCGGGAGAAGGCAGAGGCCTCCCTGGAGGACTACCAGAACGCCCAGGCCTCCCTGGACGTCCTCAGCCGCCAGATCGCCTCCATGGTTCCCTACGTCACCAGGCAGGAGCACGAAGAACGCCCCGTCCCGGTGCTGCTCTTCCAGGCCACCCGCCAGCGCCTGGGCTTCGTCACCACCTGGTCGGCCGTCTCGGGCTTCAACGGGGGGCTCCGGTTCGTGCAGGTCTTCGTGGCCAACGCCGAACCCGACGCCGACACCCCCGGCCGCCGCCTGCTGCTCAACGAGCGGCCGCTGCCTCCCGAAGCACGGCTGCGCGGCTCCGTCGTCCGGGGCGTCGCCAGGACCGAGGACAACCGCTACTTCGCCCAACTGGCCCGGCCCCGGACCGACCGCCGTTCCATCACCCTGGCCGAAGGCCTGGAGTCGGCAACCTTCCGCACCCGTGCCCGACCGGAAGGCGAGGGATTCCCGCTCGACTCGCGCATCAATCCGCGCCGCTTCGGAGGCGGCTTCCGCCAGGTCTTCCAGCAGCAAATCCCCTCCGGAATCCAACTCAGCCTTCGCTGGAACCGGCAGGGCCCCTGGGGCTCGAAAACGTTCGACCTTGCCGTGCCCGTGGGGGGGCACTGAGGCTCTGCGTAATGAATAAGGAAAGAATAAGGTAGACCGAACTTGAGCCGACCCGACCCAAACAAGGCAAACCCGAGAGCCGCAGCCCCACTCTCCGACGACTCCCGCGGCGTGGTCCTCATCACCGTCCTCTGGATCATGGTGGGGCTCTCCCTGCTGGCCCTCACCCTGGCGGCCACCGTCCGCACCGAGGCCACCCTGGCCCGGGCCTCCGGCGAGGCCGAGCAGGCCTACTTCTTCGCCCGGGGGGCCATGGAAGCCGTCCTCTACCGCCTGGCCTACCCCGACCCCGACCGGGAAAAGCAGCAGGCCCTCTTCCCCTATGCCGGGGGCATGAACCACTACCGGCTCAGCAGCCGGAACCTGCGCTGCCACCTGGCCCTCCTGGACGAAGCCGGCCGGCTGGATCTCAACGCTGCCGCCCCCGAGATCCTGGAGCGGCTGCTGAGGATCGTGGGCGAGAGCCCTTACCGGGCCGAGACCCTGGCCGCCGCCGTGGAGACCTGGCGCAATCCCGAACCCGGCGACGGGGCAGCCGCAACCGGCAGGCGCCGCTTCCGCTTCGTGGAGCAACTGCTGCAGGTCCCCGGGTTCGGAAGGCAACTGCTCTACGGCCGTCCCCGCCGCCAGCGGGACGGGCGAACCGTGTTTCAGCGGGGTCTGATCGATTTCCTCACGGTCTATACCGCCGGCACCCGGGTCAATGTGAACTACGCGGCCCCCGAGGTCCTGGCCGCCCTACCGGGCATGAGCTGGGCCGACGCCCAAGCCCTGGTGGCCGCCCGCGCCCGCCGGCTGCTGGAGCCCCCCGACCTCACCGAACGGGCTCCGGCCGAGGCCCTCCCCTTTCTGGCCACCGAGCCCTCGCTCACCTTCAGCCTGGTGGCCACCGCCTGGCTGGAGGGAAGCTCGACCCGCAGGAGCATTCGAGTGGTGGCCCGCAGGGACCGCCAGTCCAGGCTGGGACACCAGCGGCTGGTCTGGTACGACCAGTACTGGCCCTCGCCCCGGGTCCGCGAGTTTTATGCCCCAGCCCCCTCCGCCGGCCGCGGCGCCCGCGGAACCGCGAACGCGCTCGCGAAAGGAGGCCCATGGACCTCCTGAGCCCCGGCGCCATGCTGAAGCAGCTTTCCCTGGGAGTGGCCTTCGGCTCCGACTCCCTCCACCTCAGCCTGCTCTCCTCCCACTGGGATCGGGTGCGCCAGGTGGACGCCGAGACCCTCGAGGACTTCCAGGCCATGGCCCCCGATCAGCGCCGCGCCCGCGTGCAGGCCTTCCTGCAGAGGAACCGGGCCGACCACTGCAGCGTGGTGGTGGCCCTGCCGCGCCGGGAGGTGCTGCTGCGGCAACTGGATCTGCCCCTGGAGGCCCGCGAGAACCTGGCCAAGGTGGTGGACTACCAACTGGTCAACCTGCTGCCCTCCGAGGAGCAGGCGGTGGCCACCGACACCCTGACGGTGCGGGAGGAATCGAATCCGCCCCGGCTGCGGGTCACCCTCTTCGTGGTGCTGCGGTCCACCCTGGAGCGCACCCTGGCCTCCTGCCGCGAGCTGGGCCTGGCCCCCGACCGCATCCTGCCCGCGGCCGTGGCCCTGGCCGACTACCTGCGGGCCCATGCGCCCGGAGCGGCCAAAGCCCCCGGCCTGGTGCTCCGCCTGGACCCGGACCGCGGCGAGCTGGCCGGCCTGGTCGAAGGCCAACTGAGGCTCTGCAAGGAATTCCGCTACGACCCCTCCAACCTGGAAGCGGTGCTGGAAAGCGAAGTCGAGCTCTTCCGGGGCGAAGCCGGCCTGGGCGAGGAAGTGCCCATGAAGCTCTTCCTGGCCGGCGACAGCGATGCCCTGGGGGGAGCGGAGGAGCGGCTGCCGGTGCGAACTCTCTCCCCGCCCCGGTCAGC
>VXMN01000243.1 GCA_009841055.1 Acidobacteriota bacterium
AGCGTCTCCTACGTGCTCTTTACAAGTTATTCCAGTAATTCAACAACGTCCCCAGCGCTGCCTTTGGCCCATCCCTCTCAGGCCCGCGCCGGCTTGCCTAGCCGCAGCCCTGCCGATGCGGCACAGCCGTCACGCTTGGTGGCCCTTAATAGTCCTTCGTGCCACTTCGTGGATCACTCTTTTTTCTGTTGCTTCAGGCAAGTCCGGCTTCCCGAAATGCGCGCATGACCTGTTGCCGGGAGAGTCCGGGGCACTCCAGGTAGCGCCTTCCCTCCACCGGAAGCGTCACTCGGTCTCCCGTGGACCGAAACCCCACGGGTCCCTTCCCCGGGTCCTGCCACAACCGCAACCCATCTCCGGGCAGTTCCAGCTCCACCCGGCCGCTGCCCGACGTGTGCCAGTAGGCGACCCAGGAGGTTCCACGGTGCTCCAGGATGAAGGCGCGTAGCGGGTCGCCGCCGGCTCGCTCAATCTGCCGGCAGGGGGCCAGTTCGAATTCTCCGGATGCCGTCAGCAGCAGGGTGTGCTCCTGGTCGAGGTTCTTGAGGGCCTCCCGGTGGTCCGGCGTCAGCCAGCGGTTCACCCTCACCTCTTCCCACCGTCGCAGGACCTCCAGGTTGTCCGGTGTCCTGGGGTGTCTTGAAAACAGTTCCAGCCGCCCGCGGAAGGAAATGGGACAGTCCCAGGCGGCAGCCCTGCTGGTGACGAATTCCAGCATGTCCGGCTGGGTCCCCATGGTTTCTTCGGAGGGTTCCCAGTAGTCGATCCACCCGTAGTTGAGACCGGTGAAGTCCCTGGCGATGCGAGGCGCCTCCTCGCCGGGATGGGCCCGGGTGGCGTCTTTCATGACTTCGGGGCGGAAGATGTCGAAGGCGTTGCCCCGGGTGAGGATGTGCCAACTGAAGTGAGCCTTGCAGGCCCCTTCCGCAAACAGCGGTCCGGGTTTCATCTGCTTCCAGGTGAGCCACTGGGCCCGGGAGACGTTGAACCAGTAGGGCGGGGGAACGTCCTCGGCGCCGTCGAAGTAGGCGAACCGGAAGCCGGCCTGGCCGTAGAGCTTGCCCAGGCGTTGGGCAACCTCCTCCTGGATGCCGGTCTTCTGGTCGTAGACGCCCACCACGCCGGCGACCTCTCCCAGCAGGCCGAACTTGCGGCCGGTTCGGTGGCTCGAAGCCCGCGTTCCCAACGCTCCCCTGCGGCATTCCAGGAAGCGGTATGGGGGCTCGGTGGTGTAGGAGCCGTACTCCACCAGTTCCTCTTCCAGTTTCAGCACCTTGACCGCCGAGTCCAGGTCGCAGCCTTCCGGGTTTTCCTCGACCTCGATTGCGGTCTGCCTGGAATCCAGGGCTCCGGCCAGGGTGAAGGTGCGCTTCAGGTTCAGGCGGGGGTCGGGCCGGGGCGTGATATAGGGGTCCTGTCCGATGGCCTTGTTGTAGTGGTGATGGAGTCCCGGGATCAGGCCGGCATCCTCGATCTTGCGGACGATCCGCTGCAGGTCCCGCATGCCTCCGGGGTAGCGGTCCTTGCGGAAGCGGTAGTGGCCCGGATTCGGGGCGAAGGCCGTGTAGTAGATCATGAAGGTCCGGAATCCGCCGCGCCTGGCGTATTCCAGGTGGCGATCGATGTTTCCGGTCGTGACGTCGCTGACCCAGTAATAGGAATAAGGGTATTCCTTGCGACGGCGGCTCTCGACCCCGGGAGGCAGGTCGAAATCCTTCTCCACCTGCGCCACCCCGTCCAGGATCCGCTCGGAGCCCGTCAGGATGAGCGCCGTTCCCACCCCCTCCAGCTTGACTCCCCTCACGGCCACGGCCTGCATCAGGTGGTAGCCGTCCCGCTCCAGTCCGTCAATGCGCGGGTGAGGGTCGGTTCCCAGCAGGCAGACGGCCACCGAGTCGTCCCACTGGACGTTCAGCCACTCCCCGAAATGCTTGCGGTCGCGGACCGGGAGCTGGAGCAGGCACACCTCGTCGAGCGGGGTCGGCCGTTTCTGGCGATAGCCCGGTTTTCTGGCCGACTCGATTTTCTCCACGGCAAAGCTGAAGTAGTCTTCAGTGACCCGGGTTCTGAGGGTGATTTCATGATCCACCAGCTCGAATTCCAGCAACAGCCGGTCTCCATCCCGGCGCACCGACCGGACCGGGAAGGTCCTGGACTTGGCGGGGTACCTGAGCTGCAGCTCGTTCTCGTAGGGACGGTACTGGGTTACCGAGAAAGCGGGCGTGGCGGTCCCGGGCGCCAGACATTCCTGGCCGGTCTCCTTGTGCCAGAGGCTTCGGGCCGTGCCGTCCGGGCCGATGATCAACCTGGCTTGCCGGTTTTCCAGGACGATGTCGTCGGGCCCCGGAATGATCGGCCTGCCGCTGGTCGAACCCCGCTTTCCGGCCTGTTCCAGCCCGCAGGCGGGCGTCAGCAACCCGGCGGCTCCCGCCAGAGTTCCGGACTTCAGAAAGTCCCGCCGGTTCTGGCCGCCGGGAGATCGTTTGGCTTTTTTCTCAAGCATCATCAAAAGCCTGGCCGGGTTGAATGTTGTCCAGCTTGCGCAGTTCGGCTGGTATGAGGATCAGGCCCTTTGTGGAGATGACGGTTTTCATGTCAAGAACGGTAACATCTTGCCGGGACAGTTGTCGATCTTGAGAGTTGCGGCTATTTCCCCCAAACAGGGTCGAAAGGCCGTTCAAGCGACAAACTTTCTTGCCACAAATCCGGCGAGAACAGGCGCTGAATGATCCCGCATTCGCCGCCTTTTTTTGCCGTGGATTTGCCGTCGGAAGGAGTATGATGGTGTCGTCGATTTTGCCCCGGCGGTTCAAAGGGAGGCCTGACGATGGATGCTTGCAAGGTCTTTGATCCGGAACAATTGCAGGAAGGCAGTGAATTTCTGAAGCAGCAGGGGTATGTGATTTTCGACCGGGTCTTCCGAGGGAAGGAACTGCAGCAGCTCATTGCGGATTGTGACCGGCTCATGGTCCGGGAACGTGAATTTCACTTCGATCCGGGAGACGGCCCGGAATCTCCCCAAGATGCTGACATCGAAGCCTACCTGGCCAGAACCTACAAGGTGGATGCGGAAGAACTGGGTCGGGTCATGAAGAGGATCCGCCATACCAGGGCTCTCAATCACGATACTCCCTGGCCGGTGCCCGCGGAAGAGGTGAACCACAATTTTCTCCATATCCCTCTGCTCCTGGACGAAGGCCGCATGCAACGCTGCTTCAACCTTCCCGCCAAGCTGATCGGTTGCGACCGCCTGTTCGACCATCCCATACTGCGGCAGCTCATGGGTGAGCTGCTGGGGAAGGACTGCGTGCTGTCCGATATGGCCGCCACCCGGATCGGCCCCCATTCGGAGCCCTCCTACTGGCATGTCGATTCGCCGTTCACCATGGTCCCCGAGCCGCTCCCCGCCATCCCCATGGCTATCGCCATCGGCTGGATGCTGGACGACTTCACCGTGGAGAACGGCGCCACCCGAGTGGTGGCCGGCACCCACCTCAGCGGCAGGAAGCCGCCCTGGACCTACGATTCGGTTGAAGGCGAGGTGGCCTTGACGGCCCCTGCCGGCAGCCTGGCGATCTGGTTCTCCCAGACCTGGCACCGGGCCGGCACCAACCTGACGGACGGCCCCCGCCGGGCCGTGCTGGGGAACTTCATTCGCGCCTGGATCAAGCCATTCACCGACTATACCCGCAGCATCCCCGACGACATCGTGGATCGCTACCCGCCCCACGCCCGCTACCTGCTGGGCTGGTCGGCCTTCGGCCCGGCCCGCGGCTGACCACGCACGCCTTCCAAACGAATCAATGCACCCACTGGCAGGGCTGCGGCCCGGCAGGCCGGCGCACGCCCCCTCGAGGAGCAAGAGCGATCGGAAGAGGCACCCCCCGGGAGCGCGGGCGTCCCGCCCGCATGCACTCCCGTTGCGTGTGGCTGAGTATGCCTGCGATGTGCCAGCCGGCAACCCTTTCAGCGGTAACGGCGTAGGCCCGGCCGAAGCAGAGCCCTGACGTGTTTGCCGGTCGATCCGCGTGGAGGAGATGGGCCAGGCTGTGCCGAGCCAAATGCGGGCGAGACGCCCGCGCTCCCGGGTGGGTCTCGCCCGCGACGTTTTCGCTGCAGGCAACCTCTCATCCACGGTCATTCCCTTGCACCAACCAGTCAGGGCAGGTGCAGGCGTCGGGAAGCCGGGAGCCGATCGGCGATTCTTCGAATCCACGCCTTTGGGAGCCCGGCTGGCCTGGTAGCGGAAGCGTCCCTCGGGCGTCTGCCGGGCCCGGGAGCCACCATCCATCGAATCAACCGGCTGTTCTTGAGGCTCCGTCTTCCGAAACAAGCGACGGCTCCCGCCGACAGGAGGGTCCGGACCAGGGCGCCCAGTTGAACCGGGTCGATCCAGGATCGCATTCCGGCCAGCCGGAGCAGGCGCAGGCGCATGGCCGTCATGTGCCGGAACATCCGGGAGATGGACCTGGGAATATCCTCGTCCCGGTGGTACTCGAAGTAGGGAAAGTTCAGGGTAGATGAGGACTGGACCTTGATGAAGTGCTGGGGTGAAGCAGGAGAAAGTCTGCCGGCCGCCCGGGCGATGAGCGGGTCGAACCGGCCCAACTGCCGAATCATCCCCGTTGGGCCTCCGAAGCGGGCAGCCAACCGGGCTCCCACCGAGTCGGTGTAATAGCCGTTCAGGATGAGCGGGATGGCCAGGTGGAACATGGTGGAGATGCTCAGGTTCATGCGCAGGTGGCACTGGAAGCCGTCCTCCATGACTTCATAGAGGGTTCCCACCATGTCGCTGGCCGTATTGTGGACCCCGGCGTAGGCCCGGTCCAGGTCTTCCACGTAGGCTTCGGACAGCTTTCCTTCCAGGTCCCGCCGAACCATGGCTCCAACCTGTTGAATGGACAGGGAGGCCAGGGCCAGCCCGGTGCTGTAGAGAGGGTCCACGGTATCGGCGGCATCCCCGATCAGGAACCAGCCCCGGGAGGAATAGCGCCGCTTGGCGCGGTACATGTAGTTGCGGTAGACGTTGGTGTCGACGATCTGGCCGCTCTTGACGAAATCCCCGACCAGGGGATGCTCCTGGGCCATCCAGTCCATGAACTCCCGGGTGGTGGTGACCTCCCCCGGAAAGAGATCGGGGCGGTAGGTGAGACCGATGCTGATCATTCTGCGAGAGTCTTCGCTGCGCACCGGGATCAACCAGACCCAGTTGCCTTTCCCGAAGAAGTGGTGAGTGCAGTAGTAGGAGTCGTAGGCCCAGTTCACCTTCTTGAGGGCGTGGATTCGATCCAGGATGGAAGGGTCGAAGTCCACCAGGCGAAACCAGAAGGCGCTCCGTTGATGGGGAGCCCGGCTGTGCAGCCCCATTTGGCGGGCCAGCAATCGCCGGCGTCCGGTGGCGTCCACCAGCCATCGGGCTTCGAGCGACTCCTCCCTTCCATCGGCCCGCTGCACCGTCACCCGGTGGGGCGCGCCCTTCCCCAGGCTCACCTCCGTGACCTTGCCCTCGACGCAGCGCACGCCCCTCTGCCGGTTGAGGCAGCGCAGTTCGGCGTCGAAGCTGAACCGGTTGATCAGAAAGGACGGGAAGGGAGGGTTGGAAGGAGCTTCGTCGACGATGTAGCCGGGGTCCCTGGGGCGGGAGGGATCCAGCTTATAGTAGTAGGTGAGGCCGTACTTGGGCAGGTGCTGTTCAATAAGGGTGCGGCTGAGGCCGAGGTCCTGGAGGAAGCGGGTGCTAAGCTCCACCAGGGACTCGCCCACAATGGGCAGTTCCTGATCGGAACGGCCCACCACTGTTACCCGCAGCGTGGGAAAGTACCGCCGGAAATAGGCCGCCGCAAAGTTGCCGACGACACCACTTCCCATGATCAGAAGGCCCGACATGACTCAGGTTAGCCGAAGAAAGTACGGAGTCTAGCCCAAGGTTCAAAGCAGGATTTCGTCGATGACCCGTCCGCCAATGTCGGTGAGCCGTTTGAAGCGCCCGGCATGGAGGAAGGTCAACTGGTGCTGATCCAGCCCCATCAGGCGAAGCAGGGTGGCGTGCACGTCACGCACCGGCAGAGACTCTCCGGCGCTGCGGAGCGCGAATTCGTCGGTCTCTCCGAAAGTGGCTCCGGGGCGAACGTCTCCACCCGCCATCCACATGACCAGTCCGAAGCGATTGTGGTCCCGACCGGGTTTGTCCGATACCACGTTGGAATCGAAAGGCGTCCTTCCCATTTCCGAGGCCCACACCACCAGGGTCTCTTCCAGCAACCCCCGGGATTTCAGGTCCTTCAACAGGCCGGCAATGGGCTGATCGACTTCATGACACAGGACCGGCAGGCGGCCGGCCAGATCCCCGTGCTGGTCCCAGGGTTTGCCCTTGCCGTGCAGGAGCTTGACGAAGCGAACCCCCCGCTCCACCATGCGGCGGGCCATCAGGCACTGGCGACCGAAGGTGCCCGCAACCGGGTCATCGAGCCCGTAGAGCTTCCTGGTGACTTCCGACTCCCCGGAGATATCGATCAACTCCGGCGCCGCACTCTGCATCTGGAAGGCCATCTCGTAGGCGGCAATGCGCGCATCGAGTTCCCCGGTGTGGGTGCGTTGCTGGGCGTGCCTCCGGTTGAGCCATTTCAGCAGGTCAAGCTCGCTACGCTGGCTGCCCGGTGAGGTCCCGGCTGGCGGGTGCAGGTCGGCGATGGGATTGGAGCCTGGTCGAAAGAGCGTGCCCTGGTGGACGGCAGGCAGGAAACCGTGGCTCCACTGGGAAGCGCCGCCCACCGCGGGAGCCCCCTGTCCCAGCACAATAAAGCCCGGCAGATTCCGGTTCTCGCTCCCCAGGCCATAGGTCATCCATGCCCCGATGGCCGCTCCGCCGGGAAGGATCTGTCCCGTCAGGGAATGATAGACAGCCGGAGCGTGATTGCTGCTGTCGACAGTGACCCCGTGGAGAAAGGCCATGTCGTCGACACAGGTCGACAGGTGGGGTAGCAGTTCCGACATCCACCGGCCTGACTGGCCGTGCCGGGCGAAGCTGAAAGGGGAAGGGATGATTCGGTTGTGGGCGGCGCCGAGGCTGGCCACGTCCAGGTCGGTCCCGCGGACCGAGGGCATCTGCCGCCCCGCATACTTGTCGAGGACCGGCCGGTACTCGAAAGTGTCCATCTGGCTCACTCCACCTTCCATGAAGAGGAAGATGCAGTGCTTGGCCCTGGCCGGCAGGTGAGTCGGCTGCGGCAACAGCGGGTTCACGGCCGAACCGGCCGAGGCGCCCGCATCGCCTGCCAGCAGATCCATCAGGGCCAGGCTGCCGAGGCCCAGATAGGAGTTCTTCAGAAACTCTCTGCGGGAGGGTAAAGGGCTCATGGTGGAATCCCTGTGAGGGTGCCTTCGGATCGGACTTTATGGAAGCTATCTTACCGTAACTTAGTCCATGAACAAAAACTCGTTGGAATTGAGCATGACCCGGCAAATGGCTTCCAGGGGTCCCTGAAACTCCACGAATTGCTGCTGTTCTGCCTGGTCGGGCGGGCGGTTCAACGCGATTTCGAACAGTCGGACCACCTGATCCTTCCGCCGGCCCCCGGCTTCTCTGGCCACGCGGGTCGCCAGGTGAGTCGCTTCCTCGTTCACCAGCCGGCCGTTCATCATCGAAAGGGCCTGCAGGGGAGTGGTGGTGACGCTGCGGCGTTCACAGGATTCGTTGAAGACCGGAGCATCGAACGAGGCCATCATGGGCAGCGGAAGAGACCGCCTCTGAAAGATGTAGACCGAGCGCCGCCGGGCGTCGCGTTCACTTTCGTTGGGTTCCCACATGGACCCGCCGGCCCGGGCCGGGCGACTCAGGTCCTTCATGTCCTCAGGCAGAGGCGGAAAGACGCTGGGTCCTCTTCGCTCCAGATTCAAGCGGCCGCTGGCAGACAGAATGCTGTCCCGGATGGCCTCGGCCTCGAGCCGGCGGCGGTTGAAGCGCCATAACAGGCGATTCTCCGGATCCAGGGAGGGACCGCCGCCCCCGGGATTGTCCGCCGACTGGCGGTAGGTGCTGCTGGTCACCATGAGCCGATGCATGGCTTTCACGCTCCAGTCGTCTTCCACGAACCGTGCCGCCAGCCAATCCAGTAGTTCGGGGTGGGTGGGGCGGTCGCCGTTCTTGCCGAAGTCGCTGGGAGTTCCCACGATGCCGCGTCCGAAACGCTGCTGCCAGATGCGGTTGACCATCACACGGGCCGTGAGCGGATTCCGCGGACTGGCGATCCACCTGGCCAGCGTCATCCGCCGGCCCCGAGTTGGATACTGCCGGTAGCGGTCCTTTTCCAGCACAGCCGCGGCATCGCTGCCGGTGACGGCGCTGGGGAATCCCGGCTCGACCGCCTCTCCGGGTTGCCGGTAGTCCCCGCCCTTGAGCACGCGGGTTGCCGGGATTCCGGGCCCCAGAGGAGGACCGATGACGTTGGTGACCGTCAGGGCCAGCGGCCTCCAGCGCAACAGCCGGCGCCGCAGGACCTCCATGGTGTCGGACAGTTCGAGATGCCGCTGCTTCTCTTCCCGAGTAAAGTACTTGGAGGGTCGATTCACCCGGCGGGCTTCAGCCCGGACATCCGCCAGCGTCAGCGCTCGGAAGCGTCCCGGCGGATCGGCAGTCTCAGCGGCATAGGCCGCGGCGAGCTTCTTGAGCAGCCACTCTTCATAGTGCGCCAGGCCGCGGTGGTCCGCCTGCTCCAGCGTGCGCCCGGCCGTTTCCTTCAGGCGGTCATATTCCGCTTTTTCCTCGGCGGAAAAGACCTTCTGGTCCTTCCGTGCCAGTTCGAGCTCCAGGTCCTTGGAAGTGAGCTTGTCCGATGCTGCCTCCAAGATCTTCTTCGAGATCAGCTTGTCGAGAAGTGTCTGTTCCAATGCCTCCAATTCCCGCTTTTCCGGTCCGTTTTCGAGGCGCTCCCGGTATTGTTCGATCTTGGATTCGGCCAGGGTGCTGAAATGAGGGTCCTTGTAGGGAACGACGAACTCTTCGGGCGGAATGCCGGAGGTATTGGGGGGAAGGGGGACCCGGAGGGCGTTGAAGAAAGCCTGGAAGCGAAAGTAGTCCCTGGCGGGAATGGGATCGTACTTGTGGTCGTGGCAGCGGGCGCAGCCCAGGGTCAACCCCAGGAAGATGGAGCCCGTCGCCGTGGTGACTTCATCCAGGAAGTCCTGCCTCAACTGTTCGGACGCCAGGTTGCCGAGATCCCAGGGCGCCAGCCGCAGAAAACCCGCGGGGATATGTCCCTGAATTTCCGGCTTGTACCAGGCCTTGCGGCTGTGCTCGTCGCCGCCCGCCAGTTGAAGCGTGACAAACCGGTCGTAGGGCAGATCGGAATTGAAGGCCTCGATCACCCAATCCCGGTAGCGCCAGGCATTCCCTATGAGAATGTCGCCCTCCATGCCGTCCGACTCTCCGTATCGGACCAGGTCCAGCCAGTGGCGGCCCCAACGCTCTCCATACCGGGCGTCGGCCAACAGGGTGTCCACCAGTTTTTCGTAGGCGTTGGGCGAAGGATCGTTGAGAAAGCGTTGCATTGCCTCGGGCGTGGGCGGCATCCCGACAAGGTCCAGATAGAGGCGCCGCGCCAGCGTCCGCCTGGAGGCGGGAGGGGCGGGAGACAACCCGTTCTGTTCCTCCAGTTTGCGCAAGGTGAAACGGTCGACGGGATTGCGTACCCAGCCGGAGTTCTCGACTTCGGGAGGAACGGTCTTGACCGGCTGTCGGAAGGGCCAGAGCCAGGCCTTGGCCTGGACTCCTTCCGTCGGCTGGAGGCTGCGGATCCAGTTTTCGATCCGGGCAATCTCGCTATCCGTCAAGACTCCGCCCAGAGGCATCCGGGGATTGATCTGTCCCTTGAGGAGACGGATGAGCGGGCTTGCCTCCGCATCGCCCTCCAGCACCGCCTTGCCGTGCTTGTTGCCGCCGGAAATCACCGAATGCAGGCTGGACACCGAAAAACCGCTGGTTTGTTCTCCCTCCGAGTGACAGGCCTGACATCGGGCCAGCAACAGGGGTTTGACATCGTTCTCGAAGACGGGATCGGTGGGGTCACCTGCGGCGAGACAGGGAACCAGGATGGCCTGCAAGAGCAGGACGGTCATTCGGTGAGAAGTGCGGGTTACAGCCATGGACGACTCCGTCATTCGCAGCCATGGAAATTATATCGAAGAAAAAGCCTTACAAGTCGAGAAAGCTGCGGGTCAACCGGAAGGCGCCGGAGCGACTCTTTGGTTTCGTGGTTGGTTGAAGCTGCGATCCGGCTGCTATTGGACTACGTTGTAAACGGAACCCCGAAGTTGTACCTGTGTTGCGTAACGGAAACAGGGTTGCCATTTTTCGGAGCGCAACGGCGCCAGATCGCTGAATCGCAGCGGACCTATCCTGGCGACCGTTTGCCGGTGGAACCTCCATCGGAGATGGTAACCTTATTTCTGTTACAGGACACCAGGATAGCTGGGCAGCCCAAGCCGAAGATTCCAATGGATGACAACGGGACCAGGACCCGCCGACGTATCGACCCGCTCAAGACCGCACTCGCAGCCTCGATTCTCTGTGCGCTGCACGTCGTCTCCAATCCGGCGCTCCCGGCCCAGGATTTCCATCTCAATTCGCCTAACGGCGAGGTCACCGTCACGGTCGGTTTGAAGGAACTGCGGACCCCTTATCCCAAGGGTGTCCGTCCCTACTATCGCATCGGCTTCAATGGGGCGACGGTGGTGAGGGATTCCTGGCTGGGGCTGGACCTCAAGGGCGGGCCTCCGCTTGGACGGGACCTCGTGCTGCTGGACTGGGAGGCTTCGTCCGGGGACGAGCGCTACCGTCTCCCCTACGGAACGCGGGGGGAGCTGCGGAACGCTTACCGCCAGGGAGTCCTTCGCCTTCGGGAGAGCACGCCTTCCGGCCGCCGTCTGGATCTGGTTTTTCGCGCCTACGACGAGGGAGCCGCATTTCGATATCGCGTTCCTCCTCAACCCGGCCTGTCGGATGTGGACCTGCTCGAAGAAAACTCCACCTTCTTTTTCCCGGAGGGCTGCCGGGCCTGGGTGCTGCAACTGCGGGGCTTCGCCACCAACTACGAGTCGGAGTTCAATCCCCAGCCACTGTGGCGCCTGCAGCCCGGCGCCATCGTCGGCCTGCCGCTGCTGCTGCAGACCCTCGCAGGTTCCTGGCTGGCCGTCACCGAGGCCAACATCAGCGACTACGCCGGCATGTACCTGACCCCCGTTCCGGGAATTCCGGAAACTCTGGAAAGCCGCCTCTCTCCCCATCCGCGCCGTCCGGGAGTGAAGGTCCGGACGGCAGCGCCCCTGCAGTCTCCCTGGCGCGTCTTCCTCCTGGGCAGGACCCCGGGGAAACTGATCGAGAACAACGGGCTGCTGCTGCACCTCAACGAGCCGACCCGGATAGCCGATCCCTCCTGGATCCGTCCCGGCAAGGCCGCCTGGCACTGGTGGAACGGCACCAGCGCCAAGGGAGTCGGATTCGAGCCCGGAATGAATACGGCGACCATGAAGCACTACCTGGACTTCGCCGCCGACCACAACCTGGAGTACCTCCAGATCGATGCCGGCTGGCATCAGGGCACGGAAGAAGAGGGGGACATCACCCGAAGCCGGTCCGAGCTCGATCTCCCCTCCCTGATCGGGTACGGGCGGAAGCGGGGGGTCGGCATCCTGCTGTGGCTGCACTGGAAGAGGGCCCGGGCGCAGATGGAAGAGGCCTTCAAGCTGTATGAGGACTGGGGGATCGCCGGCGTCAAGATCGACTTCATGGACCGCGACGACCAGGAGATGGTCGGCTTCTACCACCAGGCGGCCCGCCGCGCCGCCAACCACCGGTTACTGGTCAACTTCCATGGCGCCTACAAGCCGGACGGCCTGCGCCGCACCTGGCCCAACATCATTACCCGCGAAGCCGTTCTGGGCCTGGAGTGGAACCGGTTGGGCACCCGCTGCAACCCCACCCACGACCTGACCCTGCCCTTCACCCGGATGCTGGCCGGGCCCATGGACTACACGCCCGGAGCCTTTCGCACCGTGCACCGAAAAGACTTCGAGCCCCGGTCGCGGGAACCCCTGGCCCAGGGGACCCGCGCTCATCAACTGGCCATGTACGTGGTCTACGAGAGTCCCCTGCAGATGCTGGTGGACTATCCCGCTGCCTATCGAGGGCAGCCGGGAATCGAGTTCCTGGGCAAGGTCCCCACCTCTTGGGACGCGACCCGGGTCCTGGATGGCAGCGTGGGAGAGTTCATCACCGTGGCCCGCAGGAGCGGAGCGGAATGGTACGTGGGCAGCATGACCGACTGGGACGGCCGGGAGCTGAGCATTCCAATGCGGTTTCTGGGTCCGGGCCTTTACCGGGCCGAGGTCTATGCGGATGTCGAAGGGGACCCGGCCGGAGTCCGGCGGTACCAGCTTCGAGTCCGCTCCAGCGACGCGGTGACAGCCCGGCTGGAGCCGGGCGGGGGCCACGTCATGCGGATCTGTCCGGAGAAGCCTTAAGCGGTGCTGCCGGCTCTCGAGGTCACCGCCGGGCCGGGTGGACTTGGACCGGGAAAGGCACTATATTCTTCAAGACCAGCGCCCGTAGCTCAGCTGGATAGAGCACCTGCCTTCTAAGCAGGGGGTCGCAGGTTCGAATCCTGCCGGGCGTACCAATCTCCCTTCTTCAGTGATTCAAGTCTGATCCCCACCAAATCAGCCAAGCCACGAGGTTCTGCTTGCCAGGGTTCGATCAAATGATCGTCGATGCGTATTTGCAATAGATATGTGTGCATCATATGATATTAGGAGTGAAGGGTGAGCGCTGCCACTCGGGGCGGAGAGTCACAGACCAGCATCGCCGAGGAAACAAGGTACCAACTGGTTGTGCTTGCAAGGCGGAGCGGAGCTCGCATCACGGAATTCCGTCGCGACCGTCCCACGGATTGGCGCCCGGGCAAGGTGCGCAATCCTGATGGGGTGCTCGATACCCACTTTACGGATGCGTCGGCGTGGGAGTTGATAGCCTCAAGGCTTGAACACGGCGAGCAGGTAAAGGTCATTGAGTTGCAAACGCCAAAGGGCGCCAAGGGTTATGTCATGACGATCGATCTCGGACCGAAGGTGCCTGCGCTTTACGTAAAGCTCCAGTTGGGCTCCGGAAAAATTATCGGGCGAAGCTTTCACTATTCCGAACACAGCTGAAAGGACTCAAGGTCATGGAATCTGACCGCACGGCTCACTTGTATGAAGATGGCGCGAACGGCAACCGCACCTGCCCGCAGTGCGGCGAGGCGTCAGTCACTACATTTTGGCATCACGATAGACTCCGCTACGGAACCGGCGGCTCAGCGGTAGATCTGCCCGTTGATCTTCCGGTTCGCCGCTGTGGATCCTGTAGCTTTGAATTCCTGGACCATGAAGGGGAGCAGCTCAGACATGAGGCGGTGTGCCGCCATTTGGGCGTCCTGACTCCGGCCAAGGTGCTTGGGATCCGGAAGCGGCACGGAATGACCCGGTCGGCCTTCGCTCGGTTCACCGGCTTCGGCGAGGCTACGCTCAACCGCTGGGAAAACGGCCTGGTGATTCAGAATCTGGCCAACGACCGCTACCTTCGGCTGCTTGACAAACCGGGGGTCATGAGCCTGCTGAAGTCCCTGTTGGCTCCCAAGTCTGCTCAGCCTCAGGTACCTGTTCCCAGCAATCTCAAGAAGTTTCGCGTCTTGAACGTTTCCGACCAGCAGCGGCGCAGCCAGTCAGGATTCCAGCTTAGACTGGTGAGCTGACCACGATGTACGTCACAACCTTCTACTCATTCAAGGGCGGTGTGGGACGAACGATGGCGCTTGTCAACGTCGCTGTCGATCTCGTCCGCCGGGGCCGCCGCGTGCTTGCGGTAGACTTCGATCTGGAGGCGCCCGGCCTCGATACGTTCGACCTTCCCCGTCCCTCGGGAACGACCCCTGGAATGATCGACTTCGTAAGTGCGTACCTCGACACCGGGCAGACACCGCATATCGAGGATTACGTTTTCGAGTCGTCTGGTGTCGGAAACGACGGCGGCGGGCTATGGATCATGCCGTCCGGTGCGCACCATGAGAGTTACGCGAGGACGTTCGCGGACATTGACTGGGGTGTGCTCTACGAGCAGCACGACGGCTATCTGCTGTTCGAAGATCTCAAGGAACAGTGGAACACATTCCTGCAACCGGACTATGTGCTGGTCGATTCGCGCACTGGCTATACCGATGTCGGCGGCATTTGCACGCGCCAACTTCCGCATGCGGTAGTCCTGCTGTTTTTCCCCAACGCACAAAACCTCCGCGGCCTGACCAAGGTGGTCCGCGACATCAGAGCGGAACGAACAGAGCTGCGCAACAAGGCGATTGATCTCCACTTCGTCATGTCCAACGTTCCGGATCTCGACGATGAGGACAAGATTCTTGAGGAGAGTATCACTTCCTTTCAGCACAATCTCGGTTTTGAAAGTGAGCCAATGGTGATTCATCGTTACGACAGCCTGTCGCTTCTGAATCAGGTCATCTTCACCAAAGATCGGCCCAGAAGCCGGCTCGCAAAGGAATATCAGGCCGTCACAGCGGCGATCACACGGCTGAATCCCAAGGACCGGGACGGAGCACTGGATTACATCGCGCAAATGGGGTTGGGACGGCGGACGCCAACAAGGCGTGGCCCTTCCCTAGCGGACGAAGACAACCATCTGAACAAAATAGAAGAGCATCATCGGGCTGACGGAGAGGTGTTGTTCCGGTTGGGGTTGTTGCGCGGTGACGATGGGAAGTTCGAGGATTCAGCCGCCTTGTTCGATAGAGCTATCGAGGCTGGCTACCGCGACCCGGAGGTTTATCTCCGGCGAGCTTTCATCCGTCGACGGGAGCACGACGACCGGGATGGTGCCTGCGAGGACGCGGTTGCGGCCCTTCAATCAGTCGATGCCTCACCAGGGCAAGTGAGACGGGCGCTCGCCTTGATCACACCTGATCACTTGGATGGGGTCGCTGACTCCCCGGCCGTGGCGGCCCTACCTCCCAGCGAACAAGTCTGGATCGCGAGCGAACTTAACCGATCCAGAGTCCAGGCCGAGACCGCCGCAATCATGCTGGGGCCCTTGTTGGTCAATGTCCGATTGTCTGCCGAGGAGCGCGAGCATGCACGGCGTGCATGGGTTCTGACGTCCATAGCATTGGGACGGTTTTCCGATGCCCTCGAGTTCGTTCGGAGCGAATATCCGGACGTGGGTAGGATGAGCATTCAGTTTGCATTTAACTACGGTATGGCGTTGTGGGGCGAGAGTGGGCGGCTCATTCGCGAGCCGTTCGATCGCGTAGTGGAGATCGATCGATCTAATCCCTCGGAGGATCCGAATCCCAACTATCTCCAATGCTTAGCGATCGCCTATTGGGCAGTGGGCGAACTCGGTGCGGCGCGGGAAGCTGCCAAGAAAGCTAGACGGGAAATGCGGCGCTCCATTCGGAGATCGGAGTTTAGCTGCTGGCAGTATCTACACGTTCCGGGAATTCAATTCGAAAAGGATGTCGAGGAAATACTCAAGTTAATCGGTGGCGACGACGGTGTGATCCCACGTTTCATGAACCAACGGAATGGTGTCGATTCTTCGTAGTTTACAATGGTCTCCCTCCCTCCGGATTCCCTTCGATCTGGTACCGTTCTAGCCTCTGCATGTCTGTTACAGTTTGCCTGTTTGAACGGGCTCAGACATTGTTCTGGCTTCGACGTCTTTCTTCCTGCTCCTTCCTCAGTTCCCGGCGCAGGATCTTCCCGGAGGTCGTCATGGGGAAGGACTCGACAAAAGAGATCTCCCTTGGGTATTCGTGGGAACCCAGGCGGGTCTTGACGAATTCCTGGATGGATTGCCGGAGTTCCGGGGTCGGACGGCAGTGGGGCTTGGGTTTGACGAAGGCCTTGACGATGGCGCCGCGGATCGCATGGGGCACGCCGACGACGGCCGCCATGGATACGTCGGGGTGCTTGAGGATCGACTCCTCGACTTCCGCCGGGCCGATCCGATAGCCGCTGCTGGTGATGAGATCGTCGCTGCGTCCCACAAACCAGATATAGCCGTCGTTGTCCTTGCGGGCCAGGTCGCCGGTGCGAGCCCAATCTCCCGTGAATTTTTCCCGGGTGGCCCGGGGACTCTTCCAGTACTCCAGGAACATGACGGGGTTTGGCCTCCTGACGGCAATTTCTCCGATTTCGCCGGCCGGGGCCGGATTGCCGTCCTCGCCAATCACCTCGACCCGATGTCCAGGGATCGGCCGGCCCATGGATCCCGGCTTGATTTCCATGACCTCGTGACAACTGCCGACGACCATGTTGGCCTCGGTCTGACCGTAAACCTCGTTGATGGTCACGCCCAGAGTTCCCTTGGCCCAATCGAGAACCTCGGCTCCGAGAGGCTCGCCGCCGCTGAAGATCGATCTCAGGCCGAAGCGGTATCGGTTCCGTGGTTCCGGGACCTCGCGCATCATCTTCAGAGCCGTCGGAGGAATGAGGGCATTGCGAATCCGGTGCTGTCCCAACAGGGCAAAGGCTCGTTCGGGATCGAATCTCCGAAAGGTCCCGGCAACGACCGGGAGTCCGTGATGCCAGGCCGGCAGCAACACGTCCATGAGGCCGGCCACCCAGGACCAGTCGGCCGGAGTCCAGAAGCAGTCGCCCGGCTGAGGTGCGAAGTTGTTGGAAAATTCGACTCCGGGCAGATGGCCCAGCAACGCGCGGTGGGCGTGCAGAGCCCCCTTGGGAGGGCCCGTGGTTCCGGAGGTATAGATCAGCAAAGCGGGGTCTTCAGCCCTGGTCCGCGCCGGCGTGAAGGCGCCTCTTGCCCCGGTCAGCAGCTCGTCGAAGCGGTGAAACTCGCCCGCACTGCCCTGGGTCACGACAACAATCAACTGCAACGACGGCAACCGGCTGCGTATGGCGGTGATCTTTTCCAGGTTCTCGGCATTCACGAACACGGCCTTGGCGCCGCTGTCACTCAGCCGGTAGTGGAGAGCGTCGGGGCCGAACAGACAGAACAGGGGAACGGCAACGGCACCCAGCTTGGAGGAGGCCAGGTGGGTCAGCGCGGCTTCCGGGCTCTGTGGCAGCACGATGGCGATGCGGTCCCCTCTTTCGATGCCCAGGGACCTGAGAGCGGCGGCCAACCGGTTGCTCCAGTTTCTGAGCTGGTGGAATGAGTACTCGGTGGTGGCGCCGGTCTCTTCCTGGTGGTAGATCAGGGCCCGCCTGGCCCGTCCGGTGGCGTGTCTGTCGCAGACGTCGAGCGCAATGTTGTAGTCCTGTGGAATCTCCCAGCGGAATGCGTCACAGGTCTCCTGGTAGCTTGGTCTTCTCAGAAGCATGTGGGGGCAAGTCTTCGTCAGGTCCGGACGGCCAAGTCGGCGGTTCTTGCGCTTCGGTTTTGCCGATCCTGCTCAACCGAGGCCGAAGTCGTCCGGTCGAGGCCGGGGATGAGATTCGGAATCAAAGGCCCAGCTCCGCGGGGACCGGCTCTGCAGGACCGTAGTCGTAGAAGCCCCTCCCCGACTTGCGGCCATGGAAGCCCGCCTGAACCATCTGCTTGAGCAAGGGCGGCGGTGCGTACTGCGTCTCGCGGTATTCGTCGAACATGATGTTGGCGATGGAGTAGATGGTGTCGAGCCCGACGAAATCGAGCAGGGTGAGCGGACCCATGGGGTGCCCGCAGCCCAGGCTCATGCCCCGATCGATGTCCTCGATGGAGGCGGTGCCTCTCTCCACGGCTCGAATGGCGCTGAGCAGGTAGGGCACCAGGAGCAGGTTGACCACGAATCCCGAACTGTCCTTGCAGGCAATGGGAACCTTTCCCACCGATCGGGCCCACTTGAAGACGGAGTCGAAGGTCGCCTGATTCGTCTGAATGGTTCGAACCACTTCCACCAGTTGCATGATGGGAACGGGATTAAAGAAGTGGAGACCGACAAACTGTTCGGGCCGGCGGGTGACCACCGCCATCTCGGTAACCGTCAGGGATGAGGTGTTGGTGGCGAAAATCGTTGCCGGTTTGCAGATCCCGTCGAGCGCGGCGAAGACTTCTTTCTTGACCGCGATGTCTTCGGTGACGGCTTCGATGACGAGGTCGCAGTCGCCCAATTCCTCCAGGGCCGTGGTTCCGGACAGGTTCTTCAGAGTCTGCTCTTTCTGCTCGACGGTTGCCTTTCCCCTTTTGACCGACCGATCCAGGAATGCGGCGATCTTCGCAAGGCCTCGATCCAGTAGTTCCGGGGAAACCTCGCGAACGACGGTCCGGTAGCCGCCCGCGGCCGAGACCTGCGCGATGCCGGAACCCATCAGACCGGCCCCCACGACTCCAACCCTTGTTATGGTCATGATTTCTCCCAGTCTGCCGCCCGTTTCCGCCTGAGGGCCCGGCGACCCGGTGAGACATGCGGGCTAGAACCGGTCGGCACGGTAGGCTTTGAACCGGCTGTCCTCCGTCCGCCCGGCCACCAGGTCGGCAATGATCTTGCCCGAGGTGGCGGCCCCGGTCAGTCCGAGGTGCCCGTGGCCGAAGGCGAAGTAGACCGAGCGGTGAAGCGGCGAGCGACCCAGTACCGGCAGGGAATCGGGCATGGACGGCCGGCAGCCCATCCAGGGAACCGCCCCCTGGCCGTTCAGGGACGGCAGCGCTTGCCGGGCGGCCTCAAACAGGGCATGGGCCCTGGCGAAGTTGGGCTTGGCGTGGACGCTGGCCAGCTCGACCGTGCCGGCCAGGCGCATCCCCCCTTCCATGGGCGTCAGGCCGAAGTATCGGTCCCCGTGGACCACGGTCCGTTGCAGCCTGATCCCGGCCTGCGGCAGCATGAGGTGGTAGCCGCGTTCGGCCTCCAGCGGTAGCCGGCTGCCCAGCCTGGCTGCCAGGGGGCGCGAATAGGCCCCTGCCGCCACCACCACTTGATCGGCCGGATGGCGGGCGACATCGGTAATCACCGACCAGGCGCCGTCCCCACCCATGCGAAAGTCGGTGACCCTCTCCCGAAAAAGGTCTCCGCCGCGGCGCACGAAATCCTCGGCCAGCAGCCGGGTCAATCCCAGCGGGCTGGTGGTATGGCCCGACTCGGGATAGAAGGCTCCCTGCCGGCATCGGTCCGCCAACTCCGGCTCCAGCTCTCGGATTCCCTTCTGATCCAGAATCTCCACCTGAACGCCGCAGCGGCGCAGCAGGTCGAACTTGACTTGGGCCTTGGCAAAGACACGTTCCGACTGGTAGACGTCCAGCCTGCCCTTGCGCCGGATCAAGTGCTCGGCCCCGGCCTGCTCCAGGAGCGGGGCGAAGGCGATGAGGGAATCCTTGTTGAGCCGGTAGAGGGCCCTGGCGATTGCGTCAACACGCCCGGGGGAGCTGGCCGCCACGAATCGCAGCAACCAGGGGAGCAGGCTCGGCAGGTAGGGCCAGCGAATGGTCAAGGGCCCCAGGGGATCCAGGACCATGGCCGGTACGTCCCTGGCGATGCCCGGAAGGCCGAGGGGCACGCAGTAGCCGGTCACGAACTGTCCGGCGTTCCCGCTGCTGCAGGCCTCACCGGGTCCGCCGGGATCGATGATGGCCACGCTGTGCCCGTCGCGCTGCAGGTAGAGGGCGCAGCAGACGCCCACAATGCCCCCGCCCACTACGGCGATCCGGCACCGGCTGTTGTTGGGTGGAGAACTAATCTCCATTCTTCGATTCAATGAAAATCGGATTGGAGTAGAACCAGAGGTCCTTCCAGGGGTCCTCTCCGCGAGGGTCGGGCTCCGGTTCCAGCTCCCCGGTGTTGGTGCCCCGGACGCGGAGGTAGCAGTCGCTGTCAACCCCCTCAAGTGTGTGAGTCATGGTCAGATACGGCCCCTGGCGGGACCAGTCGTCCCGTGTGAAACGCCGCGCCACCCGGGTAGTGGGGTTGCGGTCGTGGGCCGGGTCGGACAACGGACCGGTCAGGTTGCCGACAATCAGGTCCACGCGGACCACCTCCGGGTTGTCCCCATGCCAGTTGGGGGTCTCGGGATCTCTGAACCGGATGGTGACCTCGACGGAGGCTCCGTCAGCGGCCTGAACGGTGCCCCCGATTTCCGTGCTCCGGTCCCGAGAACGCGCCGTCACAAAGAGCTCCGAGAGGAGATCCCCGGTGGTCACGAAGATTCGACCCCGGCGGAGCCCTTCCAGAATGCCCGAGTGCGACTTCTCGGCGTAGACATAGGTCTTGGAGTACTCGCCGGGCCAGAAATCGCTGCCGCCCTCGGTGAAGTGCACGTGGGAATCGGAGTTGGCGGTGATCCACCAGCGGCGCCCCTCTCCCAGCATGGAGTCCCAAAGACCGCCCAGACGAGCGGTCATGGGGTCGAATCCTCCCCGGGTCGGATACCTGCCGTATGACCCGCGGGGGCTCTCCGGGTCGAGGGTGCCGTCGGAGTTGAGCGTCCTCGCCTGGTGGCCGGGCGCTCCCGCCATGCCCACCGCCACCTCGGGGGCCGTATCGTTCCAACGCCGCATCTCGGCCGGGTCGTAGGCCCCGTATTCACCGGTCTCCGAGGCCGAGCGGGAGGGATGGTTGGCGATCAGGACCGGCTTGGGCTCCAGACCCTTCATCAACCGAATGGCCTCGATCATGAGGGGCTCGGTATTGCGCGTTTCGTCGATCGGCCAGGCCTCGTTGCGGTCAAACCTCGACTCCAGTTCATACAACCGCTGGGACTCGTCCGGGCTGTGGGGAATGATGAGGCTGCTGTGGTCGGCTCCCGGCGAGTTGAACTCCATGCCCCAGAACTGGACTACCTCGGGGACCAGCTCCCGCGAGAGCACCAGCTCGGGATAGGCCCGCTCCAGGTTGACCTTGCTGTGGTTGGGGCCGCCGTGATCGGTGGCAACCGCCCAGGACAGCCCGAAGCGCTTGCCCATGAGCGCGTTCATGGGAATGGGGTAGATGGCGTCGCCCCCGATGATCGGGGTGGGTGGATCGTTGTCCCGGTTCCAGCCCACGCTGAAGCGGCTGTGAATGTGGTGGTCCCCCGCCAGCCAGCGGGCCCCGGCGGAAGATTCCCCCGGGCCGCCGGCCACGCAGCCCAGGTAGAGAAGCACCAGGGCCATCCCGGCCAGCCCCAGCCGAACCGAGGTGGTCCCTGTCAATCCGCCCAGTGGTTTTGTCATTGCAGGGGTCTCCTTTCCCGCGGAAAGATCGGTTTTCGTCAGGCGGCGGCAGCGCGCCGGGAAAGTGCGGCTCCCCGCGGGCAATGGGGGCCGTCAGCCATGCTTTTCCCTCAACACCCGGGCCGCCCGGCACATCGCCTTGAGTTTCCGGTAGGCCTCGTCCAGATCCATCGGATTCTGGGCCGAGGGGGCGAAGCCGCAGTCCGGGTGCAGGGTGATGCGGCTCTTGTCCAGGTGCCGCATGGCCTCCTCCGCCCGCTTCACCACATCTTCCACGCTCTCCACGCTGGGGTCGCAGTGGTCGATGCAGCCCAGCCCCAACCGCACCGTCTCCGGGAACTGGGCCAGCGAATCCAGCCCCCCGGCCACCGGGGTGGCGTATTCCATGGAGATGGTCCCCACCCGAACCTTTTGCAGGGCCGGCATGATGAGCCCGTAGGGACCCTCGCTGCCGTGCTGGCGGTCGAAGTGGGCGTGGCAGAGGTGCATTCCCGTGGCCAGTCCCCGGAAGCCGTCCAATACCTGGTTGACCAGGTCCACGCACCGGTCCATTTCGTAGGAGGGGTTGTCGATTCCCTCGCGACGGCGGAAGGCGGGGTCCACCATGGTGGACAGCCAGGGCTCGTCCAACTGGACGGTATCGGCCCCGGCCTCGCGGAGGGCTTCGATCTCCCGGCGCAGGATCGGAACGCAGTCCTCCATCAGCCCTTCCCGAGTGGGGTAGGCCTTGCGGGAGTGGTCGGCGTGCCACATGCGCCTTCCGATGATATAGGGAGCGGGAAGCGTGACCTTGACCCGCCGCCGGGTTCGGGCCCGCAGAAAGCGGAGCTCGTGCAGCACCAGGGGGCGATAGTACTCGATGGGAGCGACCACGGCCGGATAGGGCATGCCGCTGTCGTGAAGGTCGGCCTTGAAGCCTCGCACCCGTTCGGCAAATACCTTGACGTAGCTCTCCCGGCGCCACTCGCCGTCGGTGATCTCTTCCAGCCCGGCCCTTTCCTGAAGGGCGATGGAGGACTCGATGGCCCGGTCCAGCAGAGGCTCGGCCTCCTCTTCCGAGACATGGCCGGCCTTGCGGTCCAGGATGAGATCCAGCACCCAGGCCGGACGGGGCAGGCTGCCGATCACGGTGGTGGGAAACAGTGTCGATTCCATGGAAGGGTTCTCAGGGTAAACCAGCGGGCTGTTTACCCCTATGGTTCACTTCGGGTTCGTCAAGAATTCCGTCGGCTGCGGGTCTGATTATACGCCTGGCTGATTGACTGATCCAGATTCGGGTGAAAGGGACCCATGAAGGGGAACGACGAACCACGAATGGACACGAATGAACACCAATTAACAGATAGATGAGTTGTCGGTCTGGTGGTATGAATCCGATATTGATGGAGTTGTCTGCGAGTGACGCCAAGTCATACCAAGTCAACACCGTTGCAGAAGCACTTGGGTGCCGCTTGTCGTTGAAGGAGGTCCATCTGGATTCGTGTCTATTCGTGTTCATTCGTGGTTCGTCTTTATTAACGATTTCGTTGAGAATCAGCTGTTATTCCTGGAATGATCCGCACGGCACGGCAGGGATCCGACGCCTCGGTCAAAACCGTTTCGACCAAGAGATCCGGTCGAAGCCGACGTTCCCGCGTCCAAGCTGCCTCGGGAACTCCCATGCTAGAATTCCGAAGATGGGCCGCTTCCGCCCGTTCTGACGAGACTTGTCGGCGACACCACGGGTTCCCGGCGGGCTACCGGAGCCATCCCTTATAGAGAGACCGCCCATGGCCGAGTTCGACCATCTCCTCACTTCCCCCGAATTCGAGCAGAGTCCCTATCCCACCTACCACCTGTTGCGTCGCGAAGCTCCCATCTACTGGAGCGATCTCTGGGGGTGCTGGATCCTCACTCGCTACCGGGAGATTGTCAGCACCCTGCAAAATCCCAGGCGCTTCACCAGCGTCGGCAGGCTCACCGCCACCATGGAGATCCCGCAAGCCGTTCGGGAACAGGTCCAGCCCCTGGTGCGCCACTATTCCCAGGGCCTCATCAACGTCGACCCACCCGATCACACCCGTATGCGCAAGCTGGTGCACAAGGCTTTCCTGCCCGGCACCATCGCCGCCATGGCCGGCTACGTGGCAGAGATTGTGGAGAGGTTGATCGACGAGGTGCGACCTCGGGGCAGGATGGACATCATCTGGGACTTTTCCTACCCCTTGCCGGTCACGGTCATTGCCAGGCTGCTGGGCGTTCCGGCGGCCGACCACGGCAAGCTCAAGCGCTGGTCGGGGAAGATTATCGAGTTCATGGCCACCCCCAAGCCGGTGCCCGAAGTGCTCTTGTCATCCCAGGAGGCGCTGCTGGCCCTGCAGGACTACTTTCGATCGACCTTCAAGCGTCGCCGCCTGGAGCCTCGGGAGGATCTCATCAGCGCCCTGGTGGCTGCCGAAGAGGAAGGGGAACGGCTGACCGAAGAGGAGCTCGTTTCGACCTGCGTGACCTTGCTGATCGGCGGGCACGAGACCACCACCTACCTGATCTCCAGCGGAGTGCTGGCTTTGATCCAACACCCGGAACAGATGAGGAAGCTGAGAGTCGATCCGGACAAGGCCGGGACGGCGGTGGAAGAGATGCTGCGCTACGAGGGACCGTTCCAGCGCAACCGCCGCCTCGCCACCGAGGCGGTGGAGTTGGACGGCCACCTCGTCGAGAAGGGTCAACTGGTGGTGCAGATGCTGGGTGCGGCCAACCGGGACCCGGACGTATTCCCGAACCCGGACTCGTTCGATATCGAGCGGCACCCCAATAGACACGTCTCCTTCGGTCAGGGTCCGCACTTCTGCGTGGGAGCTCCGCTGGCCCGTCTGGAAGCGCCCATCGCCATCAATGCGCTGCTGCGTCGCTTGCCCAACCTGGAGCTGGCGACCGACGAGCTGGTCTGGAAGAATACGGTCTTTCGCGGCCTGGAGCGCCTCCCCGTGACCTTCGGGTGAGTGCCGGGCCCGCCTTGATTCCCCCGAAAAATCGGAAAGCCATACCGATTCCGCAGAATCCCGCTACCGAAAAGCGATCCGGTTCCAGCCCTGGTCCTCCTGCTTGCTGGGACCCGGGGGAGGCGGAGCGAAGGCGTAGAAGTAGCAGAGGTCTTGGTGGCCGTCGTTGAAGGACTGGTGCTCCACTCCGGCCGGAATGTAGACGGTCATGCCCTTCTCCACCCTGAATTCCCGACCGTCCATCACCAGTCTTCCCCGCCCGCTCACCACGTAGTAGATTTCGGCCGACTCGGGGTGGATGTCGGCCTGGGTCTCATGCCCCGGGTGCAGCCAGAAAAGCCCGGCAGAGATGTCGCCGGCGCCGCAGGTTTCGGGGCTAACCAGCAGATTGACCCGGCGGGAGCCATCGGGAGCCTGCCAGACGGGGAAGTGCTTCGGGTCCAGGACCCAATCCGGATTTTGTGCCATTGGGGATGCCTCTCTTGTGGAAAGCCGGGGGAAGCTGGCGGGACCGGGACCGATGGCCCCTTGAGTCCTTCCGCCGCCCTCCGGCCGGACGTCAGATCAGAAGCGAGCCTCCGTTCACATGCATGGTCGAGCCCGTCACGTAGCTCGAGCGGGGACCGGCCAGGAACAGGACCGCCTCGGCGATTTCCCGGGGGGTTCCCTGGCGCTTCACCAGCGAAGCCTCCACGTACCGTTGCAGGTTCGCCTCCCCGAAGGCTTCGGCAAGAGGAGTGTCGATGCTTCCCGGCGCAATGGCGTTTGAGAGGATGCCGTCGCCGGAAAACTGCTTGGCCAGGTACTTGGAGAGCGCGATGACGCCCGCCTTGCTCACCCCGTAGCCGACATGGCCGGTGACGCTGCCCACGAAAGCTCCCACCGAGGAGATGTGGACCAGACGGCCGAACTTCCGTTTTTTCATGTGCGGCAGCACCGCCTTGCTGCAGAGGAAGGCGCTGGTCAGGTTGACCGAGAGCATTCGATTCCAGCTCTCCAGGGTGGTGCGGTCCCAGGGGACCATGGGGCAGATGCCGGCATTGTTGACCAGGATATCGATCCGGCCGAACCGGTCCGCGGTCGCCTGAACCATGCGGTCCACCTGGCCAGGGTCGGAAACGTCGGTCTCCGAAACCAGCAGGTCGCAGCCGGGGCGTTTCCTCAGATCCGAAGCCAGATTTTGCAGGGGGGGCGCTTGAATGTCGGCCAGCGCCAGTCCGGCCGCCCCTTCCCGGGCGAAGAGTTCGGCCACGCCGCGGCCGATTCCGGAGGCCGCCCCGGTGACGATGGCCACCCTTCCTTGCAGTTCATCCATAGCGGGTAACTGGTGCTCCGGCTTGCGCACGGGCCGGTAATGTGGGGGCGCCGTTCCATCAGGCCGTCCTTGCCATGGCGGCATGAACGGCCGGCCTGGGCCAGGAATTGCCCTGAGGAGGCCTTCGAGCAAGACCGGGTATCATGGGCTCCGGCCTCCGTTGGTGCTATCTTAAGCGTCCGGCGTGGGGCGACGCAACCTCGCTTGAGGACCGTTTCTCCGCTTCGTTTCTCCGGCGGGTGCAGCCAGGCGCCCTTTGCTATACTGGCGGCCCCATCGGGACGCGCATATGGAGAAAAACGATGCGGATTCGCTTCGTACATTCCGCCGACCTCCACCTGGACAGCCCCTTCACCGGTCTGAAGGCCGCCGCGCCCGAAAACGTGGCCGACAGGCTGTATAGCGCCACCTTTGAAGCGTACGACAACATCGTCAATCTGTGCATTTCCGAAGAGGTGGACGCGCTGCTGGTCGCAGGGGACGTGTACGACGGGGCTGACCGCAGCCTGCGGGCTCAGCTCAAGTTCGTCGAGGGTCTGAAAAAGTTGGACGCCAAGGGCGTTCGGTCGTTCGTCTGCCACGGCAACCACGACCCGTCGGACGGCTGGGAAGCGCGGCTGAATTATCCGGCCGGCTGTCACTGCTTCGGCCCCGAATGGGAAGCCGTGCCGGTGTCAGATGATGCAAACGGCGTAGTCATACACGGCATCAGTTACCCGAAGCGCGACGTCGCTGAGAACTTGGCCCGCCGCCTCGGCAGGGTCGAACCCAGCCCGTTCTCCATTGGGTTGCTGCACGCCAACGTCAGCAATGACCCCAACCATGCGCCATACGCCCCCTGCTCGCTCGACGACCTTGCAGCATCCGGCATTGACTACTGGGCGCTCGGCCACGTGCACACCCGTCAGGTTCCAAGTGAGCGGGAGCCGGCGGTCGTCTATCCCGGGAACCCGCAGGGGAGGCATCCGAACGAGTCCGGGCCCCGGGGCGTGTATCTGGTCGAAGTGGACGACGGGGGAAACGTCGGTCTCGACTTCCGGCCCATGGACACCGTCCGCTGGGCACGGCTTGATTCGGATATCGGAGCGTTCCGAACGGAACAGGAACTGTTGGACGCACTGCACGAACGGATGCAGGGTGTGCTGGACGGGGCCGATGGCCGGTCGGTCGTCGTCCGCATGACGCTCACCGGGCGCGGTGAGTTGAACCGAACTCTGCGCAGGCCGAACACGATTGAGGATCTGGTCGAAGAAATCAACCGGGAATGGGCCGAACGGTCGCCGTTCGCCTGGTGCGAACGCATCGAGGACGCGAGCGCATCTCCGTTCGACCGCGAAGCCAGGCTGAAGGGATCCGATTTTCTGGCGGAGGTGCTACGGACGGCGGATAGGGCGAAGACTGATCCGGAGCTTATGGCACGGCTTGGCGGCGGGCTTTCCGACCTCTACCAGCATCACCGCTTTAGACGATATTTGTCCAGGTTTGCCCCAGACGAGGAGGAACTTACCGTGTTGGTCGATGAGGCTGAGGCCATGGCCGTGGACATGCTGGTCGAGGACGAGGACCGATGAAGATTTCGAGTCTGCACATCGACGGCTTCGGGCGATTCTACAAGGGAGCCTTCGGTCCGTTCGAACGGCCCGTCACCGTCTTTCTCGGTCCCAACGAGGCGGGCAAGAGCACCCTGCTGGAGTTCATTCGAAGGGTGCTGTTCGGATTTCGCACGGCCAGGGGCAGGGCTCCATCCGGCTATAACGACTACCCGCCGCTGGCTGGTGGCCGGCACGGGGGCAACCTCACCATCGTCAGCGACAAGGGGGAAACCGTTACCGTTCAGCGATTCCAGGGGGCGGGCGGTGGGCCGGTGCGGCTGACTGCCGCATCCGGCGGGCCGCTCCCTGAGGGCGACTTGTCACGTCTGCTGGGCCAACACTCCAGGGAAGTCTTCAAGAACGTCTTTACCTTCACCCTCGACGAGCTCCACGACGAGGCTCTGCTGAAAGATGACAGCGTCAACGTGCAGATTTACAGTGTGGGCATGGGTGCGACCAAGCTGCCCGCAGCAAGGAATGCGCTTGGGTCCGCCAAGCAGGCCCTGTTCCTCAAGGGTGGTAGCAGACACAAGATCGCCGGGGCAGGCGGTGAACTCGGCAAGGTCGACTCCCAGCTCGCTGAAGTTGCCAACAACGCTTCGGCCTACTCCGACCTCACGTCTCAACTCAAGGAGGTCGAGGAGGAGCTCGAACGACTGAGCGGCCTCCGCCGGAAGCATCAGTTGGAGCTTAATCAACAGAAACGGTTGGAGAGCGCCTGGGAGGACTGGAACGACCTGAACGATGCCGAACGGGAACTGTCCCGGTTGCCGTTCATAGAAGACTTTCCCGTCGATGGCATCAGTCGACTGGAAACACTGGAGGAGAGGATCAGTACTGCGCAGGGGGAATACAAGTCCGCTAGCGAGTTGGTTGAGGGAGCCACAGCCAAGGCGGAGGCTCCCGTTGGGCATGAGGCCATCCTCACCCATTCGACCGAGATTCGGGAACTGGGCCAGGGTCGCACCTCCTTCGTCAACTCCGTCCGCGACTTGCCAAAGCGCATTACTGAACTCAAAGATCATGAGAGATCGTTGGCCGCGACGCTAAAGGACCTGGGTGCTGAGTGGGACGAAGCCCGCCTGGAGAATTTCGATCTGTCCATGGCCGTCCGCGAGGATGTCTCGCAGTACCGGGAACGTCTGCAAGGGGCCGAGCAGATACTTGGCCTCAGCAAATCCACACTCACTCAGCATGTGAACTTGTTGGAGGAAGCCGCCGAGGCTGAGGGCAGGGCCAAGCGGGAAATCGAGGCCGCCGGAAAGCCGGTCGGTCGCAAGAATGGCAGCAAGGTGCTTCCGGCTGTATGCGTTGCCGCCGGTCTCACGTTGTTGGCCCTGGGGATGGTACTTGGCGGGTCTGCTCTCTTCTTGGGTGTTGCCGCCGGCCTCGCGCTCGCAGGGGTGGCCGCATACCTGTTCGCAACCGGCCGGCCATCTGCGGGCGCTGATACGGAATTTGCCCGTCTCGCCAGAGAACTGGAACGTGCGCAGGAGTTGGCCAAGCAGCGGCACGGCAGGGTGGAGAAGTGCAAGAAAGACGTCGAAGAGGCGGAGCTCTCACTCGAGTCCGTTCAGAGATCATGGCGGCAATGGCTTGCAGACCGAGGTCTGCTGGAGAAATTCCAGCCGGAGACCGTGGATGTGCTTCAAGGCAAGGTCGAACTCGGACGCAATCAACTTGGCAGTCTGCGAAGCCATCGAGAGCGTATCGACGCCATTCAATACGACATCGACGAATACGTTGCAAAAGCTGCGCCTCTGGCCTCGGACTTTGGCGTTCCCTTCGACAGAAATGATTCGAATACCGTCGCCGCCGCGGCCCACAGGCTGATCGAGTTGCACGACGAGGTCAATGGGAAGGTCAACGACCGGACGAACGCGGAGACCGCATTGATGAACGCGCAGCACCAGTTGAAGACGCGTGCGAGTGATCTACGGAAGATCGAGAAGGAGATGGAGGGTCTGCTCCATGCGGGTGGCACGGCAGATGCCGAGGACTTTCGCACGCGGGCAGAGATCGTGCGTCGGCGAATGGACCTGGAAGAGAAACGGCGCGAAGCCCACAGTCGACTGCAGCGCCTCAGCGGCCCCGGAGAGCCGCTCGATGCCCTGAAGAAGCAACTCGGCGACACGGATTTTCAGACTATCCGCGACCAGGCGAGCTTGGCCCAGGAAGAAAGTGACAATGCCGACCTGGAGATAAGGGAGTTGTCCAACAGGCAGGGATCGATTCAAAAAGACCTCAAGAACCTGACCGGTGAGGAGGAATCATCGAGGCTGCGGGCGGAGCGCCAGCGTTGGTTGGAGGAGATGCGTGGCCATGCGCGGGAGTGGGCCGTTCGCACCATCGCCGAGAACCTTCTCAAGGAGGCGCAAGGCAAGTTCGAGAAGGAACGCCAGCCCGACGTGGTACGCCACTCCGAAGAGTTCTTCCGCAACATCACCGACGGGCGTTACCAGGCGGTGTTTTCTCCGCTCGACAGTTCGGAGATACAGGTTACTGATTCCTCAGGCGTCCCCAAACAGCCCAGCCAGCTCAGCCGGGGCACCCGGGAGCAGTTGTTCCTGTCGCTCAGGTTCGGACTTATCCAGGATTTGGGCCAGCGATCAGAGCCGCTTCCGGTGATCGTGGACGAGGCGCTGGTGAACTTCGATCCCGAACGGGGACTGCGGGCCGCCCGCGCCTTCGCGGAGTTGTCCCGGACCAACCAGGTGCTGGTCTTCACCTGCCACCCGACAATCGTCGAGCTTTTCCAGGACGCAGCCGCCCAGTCAGGAGTGCAGGAACCCCAAGTCGTCCCGATTGGGTAAGACGACCGGAGACAATGGACCTCCGGCAAGTTGGCCGTGAACGAAGCCTTGGCCACCGCAATGCGGGATGAGGCGGTGCAACGCGGCTTCTTGCGGCAGGGATGTCCAGCCAGGAGAGTGGTTGCGGATCAGTCGGGTTAACCCCGCCGTCACCGGCGGGGGAGAGAGTCAATTGGCCTTCGCACCCTGCGCATAGTCCCGGTACTTGCCGAAGAGGGTCACGAACCTGGTGGAGACAGCGTCGAAGTTTCTCGACTGCACCTGCACCGAGCCCCCCGGGCCCGCGCCTGTCCCAGCAATCAGGTCGAGATTCCTGTTTCCGATGAAGCTGGTTCTCACCGTCTCCTGCATTCTGGTCGGAAGGTAGTAGGACCGCTTGCCGACTCCAGTCTTCTTGTAGTCGATGGTGAGCTCGTAGGCCTTGATGGGTGAATCCTTGGGAATCTCGGTTTCCTTGGCGCGAAACCGCACCACCTGGAAGTCCTTGAGGTCGATCCAGCATTGCCCCTCATACCCGAAGGTAACGGACTTCTTGTCACTGACGCGGAGAGTTCGCTTGGAATGCTCGGACGGAACACTGAAGCGGAGGCGCGCCACTTCGCGGCCGTTGATCTTCTCCAGGCGTTCCAGTTCCAGGGTGGCTCGGGATTGAGGGGAGAAGAGCTCGGCGATGACGGGACCGAACTCCCCCGCCGTCTGGGGGGGCGCGCTGCTGGCCCCCACGTTCCTGTAATGCTTCCGCTTGTCGTGATAGGAGAGTTCGTGAGCCAGGAAATCCTCCTGGGTCCATCCCCCCCGGCCGATCCGGCGGTAGCGGCGGGTCGTCTGGTTGCAGACGAATTCAGGCAGTTGGCGCTCATAGTCGAAGGTCTTGGCGCGAACGGTCTTGAGGAATAGCGGCCAGTTCTTGCTGGTAGGCCTGGTTCCCGGCTTCATAAGGTCTGATGCATTACTGGCGACGCGCCGGGGGCGTTTTTTGCGGGAGACCTTGACCACCCGGGCCGAGGGCACGAATTCCACGGCTTGCTTCTTGCACAGCAACTTGTCCGGGAGCCGGCTTGCCTGATCACAGGTGGCCCCCGCCACTTCGGTGGGCCGCAGCAGGGGGGCGTCCGGGTTGCCGGTGGCCAGGACCCGTCCCTCATCTCCCACCACCGCCCCTGTCAGGTTGGCTCCCCGCAGGTCGGTCTCCTTGAGATTGCTCCCCGACAAAGAGGCCCCCGACAGGTCGGCGTTCTGCAGATCGGCTCCCGTCAGTAGCGCCTCGTCCAGGGTGGCTTTAGTCAGGTTCGCCTGGGCCAGGGAGGCGTCGCTCAGGTCGGCCTGGGTCAGGTCGGCCTGGCTGAGATCGGCCTTCTCCAGTCGAGCCTCTGTCAGATTGGCTTGAGTCAGCAGGCTCCGGGAGAGCTTGGCTTCCTGAAGATTGGCCCCGATGAAGTTGCCGCGATACACCTCCGCCTTGGTGAAGTCGGCCTGACGGAGGTCGGCCAGCATGAAGTCCACCTTGTCGGAAAATCCGTTTCGGAAGTTGAGTCCGGTGAGCACGGCCCGGCTGAGGTTGGAGGACGAGACCTCCACTCCCTCCCAGTTCCGCCCGCTCAGGTCGACCCCGCTGAGGTTGACCCCGAACAGAATCATCCGGGAGAACAGCGCCTGGTCGAACTCGACGCCCCGCAGGTCGGTGTTGCGGATGACGGCCTCGCTCAGGTTGGCTCGATTGAGTCTGGCTCCCTGAAGCTGGGCTCCCGACAGGTGGACGGCCGTCAGATCGGCGCCGGCCAGGTCGGCCTCCCGCAGGTCGGTTCGGGTGAGGGTGGCCTCGATGAGCCTGGCTCCAACGAGTTTTGCTCCCTGGAGATTGACGTCGGTCAGGGTCGCGCCCGAGAGATTGGCGCCGGAGAGGTTGCGGCCCTGCAGGTCGGTCTTGAACAGGTCCGCTTTCCGGAGGTCGCCGCACTCCCCCCGAAAATCGGGATTGAGTCCCTGAACCCCACCGTCGTCGAAGCATCCCTGCTCGCCCCGGTAGGTGAATCGAGGGCTCTCGCCGGCGGGTTCCTGCTGGGGCGGCTGGCCTTCCTGCGGGACAGGGACGGTTGCCGGGGCCTGGTATGGGCCGACCGTCACAGTCAGGAGAAACAGCGCCGGCAGCACCGGTCCCCGCCTCGGCCAGCGAGGCCTGATAGAGGTGTGGACACTCGTATTCACAACGGGCTCCTAAGGGACGGGTCCCGGTCCGGCTGCAAGGCGAAGCCGCTGACCGAAACGTGGCATCACGCCACGACCCGTCGCAAGTAACTACCAATTAGAACTATAGCCCTTTTGGGATGGGGCCTCAAGCGGCTTCCAGGCCATGGAAGGAACCGGACCCGGATCTGGAGCCGGAGCGAAATCCAAAGGCAAACAATCGTGCTTGAAGACGAACCACCAATGAACACAATTAGATACGAATACCGATGGACCTGCTTGGGTGCGACAACGTTATGGGATGAAGCCCCCCGGGAGCGCGGGCGTCCCGCCCGCGAGCGCCAGGCTAACTGGTGAAGCG
>VXMN01000102.1 GCA_009841055.1 Acidobacteriota bacterium
GAATGAGTTCTCACCAAAAAAGCCATGCGCAGCCGCACAATGGAGCGGCTGCGTCGAATTCCAGTCGTCTTGCATTACCGCGGCCCGCATCCTGCCCGCCAACGGCGGCGGGTCCCGGCCGCCGCCGCCCGAAACAGGAATCGGCCGGTTTCGCCGGGGCCGGCAGCGAAGCGATGACGCGCCGGCCGCCTCAACGGGCAGGCCTCCTGGGCCGGTCCGGCAGAAACCCCCGGGTGCGGGGCGATTCGAGCAATGTCTATGGATCAGCAGGCACCTGCCGCGGAATCGTCGCGATGGGTTGCGGCAAGCATGGGGACAAACGCGAGGGATTCTTCGACCATCTTGATTTCCTCCGTAATCGCTGGAGCATGAATGGAACGGTACGCCGGAACGGTCAGATTCGCTTTAGATGGAGTAGGTACACTGTTATATACTGTAGAAAATACTGATAAATAGTGGTAATTAATCAAGATCAATATATTTATCTACATTAGTAGTATATTGCAACAAAAAAATTTCCCGTACCCACCGGGCGGCTTGGGTGGTGATGGCCATGAAGGGTTCAGAGCGGGATGTGGCCGTAGGATCGAACCGGCCGAAAGGGGCGACTTCCGATACTTCGAAAACGGCGGCGGAACCGCGATAGACGGGGTAGAGGGAAAGCTTCAGGCAACCTCAATTGATTGACGACAACATCTGGCGGAGAGGGAGGGATTCGAACCCTCGGTACAGGTCACCCCGTACAACTGCTTAGCAGGCAGCCCCGATAAGCCACTCCGGCACCTCTCCGAGGGGGTGGGACTTTGGACGGACCTTATAGCACGTTCGTTTCGGCGAAATCCAGTCGAATGCAGGAGGGCGATGGGAGAGATGCTTTCGCCTGACCGCCGGCCGGCAGTCAGTGGATGGTCTTCACCTTGTTCTGCATGTAGTCCAGCAGCAGGTACTGGCCCAGGGTATAGGGAGTGGTGAAGTAGGCCTTGCCGCGGCAGATCTCGGTGACCTTCTTGACGAAGCTGACCAGTTCGTAGTCCCTGGCCAGCATGAAGGTGTTGATCATGATGCCCGACCTGCGGCAGGCGGCGACCTCCCGAATGGTCTCGCGGACCACCACAGGGTCCAGACCGAAGGAATTCTTGTAGATCCTGCCGTCTTCGCGGGTGAGAGCCGACGGCTTGCCATCGGTGATCATGACGATCTGCTTCATGTCCTTGCGCTGCCGGGCCAGGATGCGCTGGGCCAGGCGCAGCCCCTCGCAGGTGTTGGTGTAGTAGGGTCCCACCTGGACCCGGGCCAGTTGGCTCAGGGGAAGCTCTTCGGCGGAGTCGTGGAACAGGACCAGGTTGAGCGAGTCCCCCGGGTACTGGGTCCGAATCAGATGGGCCAGCGCCATGGCCACGCGCTTGGCCGGAGTGAAACGGTCTTCCCCGTATAGAATCATGCTGTGGCTGCAGTCCAGCATCAGGACGGTGGCGCATGAGCTCTGGTACTCCGACTGATGGATCAGCAGGTCGGGGTAGTCCAGCTTCAAGGGCATTCCCAGTCCCTCGCGCCGGACGGCCTGCAGCAGCGTGCCGCTGACGTCCAGGTTCAGGGTGTCTCCGAATTCATAGTTCCTGGAGGCTCCGCTGGCTTCGATTCCCGTGGACATTTCCCGGGTGTCGTGCCGTCCGAACTGGCTTCGGCCCAGGGAGCCCAGCAGGTCCTTCAAGGTCCTGTACCCCAGGAAGTCGAGGCTCTTGTTGGTGAGCTCGAAGCGAACCTGGCCGGACTGGCCGCTCTCGTGGCCCGTCCCCGGGCCTGGACGGCCACCCTCGGCCCGACGGTCCTCGGAATAGGAGAGGTATCCCTCTTCCGCGAGGCGTTCGATCAGCTTCTCAACCAACTCGGACAGCCTGGCTTCCAGGTCCTCGCCGGAACCCTCCATCAGCTTTTCCAGCATTTCCTCGGACAGCATGTCCTGGTTGAGCAGGGCCTCCAGGATGGCGTCGTGGAGGTTCTGCAGATTGTGGTCCTGGTCAAAGGGCTGCCGGCCGTAGGGGTCTTGAAAGAAACCACTCCGCAGCAGGAAGTCGGAGAGGTGGTTGAGCAGGTCCTCCAGGCTCAGGGAGTCCCAATCCACCCCCGTGTACTTGGAATATTTAATGCTCTTCATGATCAGTTGAAGGATCGCCGCCGCCGGGCGGGCTGGTCGTCGATGAAGGTCTGCGGCCTCTTTTTTTCCGAAGCGAAATAGCCCTTGTCCTCGTTGCGATCGATTTTGCGCAAGGCGTGAAGCCCGTCCAGGATGAACTCGCAGCCGGAAACCAGGAATGCCTGGTCTTTGCGTCCCTTTCGGCGCGGCTCCAGGGAGGCTGTCTTTTCCACCAGTCCCTGAATCTGGTTCAACTGCTCGAAGGTTTCGCCGGTCGGGGCGGTGTCGGAAAGCTTCAGGGCTCCTCCCAGATCGAACCAGTCCACGATGTGCTTGAGGTCGGCGGGGTCGTAGTAACGGGAAAAGACCTTTCCCGCGGCGCCGCGAATCAGGTCCCGGGCTACCTTCTCGGCCCCCTGCAACTCCCCCTCGTATTCCAGTTCCAGCTTGCCGGTCATGGAGGGCAGGGCGGCGTAGACGTCGCTGATGCGAGGAACCACCTTCTTTTCTCCGACGGCTATGCAGCGGCGCTCGGCATTGGAGACCACGTTCTCCAGGACAGTGATGGGCAGCCGCTGACTCACTCCGGAACGCTTGTCCACTTTCTTGTCCCGGCGGGCCATGAAGGCTATGGTCTCGACCACTTCCTGGATAAAGCGGGGGATCCGCAACCGGTTTGCGCTCCCCGGCCGGTTCAGCCAGGCTTCCTGCTCGGTGATCCGGATGCCCTCCTTGAGAGCGACCGGATAGTGGGTTCTCACTTCGGCCCCAATGCGGTCCTTCAAGGGAGTGATGATTTTTCCGCGGGCGGTGTAATCCTCGGGATTGGCCGTAAATACCATGACCACGTCCAGCTCGAAGCGCACGGGGTAGCCTTTGATCTGGACGTCCCCCTCCTGCAGAATGTTGAAGAGCCCCACCTGAATCTTCCCGGCCAGGTCGGGGAGCTCATTGATCGCAAACAGGCCCCGGTTGGCTCGCGGAAGCAACCCGTAGTGGATTGTCAACTCGTCGGCGAGGTTGAGCC
>VXMN01000327.1 GCA_009841055.1 Acidobacteriota bacterium
GCTACTCGATTCCTGGGCCATACTGCGGAGCGAGCATGGATGCGCTGAGGGGAAAAGGGCAAGCCAGGGCACGCCCAGCACCGTCAGGACCCTGAAGACTCGAAAAAAAGCGCTGCAAGATGTTAAAGACGAACAATTTTCTAACGTATGCTCAGCGGCCTGGTGAGAAATGCGGGCTGGTGGTGCAGCGCAGCCGATCCGGCGTTGACACTGCCTTGCCTCCTACGGGCTGACTCATCGGCGGCCTGTCAAATCGAGCTCCGCACTTCATGTCCAGGCGGCAGCCACTCGGGGTCGCCTTCGGTTCTCAATCAAGCGAGTCAAACGGACCCATGATTCCTCGTACCGAACAAGACAAGCTGTTGGAGCAAACCCTGACTCCAAGTGCGGATGCGCGCGAGGTAGCTCCGCGGCCAGGGACACTTGACGAAGAACTCGCGGAAGCCCTCCCGGAAGGCACCAGCCGTTTTCTTGGGGAGGAATCGGATCGGCAGGGTTCCCTGGGAGGCCAGGCCAACGACGAAGACTCCGGTGGCCCTGGAACAGGCGAAGGAACCGGAACTCAGGATCGGGATGATTCCGCCGGACTGGACCTGACGCCCGGCGCTCTGGACCGTGCCAGCGAAACGGACCCGGTCAGCCTCTACTATCAGGAGATGCGGTCGGTTCCGTTGTTGACCCGCGAAGGGGAAGTCACCCTGGCCAAACGCATCGAACGGGGCAACCTCAAGATTTCCAAGGCCCTGTCCCGGTCGCCCTTCGTTGTGGGTGAAATTCTCCGGCTGGGCGCTCAACTGGAGAGGGGCGAGCGTTCCGTCAACCGGGTGGTGGTATCCAACGGTGACCTGATCGATGTGAGGCTTCGGGACGCGTTGGTCCGGATTCGAAGCATTGGAGAGTTGGCCGAAGAATGGGAACGGTTGCAGCGCCAATTGGATTCGGCCGACCCGGGCAAACCCGGAGAACGTCGTCGCCTGGGCAATCGGCTTGCCCGTCACACGATCCTCGTCTCCCGAGCGGTTCGACGCCTGAAACTGACCGACTCCGAGCGAGCTCGCCTGATCGGGCGGCTCAGGCAGCATTACGAGGATCTATCCGCCAACCGAGCCAAATCGACGGCTCCCGGCAACGATACAACCTCGGCCGACGGCAAGAACCCTTCCAAGACCGGTTGGGAAGGGTTGCGTCGGACCCTGGCCGTCCTCACTCGGAACAGCAAGAACGTGGCTCTGGCCAAGCGGGACCTGGCTCAAGCCAATCTTCGCCTGGTGGCTTCCATCGCACGGAAATACTCCGGGCGCGGCCTGCCCATGCTGGACCTGATTCAGGAGGGCAACATCGGTCTCATGAGGGCGGTGGACAAATTCGAATACCGGCGCGGCTACAAGTTCTCCACCTACGCCACCTGGTGGATTCGGCAAGCGGTGACTCGGGCCCTGGCGGACCAGGCCCGGACGATCCGCATCCCCGTACACATGGTCGAGACCATCAACAAGCTGATCAGGGCTTCCAGGGCCCTGGTGCAGGAGTATGGAAGGGAGCCGAGCTCAGAGGAAATAGCCGGCCACCTCAACATTCCCGTGGGCAAGGTTCGCCAGGCCTTCAAGATTGCCCGCCAGCCCATCTCCCTGGACACCCCCGTCGGTCAGAACGAGGATTCAGTGCTGGGAAATCTGATCAAGGACGACAAAGCGGCCTCGCCGGACGACCTCCTCAAGAACCGCGACTTGAAGGAGGCCGCCGAAAGCGCTCTGAAGACGCTCAATCCAAAGGAAGAAAAGGTGATCCGGCTTCGCTTCGGACTGGAGAACGGGGTCACCCACACGCTGGAGCAAATTGGCAGGAACCTGTCCCTGACCCGTGAGCGCATCCGCCAGATCGAGGCCAAGGCACTGGTCAAGCTCCGATGTTCTCCGTCCAACCGCAAACTGCTCCATTTCCTGGATCCCGCCGACGAAGAGTAGGCCGCCGCCGGTTGGACGCCCAACCAAGGCTGCCAGCCGACTCGGCCGTCTCTCAGGACCCGAGGCGATACCTCCGTTCCACTTCCACCAGCCGCGCCACCAGCTCCGAGTGCCCCTGAATGTGGAGCCGCAGCCTGCCAAAGCGGGAAGACTCTACTGCGCCTGGTCAATTCCTCTGGGGCAGCGGGATTCCAAGCTGCTGCAATGTATCCGTCACGGTAGGCCGGCGGAGACGGATGCGATCATCGTTCAACAGATAGGAGAATATGTATCCGAAGCAGAGAATCACCACTCCGATCAGGAAGCAATAGATGACGGCGCGATCGGGATATCTATCCTTGAGGTGCCCGACATAGAGCGGCCCGAAGATCCCCGCCGCCGCCCAGGCTGTCAGGATGGTCCCGTAGATGGCCGACATGCGCTTGGCCCCGAAAACATCCAGAATGAAGGAAGGCATGGTGGCGAAGCCTCCTCCGAAGCAGAGCAGGATGTAGCAGACGAGCACCGAGAAGACCCACGGGTTGCGTTCGGTCATGAGTATGCCGAATACCACCATCTGGCTGGCGAGAATGATGCGGAACACCCGGATACGGCCGATGCGATCCGACAGCAGCCCCCAGAACAATCGTCCCGCCCCGTTGCACAACGAACTGACGGCGATCAAGGTAGCGCCGTAGGCAACCAGCATTGCAGGCTCGATGGTAGGGTCCGAGAGCCCCCACACATCCTGCAGCAGGGGGGACTGGAAGCTGATCACGGAGATCCCCGCGGAGATGTTGAAGAAGAAGACCAGCCACATGACAATGAACCTGGACGAGAGGAGGCACTGCCCGATGGACTCCGATTCCGGAACGACGCCGCTTGCCCCGGCGCTCGCAGAAGCGGGAACTGCAGGGGCGGGTGGATCGGAGAGCAGAAGACTGGAGGGGATCAGGATGCAGGCGAAAATGGCGCCGAGCCAGGTGAAGAGGAGCGCCAGATTGCCTCCGGTGAAATACATCATGAGAACCGGCGCCAGCACCTTGCTGAGCAGGAATGCTCCGATGCCGAAGCCCATGACCACGATGCCGGTTGCCAGCCCCTTGCGGTCAGGAAACCACTTCGCCGTCGTCGCGACCGGAGTGACGTAACCGAGCCCGGGGGGCGGGGGGGGGGGGGGGGGGGGGGGGGGGGGCGGGGGGGGGGGGGGGGG
>VXMN01000107.1 GCA_009841055.1 Acidobacteriota bacterium
CCCGTAGCGGATCAGCGCGGCGCCGACTTGCGCTGCCGGAACCCTACGTCCTGTTCATCCTGTGCATCCTGTGCATCGATGTTCAAAATGGAACAAATCGATTGGAATATTGGCGTCAATTCGTGCTCATTCGTGGTTCTTCCCGCCCCTTCGTGAATGTCATTTGTGGACCACTCTCAAATGGGTTCCAGTCAAGGAGCGCAACCGCCCCGGACCGGCCGGAGGCTCGGCTAACCGGTTGACTCCGCCTGCCAGGTTCTGGAGAATCAACCCTTCCTCGATCGTTTTCCTCCTGGAGAGCCGAGAATGACAGACGGCGACCGCCTCCCGTCCCATCACGCCAACGGCAAGGCGGCCTCCCGCCGCCGAAATCTGGCCCTGTTCGTGCTCGGCCTGGTGGCCCTGCCCTCCTGCCAGGCCATGCTTCTGGTCTACGGGACCCGCATCAGGGAATACTTCTCCATCAACGCCGAACAGTTCGGGACGCTGTTCGGCAGTCGCGGCCTGGGCCGCATACCGGCCCTGCTGACCATTGGCCCGCTGCTGGCCCGCCTGGGGGTCCGGCGGGTGACGGAACTGGCAACGGTGGGAGCCGGAGTTGCCTTCCTGATCCTGGGCGTCGGAGGAACTCTGCCGGCCTTCCGGGTGTCCATGCCGGCCATAGGCTTTTTTCTGGGGCTCTCCGGCATTGCCATCCCGGCATTCCTGATTTCGCTTTTCCCGGATCGCAAGCGGCGCATCTTCTCCCTCATGCTGGTGGCGTCGGCGGCGCCTTCGATCCTGACTCCGCTGCTGGCCAACGAGTTGTTGAATTGGTCGGACGGGCGCGGGGATGCCGCTTTCGCCACCATTTTCCAGTCCCCGTTCGTTATCTGCGGAGGGGCGCTCCTGCTGGGCGGCCTATTGCTGAGCCTGGCCAAACTGAAGGGGTCCCGGGCCGAGCTGGAAAAACCGCACGGCATCCGGGTCAGCCAATTGCTGCGTCTTCGTTCCCTGGCCATCGTGCTGATGCTGTCCCTGCACGCCGCCGCCGACACCACCCTATACACTTTTCTGCCCATGTTCATGGCCAGCCAGTTCACACGGCTTCCCCTGCCGCCGGCCACGGCGGTTGCCGGACACGGCCTGGCCTACGTCGCCACCCGGACCCTGCTGTCCTTCTGGCCCGAGGGGAAGTGGCACCGGGGCATCCTGTGCCTGGCGGGACCGCTCGGGGGAACCACCATCATCCTGACCCTCTGGTTCGGGCCGGCCGTCTCGGTGCCCATCCTCTATACCCTGGCCAGCATGATGTTTGCCGCCGAGTACCCGGTTCTGGTCAGCGAAGTCTCCTCGGAGTCCATGGCGGAATTCGGCTCCATCGTGGCCGGCGGCATGCTGGTCAGCGAGTTGATCGGCTTCGCGCTTCTCAAGGGAACCGGCAGGCTGGCCGACCTTACCGGCGATTTCCGGCTGGCGCTGAGCGTGGCTGCCTGCGGCTTCCTGGCCTTCGGCCTGATCGCAGCCGTCACCGGGCTGGGAAAACGGACCCGGGCACCGCAATCTTCCAGTTCCTAAGCCAAGCCGCAAAAAGAGTTATCCACGAAGACACACGAAGAAAGACCGAAAAGAATCCGGAGAGGGCAAAAAAGGCGTGAATAGGGGACGTTGTTGAATTGCTGGAATAACTGGTAAAGAGCGGGTAGGAGACGTTATTGAATCGAAGCAATTCAGGAGTGGCTGATCGAAGTTATTCCAGTAATTCAACAACGTCCCCAGCGCTGCACCAGCGGGATCGGCGGCGGGAAGGACGTGAATAGACAGCCCTGCACCCCCGCTGCGAATTTTGCAAAACGATCAACTCGTCAAGCCGTTTATTTGTGTTCATTCGTGTCCATTTGTGGTTCGTCTTTCCCTTTCGTGGATAGCTCTTTTCCCGCTTATCGTCTTGTGGACGGCGATTCCCTGGGGCAGACCACTCCGCCGAACCAGGCCGTCACCAGGAAGCAGGCCATGGGCACCGCGTAGGCAATCCGGATGCTGCCGGTCATGTCGGAGACCTGGCCCTGCAGGGCTGTCAGGACGGCTCCGCCCAGGATGGCCATGATCAGCCCGGCTCCACCGATCTTGGTGTCGCGGCCGAGCCCCTGCACCGACAGGCCGAAAATGGTGGGAAACATCAGGGACATGCACCCCGATATCCCCACCAGGGCATAGACCCCGGCAGGGCCTCCCGCCAGAATGACCCCCAGCGTGCAGCCCATGGCGATCAGCGACATCAGGCACAGCAAGGCTCCCGGACTCAGGAAGCGCATCAGCCAGGTGTTGATGAACCGGGAGACGGTGAAGAGAATCAGCGCCGCCAGGTAGTAGCTGGCCGCCTGGTCCTCGTTCAACCCCAGCTCCTGCATCACGTAGCGAATGGTGAAGGACCACACCCCGATCTGGGCGCCCACGTAGAAGAACTGGGCGACCACCCCCCAGCGGTAGCGGGACACCCGGATCAGCCTTCCCACCGTAGCCGCCAGCTCCAGGTCGCCTCCGGTGTCGGCGGCCCTGGGCCAGCGGGTGGCGGCGATGAGGATCCAAACCAGGGTCAGGAACAGGGCCACCGCCACGTAGGGCTCCATGACAGCCGCCAGCTCCTCGGACTGAATCCGGCCGAGTTGCTCCCGGTTCATGGCGGCCCGGTCCGCGGCGCCGGCCCGGTTCAGCTCGGAAAGAATGAACCACTTGCTGAGGAAGACCCCCATGATGGAACCGATGGGATTGAAGGACTGGGCGAAATTCAATCGCCGGGTACCGGTCTCTTCGGGTCCCATGGCGATGATGTAGGGATTGACGGCGGTCTCCAGGATGGACAGTCCCCCCGCCAGGATGTAGAGGGCCAGCAGGAAATGGGCGTAGCTCATGGTCTGGCTGGCCGGATAGAAGAGCAGCGCTCCGCACACGAACAGCCCCAGTCCCAGGAGCACCCCGGCCTTGTAGGTCCACCTCTTGACGAACAGCGCCGCAGGCAGCGCCAGGCAGAAGTAGGAGCCGTAGAAGGCGATCTGTATCCAGGAGGTCTGGAAGTCCGACAGGCTCATGATCCGCTTGAAGGCCGCCAGCAGGGTATCGGTCATGTTGTTGGCCAGGCCCCACCAGGCAAAGCAACTGGTGAGCAGGACAAA
>VXMN01000047.1 GCA_009841055.1 Acidobacteriota bacterium
GATCAGGGCGCGCCGGCCGTCGCTGGCGTAGTCCGCCCAGGCGGCCGCCTGGGTCGGGTGGTAGCTGAGCAGTCCGGCTGCCTCGGTGACATCTTCGAAGGTGCCGTCTCCTTTGTTGCGCAACAGGGAGTTGGGATGGTCTCCCAGGCCCTGCAGCCAGGCCCCCCGCAGCACCAGCACGTCCGGATGGCCGTCGTTGTCGTAATCGGCCTGGGTGATGTTGAGGCCGCCGACCTGCCCTTCCAGGCCGGCCGCCCGGGTGCGGTCGCTGAAGGTGCCGTCGCCGTTGTTGCGGAAGTAGCGCAGCGGGTCCCGCATCCCCCAGGAGGAAGCCATGATGTCCAGGGCGCCGTCCCCGTCGAAGTCTTCCAGGATGCTGCCCCCGGACAGCGCGGTGACGTCCACGCCCAGCCGGGGCGCCACCTCCCGGAAATGCCCGATATCGTAGTCGGAGGCCAGGAGGTCCGCCGGGATGACCCACTGCGGGGGGACCTTTGCCGGGTGCTCCCCCAGGGTCATGTGGGCCAGGTTGAGCAGCCAGCGATACCCCAGGTGGCCGTGATCGTCTCCCAGAAGCCGGAGCAGGATGGGGATGGCCCCCCGGGAGCCCCGCTGCAACCGATGCCGGCCGGATTCCCGGACGGGAAGAAAACAGGAGTGTTCTCCGTGGGCGGCGATGCAGTTATCCTGCTCGCCCAGCCGCAGAAAGGAGACCGCCAGCAAGTCACGGATCACGGCAGCGGTCTCCCACGACAGTTGCCAGGGCTGCCGCCCCACCCAGGCCTGCAGATCCGTCAACTCCTCGATGGCAGCCCGGCTCCGCCCGCTCCTCACAAGCTTCAGCGCCACCTGAAGGCGCAGGCTTGTCCGCCGGCGGGGATCTTCGACGGCCTGCAGGCGACGGCGAAGCAGGGCCACCGCCCGGGTGTTCATGGGATGGTCCGGAAAGAAGTCGGCGTTGCGGGCCAGTTGGGCCAGCCGGGAAGCCATGCGCCGGGAACCCGAACCGGCTTGAGCGTGCAGATCTCCAGAAAAGTCGAGGATCGGGGCGGCGACCAGGCAGCTCCACAGGACGGGGATCGGAAATCTTCTGAACATTGCGGGCTCGGGCTACTCCTTTACCGGTTGGGGACCGGGGGCGGTCGAGTATTCGGAGGCGCGCCCCTCGGTAACCTGCAGGATCCGATTGGCGGGAATGTCCCTGAGGACCTCCTCTTTCCCGCTGGGCCAGCGGATCCGGATCTCCTCCACCCTGGCCACCTCCCCCAGTCCGAAGTGAGCGCGCGGATCGCCGGCCGACAGGTAGCTTCCCCCGCCCGTGACCTGGTCGGTCTGGCTTCCGGCGGCCGTGGTGAGGGTCAAGCGGGTCCCGACGGCGTCCCGGCTGCTGTCGGTGCCGGTCAATCGGAGCTGGATCCAGTTCTTGCGGGCGCCGACCCGGTTGACGAGCAGGGCCGGCCGGGCTCCGCAGTTGCTGACGAGGACGTCGATATCGCCGTCGTTGTCGATATCTCCCAGGGCCATGCCCCGCCCTACCCGCGGCTGCCGCGACGACCAGCGGAAGAAGGGCTCGTGCTCCAGGAATCGCCCCCCCCGGTTTTCGAACAACTGGTCCGGCTGAGCATGGGAGAGGTCGGGCTGGATCCGCTGGATGTTGTCCACCACGTGTCCGTTGACCACCAGCAGGTCCCGGTCTCCGTCGTTGTCGAAGTCCAGGAAGCCGGCGCCGAAACCCAGCAGGAAACGGTCTTTCCGCGCCAGGCCGGACCTCCAGCGCTCGTCCCCGAACAGCCAGTTTCCCTGGTAGCGGTAGAGGGCGTTGGTCTCCAGGTCGTAGTTGGTCACGACAATGTCCAGGAGGCGGTCTCCGTCGTAGTCGGCCGCATCCACCCCCATCCCGGCTTCGGCCCGGGCCTGGCTGTTGTAGCCGGTCCCCGACAGAAGCGTGACGTCGGCAAAGGTCCCGTCCCGGTTGTTCCTGAACAAAAAATTGCGGACGGAGTCGTTGGCCACGTAGAGGTCGACCCAGCCGTCCTGGTCGAAGTCGGCCGCCACCACTCCCAGGCCCTTGCCCTCGGGGTTCAGGATTCCGCTGGATCGGCTGACGTCGCGGAAGCGGCCGCCGCCCAGGTTCCGGTAGAGACGGTCGGCCACCCCGGCGTAATGACGCGGATGGCAATAGGCCCGGACTCCCTTCATTTCGCAGGGAGGATTGCGCTCGAAGCCGGCATCCAGGTAGTTGACCACGTAGAGGTCTGCGGCTCCGTCCCCGTCGTAGTCGAAGAAGGCGGCGCCGCTGCTCCATTCGGCGCCGGCCACGCCCGCCCCGCGGGTGACGTCGCTGAAGGTGCCGTCGCCGTTGTTGCGAAAGAGCCGGTTGGGGCCGAAATTGGTGAGGTAGACATCGGGGTCCCCGTCGTTGTCGTAGTCACCCACGGCGACCCCCATGCCGTAATCGGCGGTCGGCTCCAGGCCGGCTTCCGCGGTCACCTCCTGCAGGCGCCCGCCGCCCAGGTTGCGATAGAGCGCGTGGGATCTCGGCTCGAACGGCGGAGAATCGGGCGTGCGTCCGCCGTTGATCAGCAGTACGTCCAGCCTGCCGTCGCCGTCGTAGTCCAGCAGGGCGCAGCCCGATCCCATGGTCTCCACCAGGTGCTTCTGCGCCGAAGCGCCGTTCTGGTGCCGAAAGTCGATGCCCATCGCCCGGGTCCGGTCGCTGAAGGGCACGGCCGGGTCCGCCGGAACGGCATCGCCAGGAAAGCCAAGAAGATACAGCGCCGGCAAGGCTAAGCCGAACCGCAGCAGAGTAGAGAGTGGGGAGTGGAGAGTGGAGAGTGTTTGGATCGATGCGTACAGCATGTCGTTTTGGAGGCCCGGGCGCACCAAAATACCTGCGGCCGCCGAAGGCCGCTCGGAGGTTTGGGGCGGCCCACCCTACAGACCGGAATTCTAGCACGGCCGGCACGCCGCAGCCTGTCGGCCCCACCCGCAGTTGAGCCGGTGGGGGGTAACGAGGCGTCTCCTGCTCTTTTTCGGAGGGCTTGCGTTCGGGGACGGGTGTTTTCTATTCGCCCCATTAGCGGCTTGGGTGGCGCGGAACCACACGCGCCCCCCGGAGAGCCACCCGCATCACTCACAA
>VXMN01000207.1 GCA_009841055.1 Acidobacteriota bacterium
TTGATTTTCAATACCATTGATACACACACCATGCCTGAACATACGATGGGATAGAGGAAAAATCAGCAGGAGTACCTCCTGCCGTGCAGGCTCCGGCTGGTTGAACGTTTCCCATTCATCTATCGCGACAACGCCTTCGCCAATATCGCTTCTAATTGCTCGCGCAGCCTCGTGGCTCCGGCCTCGGTGGCATTCGGTATAGCCAACGCCCCTCAGTACTCCAGGCTCGGTGGCGCCCCGCCGTTCTTGCTTGCGCGGATGTCGTAGCAGTTGAGGATGCCCTGGTTGCGGATGTAGAGTCTGCCGCCGCTGACCACCGGGTGGGCCCAGGTGGGCCATCCCTGGTCGGCCACTTCGAAGCGGCCCTTCTCCCGGTACCCTTCGGTGGTGGCTTCGGCCAGGCCGACCACGTTCTTTTCGCTGAACAGGTAGAGGTGACCGTCGGCATAGGTGAGCGATCCCTTGCCCACGCTCCGGTCCTTCCACATCACCTTCCCGGTTTCGAATTCCATGCAGGTGAGGATGGCGGCCGAGAACCCGTAGAGGTAGCCGTCGATCAGGACGACCCCTCCGTGGTGGTTTCTCATGTCGCGGTTGAAGTAGACCTCCTCGGCCTCCATGGACCCGTTGTCGGCCTTGAGTTGAAGCAGGGCGCATCCGGTGCCGTAGTCGGAGCTGTAGAAGGCCTGGTCCTGGTAGACGATCGGGGTGGTGACGTTGGCGGTGCGGTTGGCCACCGGCTCGTAGCGCCACAACAGTTGGCCGTCCTCGGCCCTCAGTCCCACGGCCGCGGCGGCGGTAAAGGCCAGCAGGGTGCGAATGCCCTGGACTTCAGCCACCACGCAGGAGGAGTATCCGGCCCGGTCGCTGAGCTCCTTGCTGGTCCAGATGGTTTCTCCGGTGTCCTTGTTCAGGGCCACCAGGCTGGCCCGATCCCCGCCGGGCATCACGATCAGCCGCTCGCCGTCCACCAAAGGCGACTCGCTGATGTGCCACTTGGGATTCTCGCCCTTGAAATCCTTGAGGATGTTGCGGTGCCACAGCGTCCGGCCGTCGTCGGCCTGCAGGCAGGCCAGGTCGCCGTTTTCGGTCAGCACGTAAATGCGGTCCTCGTGAATGGTGGGAGTTCCCCGCGGACCCGGTCCGCGGCCATGGTCCAATCGTTCCCCCAGGGATTTTGTCCAAAGGGTCCGGCCGCTGCTTTCCTCGAGGCAAAACAGGGTGCTGTCGTTTTCGCGGGTGCCCTGGACGAAGATCCGGCCTCCCTGAATGGAGACGGTGCCGTAGCCTTCTCCCAGGTCGGAAGTGGACCAGACCAGAGCGGGGCCGCCGGCCGGCCACTCCCGCAGCAATCCGGTTTCGGTGGATAGACCGGTTCTTTCGGGTCCCCGCCACTGGGGCCACAGGCCCTCGGGAAAGGAATGGTTCGATTGGGGAAGCTGTACCTGGCTGCAGGAAGCCAGAACGATGACGGTGGCAATCAGTGCTGCGGTCGGGAGCCCCTTGTGGCTCATGGCGATTCTCCTTTCGCTGAAGATGGCCGCATTGTACACCTTTGCGGCCGGGCTTGGGCCCACTCAATTCGGGGCCGCCCCGCGGTTTGCTCCCCGGCCGAACTGCCTGTGTTCGACCCGACACAAGTCGGGCGCCCGCCAGGCGACGGCTCCCCGGACTGCCGGCCGCGCCGGGCCCCGCCGCAATCCCCGTCGGACCATTTGCTATCGGCCGCAGTTGTGATAAAAATCTAGCTCAATTTCCCTGGCCGAGTCCGTGAGCGCGTGCTTGGAGCAGCGGTTCCCGCGAGCTCTTGGTGCGGCCGGGTTCACAGGGAGGTCCTGATGAAGTTGGGATGGATTGGCTTGGTGGGCGTCGCCCTGGCGTTGGCCGTCGCCTGGTTTCCGAAGGGATCGGAAGAACCACCGGATACTGAAATGAACTGGAACGCTTCGGGTGGGGTCGGGGCGGTGGCCGCCGGCGACAGCCGCGCCGTGGCCGCCGGGATCGAAATTCTGCGTGAGGGTGGCAACGCGGCCGATGCCGCGGTGTCTGTCATCCTGGCGCTCAGCGTGACCGACTACGGGCAATATTGCATCGGTGGAGAGGTCCCGTTTCTCATTTACGACACCCGGCGTGAAGCCGTGGAGGTGCTCTCGGGTCAGGGAGCGGCCCCCAAGCTGGCGACGCTGGAGCATTTCAGCAAGATCGGCGGGATCCCGGAGGGAGGGGATCCCAACAACCTCCAGGCTGCGGCGGTCCCGGCGGTCATCGACTTGTGCGTGACCGCGCTGGAGCGGTACGGCACCCGAACCTTTGCCCAGGCCGCCCGGCCCGTGCTGGAGATCCTGGACGCCGGCGAGGAATCCTGGCACCCGAAACTGGCCGGAACGCTGCGGCGCCTGGTCGAGGCCGAAAGCCGGGCCGAGGGCGGGCGGATGCAGGGGCTGCGCGCCGTGTCCGACCGCTTCTACCGGGGAGACATCGCCGAAGAGCTGGACGCCTGGTACCGGAAGCATGGCGGTCTCCTGCGGAAGGAGGATCTGGCTGCCCACCGGACCTGGGTGGAAGAGCCGGTCACCGTCGACTATCGGGGCTATACCGTCTGCAAGGCCGGGGCCTGGACCCAGGGCCCCTATCTCTCCCAAACCCTGCGATTGCTGGAGGGGTACGACCTGAGGGGAATGGGTCACCTTTCCGCCGACTACATTCATGTGGTTACCGAGGCCATGAAGCTGGCGCTGGCCGACCGTGATCTCTACTACGGCGATCCGCGTTTTGTGGAGGTGCCCCTGGACAGCCTCCTGTCGGATCCCTACACCCTTTTGCGCCGTCCGCTGATCGACCTCGCCAAGGCCTCGCTCGAGGTCCGCCCGGGAGATCCCTACGGCATGCGCCCCGTCCAGGTGTCCAGCAAGCGGGCGCCGCGCAGTGCCGGCGAGTCCAGCGATACCACCACCTGCGTGGTGGCCGACCGCTGGGGCAACGTGGTGGCGGCCACCCCCAGCGGCTGGGGCAGTGTCGTCGACGAGGGTGGCGGCACCGGTGTCACCCACGGGACCCGCCTGGTCAGTCTGAACACCTGGGAGGGCCATCCCAACGTGGTGGCTCCCGGCAAACGGCCCCGTATTACATTGACGCCCACCATCGTTCTCAAGCAGGGCAAGCCGGTCATCGCCATCAGCGTGGCCGGGGGGGACCATCAGGACCAGGTGAGCCTTCAACTGCTGCTCGACGCCATCGAGTTCGGGATGGAGCCGGCTCGGGCCGTCACCGTTCCACGCTTCGCCACCGCTCATCACACGGGATCCTTCAGCCAGCCCGATCCCCAATTGGGAAGCCTGAGCCTCTATGAGGGCACCGACGAGGCGGTCGCCGACGATCTCAAGAGCCGCGGTCACCGCCTGCAGTTCGTGGAGCGGGTGGCCAGTCCGGTCATGCTTCAGGTGGACCCTGAGGAGGGAACGGTCCTGGTGGCCGGCGATCCCAAGGCGGGCCGCCACGCCGCGGCATTGGAGAGTGGAGAGTGAAGAGTGGATAGAGGAGAGCGGAGAATGATGAGTGGCCGGTCGAAAGTCGCGAGGCGCTTCATGCTCGTTGCAGGGGTCTTTGCCCCGCTTGTCTTGTCCAGTGCAAGTCCCTTGTTTGCGGCCTCCGGCGTGGCTGTCACCATCAACAAGGTCAGGCCCGGAAAGGGCCGGGTGCATATTGCGCTGGTCAACAAGGCACAGTTTCTGCTGCGGAAGAAGTTGAAGACACCCTTGAAGAAAGGCATCGTCAAGTCGCTGGGCGAGTCGGTTCAGTTCACGTTCAAGGATGTGGCCCCGGGCGATTACGCGGTTCAGGTGCTGCAGGACTTCGACGGGGACGGATTCATGACCTACAACTGGCTGGGTCTGCCGAAGGAGCCCTGGGGAATATCCAACAACCCGCCCATCAGATTCGGCCCTCCCAAATGGGAGCGCTCGAAGTTCACCGTCACCGAGAACTCGGAGGTGGTGAAGGTCAGCCTCGACTTGAGGTAGCGTCGGGAATGACGGGCACGGCTCCTCCGCCCCTCAGAGGAACCGGCCCGGAGAAAACTCGGCGGGGGCCGCGCCGGGAGACTCCTGCACGACCAGGCTGGCGGCCAGAAGTCCCACCGAATAGCTGGCGGCCACGCCGTGCCCCGCCAGTCCGGCCAGCCAGAAGAACCCCTCCACGGAAGCATCCCATCCCACCACCAATCGACCGTCGGGAGCCAGGGTTCTGAGTCCGGCCCAGGATCGCCGAATGGGCAGGTCGGCCAGCCGGGGGTAGCAGCGGGTCACCTTGTCGGCCAGCATTTGCAGGGCCGCCGGATCGTCGGCCGCCGTTCCGGGTTCTTGAGCTGCTTCGTCGCACGGGCAGAGCAGGAGGCCGCCCGATTCGGGGCGAAAGTAGAGGTCCTGACTGAGGTCCCAGACAATGGGCCATCGAGGCTCGACCCAGTCGAGCGGCCTGGTCACGAACAGATGGCGGCTGTACGGGACCAGCGGGATCGGGGATGCTCCGGCCAACTGGCCGATCTGTCGGGCCCAGGCGCCGGCCGCGTTGACCACCACATCGGCTGCTATTTCTTCGGATCCGGTTTGGACGGCGCAAATCCTGCCCTGGCGGATCACAACCCGGCGCAGCGCGCTCGAAGTTCTCAACCGGGCTCCGGCCGAGGCTGCCGCCTTCAGATAACCGTGCAGAAGGCTGTGGATGTCGACCACGCCGTCGGTGGGACACCACAAGCCTCCTGCGGCCGGAGAACCCTCCAGGACCGGCACGGCCTCGACAATGCGTTCGATGGGCCACCATTCCGCAGGCACCCCGCGTTCGCAACTGCGGGCGCCGTCCTGCTGCAGCCTGGCCGAGTCCCCGGCCGAGGCCAGCAGGAAGGAGCCATTTTGTTCGAAGCGGGTTTCGAGCGGCCAATCCGGGGGCAAGTGGCGTAGGAAGGCTGCTCCCCCCCGGGCCAGGGCGGCAATGGATTCATGGGGCACCACCTGGCGGACCATGGCCGCGTTTCTTCCCGAGGCATGCATCCCGGCAACGTCCTCCTGCTCCAGGATGGTGACCCGTTCCATGCCCATGCGGGTCAGGTGAAAGGCCGTGGCCGCTCCGGCGAACCCGGCGCCCACCACCACAATGGAGGGTTGATGGTTGCTCAAGGAAGGATCCGTTGTTGAGGTTCGGAAACGGCCGCCCGCGGACTCCTGCCGGGAGTGTTCCTTGCGGGCGGCCGTCCGCTATTGAGATAATGCAGTTCCAGCTAGTCCGTTCGCGAAAGGAACCCTGCCATGAAATTCGCCATGCACAACTGGATGCGCCAGGAACCCATTGAAACCACTATCGAGCGCCTCCACCGACTCGGTTACGACGGGATCGAGATCAGTGGAGAACCGACCCAATATGATACAAGCCAGGTCGCCCGATTGCTGGAAAAGTACCAGTTGGCTTGCTGGGGCTCGCACAGCATCATGATGCCGGGGCGGGACCTGGTATCCGAGGAGGCATCGGTCCGGGCCGAAACGGTGAAGTACATGCAGGCCTGTGTGCGCATGGTGCATGAGCTTGGCGGGTCGATTTTCGTGATCTTCCCCAGCGAGTGCAACCGGCTCGCACGGGTGGCCGGTCCGGACCAGGAGTGGGAATGGGGGATCGAAGGAGTCCGCCGGATTGCCGAATATGCGGCCGCGCGCGATATTCGCGTCGGCGTCGAGGCCCTGAACCGGTTCGAGACCCACTTCATCAACCGCCACGATCAGGCCCTGGCGTTGGCCGACGAGGTGGGGCCGGAAGTGGGTGTGGCCCTGGATGCCTTCCACATGAACATCGAGGAAGTCGATCCCCTGCAGGCCATACGCAACGTGGGCACGCGCCTGATCGATTTCCACGTTGCCGACAACAACCGGCGGCCGCCGGGACAGGGAAGCTACGACTGGGAAGCGGTGATCCGGACCCTGCGCGAGGTGGGGTACGACTCCTATCTCACCCAGGAGTTTGTGAATCCCGTTGATCGAACCCCCCTGGGAGTCCGGAAGGAGACCGGGTCGGGAGAGGTTTCCGCCGACATGCTGAAATTCCTGCAGGACCACGGGTCGGGCGTGATCAGCGCCGAGGAGTACGACGAATCGGTCCGGCAGGGCATTACCTACCTGAAAACGCTGGTGTGAAGGCCACCTCTCAGACGTGCAGAACGATCCATCGACGTTCCACCGTCACCGGAAACGTCTCCACTCTGGGCTCATTCTCCACCCGGGATCCTGAACAGGCGGGTTCCACCGTTACCGGAAAGACCTTCAGCTTCACCCGGTCCGGCTTGTGGACCGACTTGCCGGTTGTCAGGTCGAACTCCCACCCGTGCCAGGGACAGCGGATGATCCGGCCCTCGAGGCCGTAGCGGAACTCTCCGACCGCGGAGGGCAGCATGGTGCCGGTCACTTGCCCCAGGCAGAGGGGACCTCTCTGGTGAGGACAGAGGTTCAGCAGGGCGTGGTAGCTGCCCGCGACGTTGAAGACTCCGATGGAACGCCCGCCGGCATCCACGATCTTTCGCTCTCCCGGCTGCAGCTCCTCGGTGGTGCAAACCCTGTACCGCTTAGCCATTCCTCCGTTCCTCCAGCTCCGGCACCTGGTTTTCCAAGCCGTAGAGTTCCTGGGCGTTTCGCCAGAAAATGCGTTCACCCAGTTCCTTGGGGACCTTGGGAAAGGCCGCGAAAGGAGAATCGAAGTCCCAGTGCGGGTAGTCGCTGGCGAACATGAGGACACGGTCGGCCCGCATCATCTCGAACAGCTCCAGCAACTGCGAGGTCCTGGGGGGCTCTTCGATGGGCTGGCTGGTGAAGCGCACGTGCTCGAGAATGGTCTCGCTGGGCAGGCGCTTCAACCAGGGAGTTTGGATCCGCAAGGCCTTGTAGTTCTTGTCGAAGCGCCACATCAAGTGGGGGACCCAGCCGAAGCCCCCTTCGATGCAGACGAATTTGAGCCCGGGAAACTTCTCGAATACCCCTTCCGATACCAGGCTGACCAGTTGGGCCATGTAGCTTTGGCTGATGTTGGTGTGTTTTTCGAAGTAGCTGGATGGGTACCCGGCCGAGGTGGGCGGCCCGGAGATCCCCGATCCCTCGTGGCCGGGATGGATCGCCACCGGCAAGCTGCATTCCCGGGCGGCCTCGTAGATGGGGTGGTAGAAGGGATTCCCGTAGGGGATGCGCGAGGCCGACGTCATGATCGTCTGCTTGATGCGCGGGTGTCCGCCCAGGCGGCGGATTTCCCGGGCCGCCGCGGCCGGGTTCTGGGGTGCGATCACCAGGGAGCCGAAAAGGCGCGGGTCCTCTCCGAGCCAGGCCTCGATCAGCCAGTCGTTGTAGGCTGCAGCCATCACTGGGGCGTAGTAGTAGTCGGCCGAGGTGCCGATGCCCACGATCTCGGCGCCCGTCAGGATGGCGTAGTCGATATCGTAGGCGTCCAGCAGTTGCTTGCGCATCGTCCGGTAGCAGGAGCCGGGAGGCCCGCCCCTGGGGGGAAAGGCATCGCGCCGCAGCACCCCGATCGGATTGGCGTAACCGGTGCCGGCCGTGTCCGGAATGGGGAATCCGCGCTCGCGCATGCCGGCGGGCAGATAGGGCTTGAGATCGTCCCAGCTGCGGGGCTGGTTGTGAACGTCGGTGTCGATCAGGGAGAGTCGGCGGCCGCGCTTGCTGCGGGTCTCTTTTGCGGACTTGGCGCTGCCTGGTCGGCCCATGGTCTCTCCGGCGGTTTCCAAGTGAAGGGAAATGAGCGGCCGCTTTCGCTCATTTCGGATCCTGAAAAATGAACCGTTCCCGGCATTTTCTCCCGATTCGGACCCAAAAGACAACGGGTTCCCGGATCCGTCTCAAGCTTGTATTTCCGGTCCGATCGAGTCATATCGCGCCGATCGGCTCTCTTGTCCCGCTACGAGCCGCCCGCAGACCTCCTGCAGGGAGGCCCAATGCCACGGAGCACTTTGCAAAGCCGCATGACGGCCCGCTGATTGCGATTAATGCACTTTCGGCGCCGGCAACGCCACCAGGTTTTTCTCCAACCTCTGCCCCCGGGATAGATCGATCCGCTCCGCATCCCTTTCCAGGCTTCTCAGGTAGTCGAGGTTGCTCTCGAGCCCGTATTCGAGATCGGTTACGGCGCACACCAGGTACCGTGCCGGGACCAGGCCCTTGAGAGAAAACTGCCCGCGCTGGTCGGTTCGAGTCCTCCTGGTGAAGCGTGAGTGGGGCCCCCAGTAATCGGAGTCGGCGGCAAAGACCAGAACGGTCGCCGCCTGGGCGACTTCCCGGCCTTCCTCTTTTTCAACGACGCCGCCGATTTGAGCTCCCTCGGAGGAAACGAGAATCTCCACCCCGTCCAGCCGGTCGCCGGATCTGACCTCTATGGGCCGTTCAGTGAGTTCCTCGGTCCGGATGCGGATGGACTCGACATAACGATTCCCCCACGAGGGGAGCCTGACGACCAAGCGATAGGTGGCCTCCGGCACGTCCTTGATCTTGAAGGTGAAATCCTCTTCAACCTGAGAGTCTCCCCCGCCGGCATACCTCGAAGAGCTGCCGATCGGCTCCATATACAACCAGATCCGGCGCCAATCCAAATCGGCCTCCTCCCGATCGGTGACAATCCTGCCGGTGATCTCCGCACCTGCCGCCAGCACCAAGGTCAAGCCCTCGATATCCTGGTCGGTAACGTCTACAATCGCGCTGGCCATCCGTAGATCCTCGTTTCCTTCCGAACGGGCCGTCACACGATGTCTTCCGGGAAGAAGGCCCTTAACCTTGAATTCTCCCTGCCGATCCGAGTCCACGCTGGGTTCCATCCCGGAAACGAGGAATTCGTCCGATTCCCTTCTCGATCTGATCCAGACCGAGCGAGCCGGCCTGCCCTCAGGAGTGAGCACCCGGCCGCTGATACCGTAGCTGCGGACTTCGATCAAGGTGAAGTAGAACCCTCCGACCTCTTCCCCGGCCGCTACCTCCACTTTGGCCGCCTCCTGGGGATTCAGCACTCCAGGGTAGTAGACGGGAGGAAACGACCGATCCGCTTCTTCCTCTCGATGGTCGAGAGGGCGAGGCACCGCGCTCAAGTAGTAGCTTCCCGGCCGAATGTCGAAGAGGCGGAATCGCCCCCGGTCATCGGTTCTGGCACGACCCGCCGGTACCAGCTCGCGCTCACCGCCATAGCTCCTGTATGCGCTCAACGTTACCGAGACCCGCGAGCGGGGTTCGTTGTACGGATCCACCACGGTCCCTTCCACCACGCCGCCTTGAATCAATGGGAAGTCAATGCCGTCGAGGACCTGGCCCGGCGCCAGCGAAAGAGGGAGCGATCTGCGCCGCCTTCCCGATTGGGAGGGTTTCTCCCGACTGTAGGATCGGCTGAGGTAACCGTTGCGGCTCGCGCGCAGAGTGTACTCGCCCTCCTCAAGGTTCCTGATTTCGTATTCCCCCCGGCTATCGGTCCGAACGGTCCGAGTGACACGCTCTCCTCGCCCGCCCGTCGAATGGAGCGTCACACGCGCCCTTACCAGGGGGTGCTCCCCGTCAGCGGCGAAGACCTGTCCCCGGATTATTCCCGATTGCCGGTCCGCGGGCTCTGGATCGGAGATCGCAGGAGTTTGAAACAGAGCCGGCTCACTGAAGGCGGCAACGCCAAGCAGCGAGCCAATGACCGCACCCAGAAAGAAGTTTCTTGTCCGCATGTCATCCTCCTTGGGGTCCTGGAGGGTGAATGGCAGTCTCCAGGGTACACGATCAAGAGGAACAGGGGAGCCTGGCCCGGCATTTCTCCCGGGCCTGCCGGCACCCCATGGCGGATCCCTACCAACCGGACGCGGCTTCCGTTCCCCAGTCTCCTGTCATACCGCAGCAGTAATTGACGGTGGCAATGGTTTCAGCATCGAATCGCGCCTTGTCCTCCGGCGCCAGCAGCCCCTTCTCAACCAGGAACGTGTTGATTTCCCTCAAGCCCTCATCCCGCTTCGGACCCGCGGGCATCCCCTTTTCGAGAAAGGCCTGGAGTTTCAGGTAAAAGGCTCCCCACACCCTCAGCCTTTCCCGATCGGGATGCCGGAACGTTGACGCCTGTTCGATGGCCGAAACGGCCCCGTGGTTGCCGTGCTTCAAGGCCGTCTCGTAGGCCGTCACCCCGACATCGTTCGGCAGGTTCGGGTTGCCCCCTGCCTGGAGCAAGACACTGATCAGGGCTCCAGGGGCTCCATAGGCAGCCGCATGAAGCGGCGTGTCCCCGTATTCATCCGGCAGGTTGGGATCCGCCCCGGCAGCCAGCAGGGTTTCCACTTGCCCCTGGGAGGCCGGGACCCTGCCGGATTGCTCGATGATTGACCTCAGCGGCGTGTTCCCGAAAAAGTCCGCCGCATCGGGATCGATGCCGGAGTCGAGAACCTCCTTCAGCTCGTCGTTGCTGCCTGAAACCAGCGCCAGGTTCAGGTCCTCGACCGTCGCCACGGGTCTGGGTCGGCTGCCTTCCGGGACCTGCCAGGACAGGATGTGGGACACCCCGAAGATCCAGCCCGTCAGACCGAACGCAGCGAACACAAGGTGAAAAACCGGCGTCATCCAGTTTCTTCCGAAGATATCCATCACGTCCTCCTCGGTTGGAGGTTTGGATTGGAAAGAAATTTTCCCTTACCCCTATAAACAGTCGAAACGGCGATTGATTACAATTTTTTTTGCAGAGGGGGCGTTCAGGACTGCCGGAAGGCTCTGGGCGATGCAGACGACAGTCCCGGGCGGCCTGCCGTTCCCCAATGCAGCCAACCCCCATAGCGGGACATGGTACCTGCTCGCGACAGGCCGGAAGGATCCGTTATTTCGCTCTCGCAGGATCCGCACGCCAGGACAGGGGGCTGACTGACCTGCGTGCCGTGTTCGGAGTTCGTCAAAAGCCTGACCGATTTACCGGGAGTGCGGGTATACTCCGGGACGGAAGGCAGCAAGCTGACACCAGCCGTCTGATCGAAAGGGAATTTCCATGCGCATACCGGATCGGGTCGCCATCGTCACCGGTGGTGGCGGGGCTGTCGGCGGCGGCATCTCCCACTGCCTGGCTCGAGAGGGGGCCCACATCGTGGTCGCCGATATTGTCCTGGAGGCCGCGGAAAAGCGGGCCGAAGAGATCCGAGGGACGGGCCGGCGGTCTCTGGCGGTTCAGGTCGACATCACTGCGGAAAAGGACTGTCGGGACCTTGTTCAGGCATCCTTGAAGGAGTTCGGCTGCATTGACATCCTGGTCAACAATGCCGGCCACTTCGGCGAGCGGCTTGGGTTGCCCTTCACCAATCAGACCGAGGAAGAGTGGGACGACAACTACACCATTAACGTCAAGGGACCCTTCTTCCTCTGCAAGGCGGTGGCTCCCCACATGATGGAGCGCCGCTCCGGAAAGATCATCAACATCTCCTCGATCGCCGCCAAGCGCGATCCCCAGATCGTGCCGGCCTACGCCGCCGGCAAGAACGCCATGCTCACCCTTACCCGCATCGTGGCCAAGGACTTGGCGCCCTACAACATCAACGTCAACGCCATCTGCCCGGGAATGGTCTGGGGACACTTCTGGAAGCGCCTGGCGCCCCTGGTGGCGGCCGGAGAGCCCTCCTTTGCGGGCATGGAGCCCCGCGAGCTGTTTGAAGCCTGGTTCCACAAGAGCACGCCCCTCCAGCGCGAGCAGTCACCCGAGGACATCGGCAACCTGGCGGCCTTCCTGGCCTCGGAGGAAGCCCGCAATATCACCGGCCAGACCATTCACGTGGATGGCGGGGCGGCCATGAACTGAGCAGCCGGGGGACCTCAGGGGCCCTTTCTCAGCGAGGCGAAGAAGGCCGGATCGAACAGTTCCCCGGCCTGCTTTAGCCGTTCCAGGCTGCCCAGGTCCGCCCACCTGGCCTCATCGGCGCGGTGTGCCCGCACTGGCAGACCCTGGCTCGCCGCTTGCAGGTAAGCGTCCACCAGCGAAAAGGGTGGGGAAAGAGTGAGGCTGTCCAGCAGGGCAGGGGAGATTACCTGGATACCCATGAAGGACAGGGGCGTGAGGGGACCGTCCGGGGATCGGGCCATGCGCTCTTGCCCGGTGGCGAGTGACTGCCAGCCGCACAGGCTGCCGCGGGAGTCGAAGAGCAGGCGCCGGGAGCTCTTGCGTTGGTGGACCGCCAGGGTCGCCAGGGCATCGGAATCGAGGTGGGCCTGCAACAGCCGCCCCAGGTGCAGATCGCTGAGCACGTCCACGTTGTAGACCAGAAACGGTTCCCCGTCATCGAAGAACCAGCGGGCTCGTTGCACGCCCCCGCCGGTGTCCAGCAGGTTTTCTTCCCGAGAGACCGCCAGGGTGAGCCCGGCCAGGCGGTGACTCCGGCGGTAACGGGTCAGAAATTCAGCCACCTGGTCGGCCAGGTGGTGGGTGTTGACGATGATCTCCCTGAAGCCCTGTTGGGCCAATCGAGAGATGACTCCGGCCAGCAGGGGGATCCCCTGGATTTCCACCAGCGCCTTCGGCGTGTGCCGGCCCAGCGGGCCCAGCCGGGTTCCCCGTCCCGCCGCCAGGATCATGGCTTTCATGGCAGGAATTCCAGCTCCCGGTGGTGAAGATCGACTCGCAGATCCTTCCGGGATCGGAGGTGGGCAGCCAGCCGCTCGGCGCAGAACACCGACCGGTGGCGCCCGCCGGTGCAGCCGAAGGCCACCGTCAGATCGCTGAAGTTCCGCCCCAGGTGGTGACTCACCGCCTGGTTCACCAGCGTCCCGGCCTGACTCAGGAAGCGCTGCACCTCCCGGTCTTCTTCCAGGAAACGACCGACCTCCCGGTCCCTGCCGGTGAGTGGGGCGTAGGCCGCAATGCGGCCGGGGTTGGGCAGGATGCGGCAGTCGAACACGAATCCTCCCCCATGGCCGGTCCGGTCCCGTGGAAGGCCCTGCTTGTAGGAAAAGCTCTTGACGTGAACGGTGAGTCCCGGCTCTCGTTTCTCTTCTTTCCGGTAGAGGGGTTCGTACCGGATCATGCGCCGCCACACCTTCGACAGCTCCGGGAGCCGGACGGGCAGGGAACCTTGAGCCAGGAGTCCTTCCAGGGTACGCAGGCCATAGGGAATGCTGGCCACGAAGTGGCTCTTGCCCTGATGGAGCCCCCGGTAGCCGTAGGCGCCCAAGGCCTGCATCAGGCGCAACAGGGCGTAGGGCCGGTAGAAGCGCAGGAAGACTTCCGGTTGGAGGGAGGTCAGATTGCCGGCCACCCCGAGGTAGTGGTCCAGCAACTGATTCCTCAGGGACCAGGACAGGTCCGCCTTGCCGTCCAGCAGCAGTGAGGCCACGTCGTACTGCAGCGCCCCCTTTCGTCCCCCCTGGTAGTCGATGCCGTAGAGCCGCTCCTGAAACCACATGAGATTGCGGGACTGGAAGTCGCGGTAGAGGAAGTGGCTGGTGTCGGTGTCCATCAGGAATTCGATCAGGGTGTCGAAGTCATCCTCCAGCGCCTGTTCCTCGAAGGGGATATCCACCAGCTTCAGAAAGTGGTACTTGAAGTAGTTCAGGTCCCAGCGCATCGACTGCCGGTCGAGGCAGGCTCTCGGGTAGCACACCGAGTAGTCGAGACCCCGGCCGCCGACGATCTGGAAGCGGGCCAGCGTCTCCAGGGCCTGCCGGTAGAGTCCGATCAGGCGATCGGAGAATCCCTCCTCCCGGCCCCGGGTCGAGACCAGGGAAAAGAGGGTCACGTCACCCAGGTCCTGCTGCAGGTAGATGTGGCGGTCCGGGTCGGAGGCGTAGATTTCGGGCACCGGCAGCCCGTGGCGGCGAAAGTGCGCGGAGAGGTTCAGGAAGGCCCGGTTTTCCTTGCGGTCGGGGTTGAAGGCGCCGATGACCGTCCGCTCCCGGCCGGTGATACGGAAGTACCGGCGGATCGATCCATCGGCGGAGACCGGGAATATTCCCTCGGCGGGTTCACCGGACCACTGCCGGAAGAGTTCCTGCAGGCGGGTTTTCACATCGGCGGCCATGGGTCTTGCGGAACCGGATGCCTTCGGGAAGCACGCCCGAAGATCATACACCAAGGGCCGAATGCGGGCGCCGCATCAGAGGCTTCGGGGTGATATAATCGCACCTCAAAGGATCTCATCGTGCAAGGTACAGGGCAGAAGGCGGGACAACGGCAGAGAGCCGGGATCACCCGGAAGCGCCGCTCCGGATTGAGACAGGGATGGCTCATCCTCGCGTTGACCGGCATGCGGGTCCTGTCGCTGCCTGCTCAAGATGCCCGTCCTCCCAGCTTCGACGGCGACGTCCTGCCCATCTTCCAGCAGCACTGCCTGCAGTGTCACAGCGAGCAGGCGCGTCAAGGGGGATTGTCGCTGGAGACCCTGGAAAGCGTTCTGGCCGGCGGAGACTCGGGTGCGGTGGTTATGGCCCACCAGCCTCTGGAGAGCCGGCTGCTGGTGCTGATCAACTCCGGCGGCATGCCCATGGGATCTCCGCCGCTGGGGGCTGAGTCCATCGAGGTGGTTCGGCGCTGGATTGAAGCCGGGATGCCCGGGAAAACCGCCGATACCCCCGTTCCCGCGGCCGCGCCGCCCGTGCGTGAGCGGGAAGTGATGGCTGCCGTTCTGGGAGCCAAGTGCCTGCCTTGCCACGGCCGCAGGCGCCAGGAGGCAGGTCTGGACCTGAGGACCAGGAAAGGACTGTTGAAGGGGGGAAAGTCGGGTCCCGCCATCGTTCCCGGCAAACCGGAGGAAAGCCTGCTGGTCAAGCGCATCCGCGCTCAGGAGATGCCTCCGCCCCACCTGCAGGAACAGTTCTCGGTGCGCGGCCTGACCTCGGACGAGTTCGACAAGGTGCAGGCCTGGATTGCCGCCGGCGCCCCGCCCGATCCCGAAAAGCCTCCCGAAGCCGACCCGGGCAGGGCTTCATCGGCGGGCTCCAAGGACCGTCAATTCTGGTCTTTTCAATCGCCTCGCCGGCCGGTCGAACCCGGAGTGACGGAGAAGGATCGCATCCGCAACCCCGTGGACGCCTTTCTGTTGGCTCGATTGGAGGCCGAGGGCCTGGGCTTTTCCCCGCCGGCCGAACGCCTCGCCTTGATGCGGCGGGCCTACCTCGACCTGGCGGGCCTTCCCCCTTCCCCCGAAGAGATTCGATCCTACCTGGCCGATTCCGACCCCCGGGCTTACGAACGCCTGGTGGACCGTCTGCTGGAATCTCCCCACTACGGCGAGCGCTGGGCCCGCTACTGGCTGGACGCCGTGGGCTATGCCGATTCCGAAGGAGGGGTTTCCTCCGACGAATTCCGCCCCCACGCCTTCCGTTACCGCGATTACGTCATACGGTCGCTGAATGCGGACAAGCCCTACGACCGGTTTCTGATCGAACAGATAGCCGGGGACGAACTCTTCGACTACAAGGCCGTGGAGAGCTACAGCCCCGATCAGTTGGACCTGCTGGTGGCCACCGGCTTTCTGCGAATGGGGCCGGACTCGACCTACAGCACCGAGCAGAACAACCTGCCGGAACGCCTGGACGTGGTGGCCACCCAGATTGAAATCCTCAGCTCCTCCACCATGGGGCTGACGCTGGCTTGCGCCCGCTGCCACGACCACAAATTCGATCCGCTGTCTCAACGGGACTACTATCGGCTGAGCGCCATCCTGAGGACGGCCTACGACCCCTACGACTGGCTGTCGCCCAGCATGGGCTGCATCGGCGTGGGAGCCGACTGCAACGAGACCAACACCCGCCTGTTGCCGCTGCCTTCCGACGGCGAACTGCGGGAAGTGGAGGAGTACAACGCTCCCTTCAAGCGCAAGATCGCGGAACTGGAACGGCAACTGGAGGAGAAAGCCCGTCCCCTGCGCAAACAGCTCCTCGAGGAAAAGACGGCGGTCCTGCCCGAGTCCCTGCGGCAGGACTTGACGGAGGCCTCGCAGGCCAAGCCCGAGGAACGCACCCCGGTTCAGAAGTATCTCTTGGGCAAGTTTGCGGAGACCCTTCAGGTAAGCGAGACCGAAATCCTTCAGAAGTTCAAGGACTTTGCCGAGACCTCCAAGGAGATCGAGGAGCAGATCAAGGATGAGAAAAAGAAGCTGAAGAACAAGCCCAGGATCCGGGCGCTATTCGACATGGGAGGTCGTCCCACCCCCACTCGGATTCTGGGGCGCGGCGAGTACACCAATCCCGGGTATGAAGTGCTGCCGGGAGTGCCGGCGGTGCTCAACGGAGAGCTTGCGCCCTACCGGGTGGAAAAGCCCGACTGGAGCACCGAGACCACCGGGCGGCGCCTGGCCCTGGCCAAGTGGTTGACTCAACCCAACCATCCCCTGACGGCCCGCGTCATGGTGAACCGCATCTGGCAGCATCACTTCGGCGTGGGGCTGGTGAGCACCCCCGGAAACTTCGGAAGCACCGGTGCGCAGCCATCCCATCCCGGGCTGCTGGATTGGCTGGCCCGCGAATTCGTGGATGGGGGTTGGAGCCTCAAGGCCTTGCACCGCCTGATCATGACGTCCACGGCCTACCGGCAGACATCCAGCGCCGGACGGCTCTCGCTGGAGAGCGACCCCGACAATCGCCTCGTGTCCCGTTTTCCCCTCAGGCGGTTGGATGCCGACGCTCTCAGGGATTCCATTCTCAAGGTTTCGGGGCGGCTGGACCCGGCCCGCTACGGTCCTGCCGACGAACTGGAGATCAAGCCCGACGGAGAGGTGATCGCCAAGGAGAGTCCGGAGGGTTACCGGAGGAGCATCTACGTGAGGCAGAGGCGTTCCCAGCCCCTCAGCCTGCTGGAGTCCTTCGATGCACCGCTGCTGGTGCCCAACTGCCTCAAGCGGCCGCATTCGACGGTCTCATCCCAGGCCCTGCAACTGGAGAACAGCGAGCTGGTTCGCCTCAGCGCGCGGCACATGGCCGGTCGGGTGATCGACGCCGTGGGGGAGGATCCTTCCAGGCAGATCGAGCGGGTCTACCTGCTGGCGCTGACTCGACCGCCCAGTGGCGAGGAGTCCGCCAAGGCCGAGGAAGTCCTTCGCCAGTTGACTCGAGAATGGAAGCGGCATCTGGAAGTGGAGGTCCCGGCGGAGCCGGTAGCCAGCAAGGCCGAGTGGCTGGCGCTGGCATCCTTGTGTCACACCTTCCTCAACTCCGCCGAATTTCTCTATGTGAATTAGGGAGACGGGACACAAACAGCAATCGAGGAACAAGTCCGATGAAATTCAAGCAACGGCAAGCTGCCCCGGGGAGTCGTGGCGCGCCTATCGACCGGCGGACCTTCTTTTCCCAGGTGGGAGACGGCCTTCAGGGAGCCGCCCTGGCCACCCTGCTGGGGACGGACCTGCTGGGACCCGATTCCCTGCTGGCCGCCGATTCGCGGCAGGTCTACGATTTGCAGAGGCAGCAACCCCACTTCGAGCCCAAGGCCACCTCGGTCATTCAGTTGTTCATGAACGGAGGGCCCAGCCAGGTGGATCTGCTGGATCCCAAACCCGCCCTGGAGAAATTTGCCGGTCAGCCTCCCAGCCGTGACCTGGCCAGTGAAATTCGAGCGGTGCGGGAAGCCGGCGGTCTCATGCCGTCCCCGTTCAAGTTTTCCAAGCGGGGTGAATCGGGCATCGAGGTGTCGGAGGTGATGCCTCACCTGGCGGAGCAGGTGGACGACATCACCGTGATTCGCTCCATGTTCACGCCCCATATCGCCCACGAATCCTCGCTGTTTGTCATGCACTCGGGGCGCATGTTTCCGGGTCGGCCTTCGCTGGGCGCCTGGGTGGTCTACGGCCTGGGCACGGAGAACCGGAACCTGCCGGCCTACGTGGTGCTGGACGATCCCAAGGGGCTGCCCATCAACGACATCCAGAACTGGCAGGCAGGGTTTTTGCCGGCCGTCTACCAGGGGACCCGGGTGCGGTCCGAGGGTTCGCCGCTACTCAACCTGCATCCCAGGGAGGAATGGCCCAATCCGGTGGTGAAGCTGTCCCGCTCGCTGCTCAGGCACCTGGATCGAAACCACTTGAGCCGGCACCCGGACGAAGCCGAGCTGGAAGCCCGCATTGCCGGCTACGAGTTGGCGGCCCGCATGCAACTGGCCGCTTCGGATGCTCTGGACGTGTCTGGGGAATCCGAGGCCACCAAGGAGATGTACGGCCTCAACGACGAATTGACCGCATCCTACGGCAAGCGCTGCCTGATGGCTCGAAGACTGGTGGAGCGGGGGGTCCGCCTGGTTCAGATCTACATTGAAGGCCAGATCTGGGACAACCACAGCGCCCTGGTCAAGAACCTGGGTTATGCCTGCGGCAAGACCGACAAACCGGCCGCGGCCCTGCTAAAGGATCTGAAGCTGCGGGGATTGCTGGATCGCACCCTGGTGGTCTGGGGAGGAGAATTCGGCCGGCTTCCAATCGCCCAGCAGCCTGCCAGCGGGGAGGTGGGCCGCGATCACGGCCCCTCGGGATTCAGCGTCTGGCTGGCCGGTGGCGGCGTCAAGGGGGGCACCGTCCACGGCGCCACCGACGACATCGGCTACAAGGCCGCAGACAAGCCCGTCAGCGTGCACGACTTGCACGCCACCATCCTTCACCTGCTGGGCATGAACCACCGGCAGTTGATCTTCGAGCGCGAGGGCCGTAGCGAAAGACTGACGGACGAGTTTCCCGCCCGCATCGTCCAGGATATTATTGCCTAGCGTTTACTGCACGGCTGTAACGTTACTGGCCTTCAGCCCCTTGGGACCGCGTTCGATGGTGAATTCCACCCGCTGTCCCTCGTCCAGCGACCGGTAACCGTCCGCCTGCACGGCCGAGTAATGCACAAAGACATCCTCGCCGCCGTCATGGGAAATGAAACCGTAGCCTTTGCTTGAGTTGAACCACTTGACTGTTCCCTGAATTCGTTCTGACATAGCCCTTCACTCACTCCTTCTCCTGATGGTCGATACCCCGGATCTCCGAGTGCCGGGACAAAAAAAAGCCGCCTCAAACCGCGGCGGCTGCTTCAAGACCGAACAGACACTCGCCTCACCAGAGTCACCGGCCACTATACGCTTCGGGTTTTTCCTTGTCAATCCCGACCGTTGATCCTGTCCGGTCGGTGTGCGGGTCCGCCCCGCTAAAGTCAGATCCCGAGCAGCCGGCAGGCGTTCTCTCCCAGGATCAGTCGCTTGGCCTGGTCGCTGATGTCTGCCGTCAGGATCTTGCCGATCTGGCATCGCGGATCCATCAGAGGCGTGTCGGAACCGTACAGCACCCGCTCGGCCCCGGCCTTTTGCACCAGTTCTTCCACCACTCCCGGACTGCGGAAGGAAGAGCAGGTTTCCAGGAAGACGTTGGGGCAGGTCCGGGCCGCCCGGATGGCCTGAGCGCGAAAGGGCTCGACGTTTCCGGCGTGACCGGCCACGAAGCGCGCCCCGGGGAATCTTGGCGCGACCTGGGAGAGGAAGCGGGGCGCGGTGGTGGGTTCGATGCCGGTGTGGGTGATGATCACGAGGCCTCGCCGGTGGGCGAAGTCGTAGACCGGGTCCCAGACGGGGTTGTCCAGAGGGAAGGGTGTGTAGGAGGGATAGATCTTGATTGCCCGCATCCCGAGGTGGTCGACGGCCCGCTCCAACTCGGGCGCCATGGTGTCCGGCATCAGCGGCGACACGTAGGCGAAGCCGATGAAGCGATCGGGATGGCGCTTCACGAAGCGCGCGGTCAGGTCGTTGCCGGTACGGCCGTCGGGATAAAAGATGTTGAAGAGGCAGCTCTGGTCGATGCCGACAGCGTCCATGGCTCGAAGCATTTCGTCGGGGTCGTCCCTCATGCCCGCACCATCCCAGCGGCCGACGTGCCCGTGAAAGTCGATCACCCTGGTTCCGGCAATCATCGATCCTCCCCTTGCTTCAAGATACGTTCGAGATTCCCGGAACAGACCAGTTCCAGGTCGCCTGTCTCCAGGCCCAGGTGATGCAGCGAGAACAGCATCGGCCCCATGGCGTAGCGAGGATAGAACGAACCGTAGACCAGGCGGCGGATTCCGAATTCCCGAATCAGCGGCGGAATCTTTCCCAGTCCCTCGTAGCGGCTCAGCTCCAGGTGGGCTTGGGGCAACTGCCGCAGAAGCGGACCCACGATCATGGAATGGATATAGTGGCCTCCCAGCAAAACCGTGACCAGGTCGGGGAACCGGCGCAGCGTCTCCCGCACCTCCACCGCCGGCGTGTCGGCCAGGGAAAGCCACAGGGGGATGCGCTCGGCAGCCAGCCATTCCAGCAGGTCTCCGTAGATCCAATCCGCAAAGGGAAGGCCACAATCCCGGGTGTTGTGGAGGCGGATGCTGGTGAGTTGGCCGGGACGATGCAACTGCTGCAACTGGGCCAGGCTCTCGGGCGTGGGGTCGGCCGCCCATTGGGGGTGCAGGGCCGATTGCCCGTCCACCCAGGACAGCAGCCGCTCATTGCCTTCGAGAGCGCTCATTGCCTCTCCCTGGAGGTGGTAGATCAGCGCCCGGGCCACCCCGTGCCGGTCCATTTCCCGCAGGAGCTGCTCGGATGTCTCGAACGGCGAGGCCCGATTGCGGAGATGTCCCACGCCGATATTGGCGTCGAAAACAGGCACCCGGGCTCGGAAATTCAGGGTTGTCATGATCGGACGGCCTTTCTTCAGGTCCAGGCGCACGCCCCTGTGGACCTGCCCGGGATTATCTCCCAAGTCGGGGCGCCTGTCGAGCCCGCGCTGCCTGGGACCAGCCCCCGTTTCGCCGGCCCGGCGCCGCTTGACCGTGGCGGGCTGCCTTAGCTAGCATGGGTCCACGACCCGGTCGGGAATCCGGGTCGGGTGAGCGGACATCGATACATCCGGGGGATACCCATGGCAACGCGAAAATACAAGGTTGTGGATACCGACTGGTCGGCCCTGACGCTGGGGCAGCGCATCCGGCATCTGGAGGTCGAAGGTTACGTGGTCCTGCCCGACCTGCTGGACGGCGAACACCTGGAGCGCTTGAGGGCCGAGACCGCCAGGATGGAGACCATACCCCGGGACTACAGCATTCACCAGCGCGGCCGGTCCAGCGTGCAGTTCTGGGGCGGTCCCATTACCGAGTTGATCGCTCATCCGCCCACCATCGCCTTTCTGAAGGAGCTTTTCGGGGACCGGATCATCATGATGAGCTACGGCTACGACCGTTCCGAGCCGGGCCACCCCGGGATCAGCCTGCACAGCGACGGCCAGCCCTGGGGCTCCAGGATTTTCGGGTACAACCTGAGTTGTCCGCGCCTGGTGCGGGTCCTCTACTACCTGGAAGACCTGACGCCGGAAGTCTCTCCCTTCAAGGTGATTCCCCGATCCCACCTGAGCTTCCACAACGACGGCAACCCCTACCTCCGCTACGAAGACCATCCCGAGCAGGTGATGGTCACCTGCAAGGCAGGCTCGGCCGCTCTCATCAACCAGAACGTATTCCACGGGAACTTTCCCAACGTGGGCGCCTACGCCCGGGAGATGCTGGCCATCGCCTACCGCCCCGCCTGGGCCGGCCCCGGGAGCGAGATCGACCCCTGGGATCCCGAGGAGCTGGCCAGGGTCCCGCCGGCCGTCCGGGAAGTGATGGGCGACCGCAACACCCGAATCTGGAACTATGGAGGGGGCAACAAGCCTCCCGACATGCCCCTGGCGGCCCCGGGCATCGACCCCAGCCGCTGGGAACGGGTGAGTTGACCCTTACCTAATCGGACGCGCCGGCGCATACCCACCGGGCGAAGTAGGCGGGAGCCCACTTGCGGGCCAGGTGCTGGGTCACAAGCGTGAATCTGCTGTTGGGGAATGCGGTCTCTACTTCCATCCAGGCCTCGGCTCCGGCAAAAGATGGCAACTCGATAAGTCCCACCTCATGCCAGTCAGCCTGGGGAGCCATGAGCCGGAACAGCTCCAGCCGCATCAAACGGTGGCGTTTGGCGATGGCCTTCAGCCGGCGGGTGTGCTCAACCTGTCCGGGCTCCTGGGCCGACAGCTCGGCGGCCCCCGGCAGCCAGCGGCGGAAGGTAAGAACGACCAAGCTGCTGGAGTCTATCTTCAAGGTTGGGATGTGACGGGGGTTTTCGGCCGCGACAGGCGATTTTGGCGCCGGAAGTCGGGAGGCCCGGACAATCAAGCCGTCCCGGGAAGCCCTCCGCGCGAGATGGTACTCGTAGTAGCCGTAGCGCCCGTATGGCGGGGCCATCTCGGCCTGAATCCAGGCTTCGGCGCCCGCCAGGGAAGGAAATTCGATTACCCAGAAACGTTGCCAGTTGTCTTGGGGACCCAGCAGTCGGAAACCTTCCAGGTGCATCAGCCCGTATCGACGAGACACCGACAACATCAGGTCGACATGTTCCTGTGAGAAGGCATCCTGTTCCCCTTGGGAGAGGGCGTGCCATGCCGGAAGTCGGCCGCCCTTGAAAAGGACCACCACCGAGTCGCCGGAATCGGCTGCGTGTTTGGCTTTTTGGCTGCCGGGTGTCATCAGTTCTTCAGCTCAATTTCCCTCGGCCTGCCGGAAGGGAACGGGAGTCCTGGGGAAGTGACCGAATTCGTCCCGCCCGCAGACCAGGACCGGCCGGTAGTGTCTTCCCAGCGAATTGGCTCGAACCTGCCTCACCCGCGTAGAAATGAATCGGATCGCCAGACCGCAGCGCCGCCGGTTGGAGCGGTTGGGGTTGCTTCCGTGGATGAGCATGCCGTCGTGGACCGACATCTGGCCGGCCTTCAGCACAAGGTCCACCGTTTGGCTCGAGTCGAAGCTTTCCTCGGGGATTTCCTGGTTGATGCTGAGCAGATTGCCGGCTGTCGCCGAGGTTCCGTGGGTCAGAATGCCGTGGCGGTGAGACCCCGGGATGACTCGCATGCAGCCGTTGTCGACATCCACGTCGTCGATGGCCAGCCAGGCGGTGACCGCTTGGGGCGGTTCCAGTCCCCAGTAGGTCACGTCCTGGTGCCAGGCCACGAACTTGTCTCCTCGGGAGGCGGAGGGATACTTGCAGAAAAAATGGTTGCCCAGGAGAAGGACGTCGGGGCCGAGGACCGAACGGATCGCTTCCAGAACCGGAGGATGGGTGCTGAGCCTCCAGACAAACTCGTGGGTGAAGTGCAGATTGTTGAGCCCGATTTCGGCTTTTCCCAGTCCCTGGTCTGCTTCCAGGGCGTCGAACCGCGACCGGTAATCCTCGATCTCGGATTCCGGGAAGACCTCCAGGCCGGTCAGGTATCCCTGACTCTGCCACAGCTCCGACCGGGAACACTCCAGGGTTGTCGTTGGCATCCGGTGTGAACCTCCTCGGGACCAGTCTAGTTCAGTTTGGTACGGGCCGAGCAAATATTTTGGCCGGCTGCGACTGCGGGAGCCTGCGGCGAACCACGAATCATCCCAAAGACCGATGGACCTTCTTTGCTGGGACGACGTCACGGGATGAAGCGACCGCTGGGCTACAGGGAGGCGTTGTTTTGGAGAGGCATTGCTTTTCGGAGGGGTGCTTTCTATTCGCCGCATTCGCGGCTGGATTGGTGCAGAACCCATACGACCCCAGGCTTCCGCCTGGGGCTACCCTGAGGCGCTGCTTCGCAGCTCTATAAGGATGGCTTGTAGGGGGCGTTTAGCCGGGTAACCGACGCCAACCGCAGCTTCGCAGCTCTCCCCTAACCCACGACACTGCAATGGGGAACGTGCTTGTTTATTTGGAATGAAGCGGTTGCAGAAATCGGCAGAGGGATCTTTTCCGGGAATGGCCACAAAAGGCACAAAAAAGAACCCTCCGATTGTCAAATGAACACGAATAGGGATGGATTTCTTTCAGTTTTTTTTCGTGTCCCTTCGTCGTCCTTCGTGTGTCTTCGTGGATCACTCTTTTTTCCGTTTGTTTCAGGCACGACAAACCGCTGAAACGGAGGTGAAATCCTCTTCGCCCGGTGCTATTGTTTCAGTCAAAGTCCCGGGGCGGATCCGGGCCAATATTCCTGCCGGCGGGTCCGGCAGCAACGGGAGGTCAGGGATGGAATCTCAAGCGATTTCCAAGCAGGAGTTTCAGAGTCGCTACCATCGCGTGCAACAGTTCCTGGAGGAGCGGCAGTTGGGGGCCTTGCTGGCCTATTCCCCGGCCCGCGAGCACAAATGGGGGCAGACCGGCCATGTCTCCTATCTGTCGGGATGGGCCAACGATGACCGGATCGTGGAAACCGTGGTGGTGGTGCCCCGTCGGGGAGACCCGGTGATGCTGGCTGCCGGCATGCAGTTCATGTTCGAACAGGCCGCCGAGGTCTCTCCGATCGAGGACATGCGGCTGGTGGAGGCCGTGGACCCCAATGCGGTGGCGGGCCATCGGGGCGGAACCGGCGACCAGGGTCCCCGCGACTTTTCCGGCCAGACCCTGGCCGTCCTGGAAGAAAACGGCCTGGGAGGGGAAGCAGTGGGCGTGGTCGGTGTGAGCACCATGCCGGCTCCCTTCTACGAGGGACTGGCGCTCGGATTGGGGGACCGTCTCCATCGGGTGGACGACGTGGTTTCCCGGCTGCGGGCCGTCAAGAGCGAGGCGGAACTGCAGTTGATGCGGCGGGCGGCCGAGTTGAGCGATCTGGGATTTCAAACCATGCTGGAGGTCGCCAGGCCCGGAATCCCCGGCATCGAAATCGTGGCCGAGATGGAGCGGGTGGCGCGCCGCGAAGGCGCCGACCACGCCAAGTACTGGATGGCTTCAGGTCCGCCCCCGGACTGGAACGACACCCGGCTCGACATCAAGCCCCATGAGCGCATCCTGCAGTACGGCGACCTCATGGCCAGTTGCTCCTACATCGTCTACCAGGGCTATTGGTGCCACGGGCACCGCACCGGAACCCTGGGGAAGCCCTGCGACGCCCTCACCCGGTTGTGCCGGGTGACGCGAGAAGCCCATGATCGGGCTCAGGAGATTCTGAAGCCGGGCACGCCCGTGGCCGACTTGGGCCGGACCATCCGGGAGCACGTGGAGCCCCATGGTCTGGAGCTTCTGGGGGGCAGAATCGGACACGGAATCGGGATGGATTACAGCGAGCAGCCCGTTCCTTTCGACGACAGCAACCCGGCTCCCATGCAGGCCGGAATGACCGCCGTGATGCACGCCGTCTTCGGCCTGCCCGGAACCGGCAAGATGTTTGTGCCGCTGGGCGACGTGTTCCATCTGACCGAAGACGGTCCGGAACTCCTGATGGGCTTCCCCCGAACCCCCTTTGTCGCCGGGGCGTAGACTGCCCTCAGGCTCGGGAGAGATCGTCGATCACCTGGCGGCAGTTCAGGATCTTCTCGGCCAGGTCCAGCGGCCGGTAGTAGTAGTGGTTGGAGGCCTCGAAGGCGATGGTGGAGTGGCGTCGGGCGATGGAGAATTGAGCCCGGGCCAGTTCGATTTCCGCCCGCGCGATCTCGATCATGCGCTGGACAGTCGGGGGTTTCTCCTCCCGGCTCTGCCGAAGCTTCTCCCTCAACAGGTAAAACTCTACCTGGTTGGCCGTGCTCTGGAAGTGGTGCCGGCAGGTTTGGGCGATCGCCAGATCCATCTCGGCGAAAGCCTTTCTTGTCGGGGTCACTTTCTGCGCGCCCTGCCGAAAGCGGGCCAGCCCCCGGCTTCAACCCGCGGCCAGTTTGCGGAACTGCTGCGTCACGACCTCAGGGGGGTAGTCTCCCGACCACCTCCGGAAATCATCCTGGGGGAACAGCATCATGCTGGAGCGGTACCCGGTGGGGTGGAGGCGCAGCAGGTTGGCCGGTCCGTGTTGGGTGGGAATGTTGTAGATGCGGACCCCGTAAGGGAACTCCTGAAAGGCCTGGCTGAACTCGCGCCAGGCCTCGACCATCAGCGGGGCTGCCGCCGGGCCGTAGCGCCGGGTTGCCAGCTCCGTGAGGATGTCCCGGTTGGTTGCTGACGGCCGGAAATAGTAGGCCTTGGCCGCCTCCAGGTTGGGCGAGGCATAGCCCCCGCAGGTCCAGGAGGGCATGATGCCGCTGATGCCTGCCCTGGAGAGCTGCTCGCAGTGTTGCAGGATCAGATCCACCACGGGAATGTAGGGCACCGCCGAGATCTCCCAGGTGTTGTTGAACTGCAGCTTGGCCATGGTCCGGATTCCCTCCCGGTCGGCCCTGGCCCAGTTGCGCCTGGCCCGGGGCCCGGGCCCCACCACCGAGATCGAATACTCTCCGACCTCCGTCTCGACTCCACCCCTGGACACCGGCTGCTCCCACTCGCTGATGCTCATGAAGCGCACGTCCTTGGGTAACAGGGGAATGAGCTTGGCTGCCAGGTCGTCTCCCCAGCCCCAGTCCCAGGCGATGACCTCGGCGGTGGAGCCGCTTCTCCGAACCCCTTCCCGAAAGGTGCCGATCAGCTCTCCGATGGTATCCCAGCTCTTCCGTCGGGAACAGCGGGGGCACCCGTCGGCTTGGGGAGCTTCCCGGCCCCAACTGCCGCCGTGCGAAAAGCAGTTGGTGTGGTTTTCCGACATGGTGATGGAGAACCATCCCCCCAGGTCGGGGACCTGGCGCATGACATGGGCAAGGCTGTCGGCGATCCAGCGGCGCACTCTGGGGACGCTGGTGCACATGGCGATAAAACCCCGATCGGGCGAACCCTTGATATCGGGATGCCGGTCAAAGAAGGATGGCGGCATGGCCCTTGGCTCGTTCAGGTAGAGATAGATCCGGATGCCGAACCCGAGGGCGTGCTCCACCAGGGAGTTGAGCCGTCGCAGCCGTTTCTCCCAGTCCTTGCCGAATTCCGGAAACTCGGTGGAGGGGGCCAGGGTGCTCAGCAGCGAGTGCATCCAGACCCCGTTGATGCCGGCCCGGGAAAGCGCTTCCAGGTAGGCTCCGGGGAAGGGGTCGATATCTTCCTCCAGGAGCGGATCTCCAAAGAGTGCCAGGTAGGAGTAGAGGTAGCGGGGGTCCCAGGCTGTCTCGCGCCGGAAGCTCCCCCTGGGCACAAAGGGTCCGCCTCGAAGCTCCATCCGGTCCTGAATCCAGTAGAGGCCCTGCCGGACGTCTTCTTCCTCCTGCCCGCTGATACGCACCTCCCGAGGACCCGCCTGGACGTTGAAGCCTCGAGTCGCGCCAGCGCCGGCAGGGCTCACTTCCATCCGAATGGTTTTCCGCCGGGAAGGCGGGGCAGGGGTGATCTCCACCCGGGCCCCCATGGAGCCGCCCAGGTAATCCTGGAAGCGCCGGGCAACCTGGGCCAGTCTGGGCCGGGAGGGCGGAATCAGGCTCCAGCCGGAGCTGAGGTCCACTTCGGACCGGGAGGCCCTTCGGGCGGAATCACGCAGTTGGGGCCGCCGGGTAAGGCTCAGTTCCCGGACAAAGTGGAAGGGCTCCTGACCGGGTTCGTGCAGCCGGCTTCCCAGCGTTTCCTTCAGGGTCTCGCGGATATGAGCGGCCCGGCCCAGTTCCTCAGCGGTGGGACTGCGATAGAGGAGCTCTCCACAGTCAGGCTTGGGCCCCAGCTTGATATCCAGGAAGTCGTCTTCCTTGAGGGCAAACTCGAACTTGTCAGGGTCCCAGTCCAGGAGCCGGATGAGTTGATGGCGAGGGATCAGGTGCCAGTTCTGGCGGATCACCGTGATGTGAAGCCGCCTGAGCTGATCGGGACTCAAACGGCGCTTCGGAGGAAGGCCCATCGCTTCGCCCAGGGCCAGCACGTTGGCTTCGCTGGTATCCAGCACCCGAGCGATCCGGGAGGTGTTGGCCAGCTCCCAGTTGCGCCACACGAACCGGAAGACACGATTGGGGAAATGGGGCTCCGGAATGGGCGGGAGCGAAGCACTGGGAGGATCGCCGGACCGGCAGCGGCTGAGGCCGAGAGCCAGCGGACCCAGGTAAAGAAATTCCCGGCGTTGCATGGAGTCCCCTTTCGCGGTTGCAGCGTCGCAGTCCGTTTTTCGGCGCCAGTGGGTCTTTTACGGGAAAGCCTAACACCGAGGCCGGGCGGCGGCAATACGGATGCAGTCAGGGTGATAGAATGACCGCCCATGTTCTCGACCCTTCATCCACTCGACCTGGCCGTCCTGGCAGTCTACTTCCTGGTGGTGACCTTTCTGGGAGTAGTGGTCGGCAGGAGAAAGACCAGGAACCTTCGCGACTTCTTCACCGCGGGGGGCAAGTGGGGTTCCCTGGTGGCTTTCATCTACGTTTTTGCTTCTTCGGTCGGCGGCGCGGAGGCGGTGGTGGTAGGGGGTGCAGCCTACCGCAGCGGGCTTTCGGGCGTTTGGCTCTGGTTTGCCGGAGGCGTCGGCCTGATCGTCTATTACATCTTCGCCCCCATCTACAAGCGTGTGCGGGTGTTCAATCTGGCCGAGGTCTTCGAGATGCGCTTCGGCCCGGGGGTGGCCAGCTGCATCGCCATCATGGGGAGCGTCCTCAGTCTGTTTGTCATCGGCACCTTCGCTCTGGCGGTGGCCAAGACCATTGCCGGGCTGACGGATTGGTCGGTGGAGATCACCCTGCTGGCGGCCTGCCTGGTGGTGGCCCTCTACGTGGGATCGGGCGGCCTGATGTCATCGCTGCTGACCGATCTGTTCCAGGGGGTCCTGTCGCTGACGGTCTTCTGCTTCCTGCTGCTGCCCTTCCTCTGGGGGGAAGTGGGCGGGTTCCAGGGGCTGGTGAACGTCGCGCCGGAACGCTGGTCGCTCTTCTCGGAGGAAATTCCGCTGACTTACGTGCTGGCCCTGATCCTGGGCGGGCTGGGAGCGGTGGCCACACCGATTCTGTTCAGCTTCATGGTGGTGGGAAGGAACGAGCGGGCGGCCACCCAGTGCGCATGGAGCCACATCTGGAAGCGAATCATGACGGTGCTGTTTGCCGTCTACGGAATCATGTTCGCCATCTACAAGCCCGGGCTTCACACCCAGCCGATGCCCCAGGATACCGAGCTGGTCTGGGGGATCGTGATGAAGGAGATCGTTCCCGCCGGCCTGCTGGGGTTGCTGGTGGCCAGCTTCTTCGCCGCCCTGATGTCCACGGTGGACACCGTGGCCACCGCCAGTTCGGCCATGACGGTGGACTATCTGTTCAAGAAGCGCTGGTTTCCGGGTCGCAGCCAGGCATTCTACCTCCGCTGGGCCCGGGTGGGAGGGGTCGTGGCCGTCCTGCTGGCCTACCTGATTACCCTGCAGTTCTCCACGCTCAAGGAGATCGTCGAGTTCCTGGCGCCGCTCCAGGGATTCCTGGGCATCCCCCTGTTTTTCGGGATCGCCTGGAGAGGAGCCAATCGGCGTGGGGTCTGGTCCGCGCTGGCGGTGGGAATCGGCCTGCTCTGGATCGTGCAGATCTTCCATGACGGGCCGCCCAGCACCAAGGTGCCGATGAGCGTCTTTCCCCCGATCGGGGCGGCCGCCTTGACCATGTACCTGGTCAGCCGGCTGACGAGGCCCGAGTCGCAGACACGCCTGCAGCGCTTCTACTGCATCCTGAATACGCCCTTGGGACAAGATGAGCGATTGAGCGCCGTGGGAATCCGGCTGCCGGCCATGGAGGGCTCGGACGGGGGCGCCCAGGCCGAAGAGAGGCTGGATGAGCCGGCCCTGGCGCAGCTCTATCGATCCTATTCCACTCGGAAGATCTGCGGGCCGGAGAGTGCGATCGAGCTGGTCCGGGAGCCCGGCCTGGAGTGGTACTACCGGGGCCTTCTCTGGTTTACCCTGTGCTGCGCCCTGATGGTGTCCCTGGTCTGGGTGGGCTCGGCCCTGATGGTCTTTCTGAGCACGCAGGCGGGGGGGTAGCCCCCGTTTCTCGTCAAGCGCAAAAAAGATATCAAGGAAAAGAGATATCCACGGCGGGGAACGGCGAACCACGAATGGACACGAATGAACACCAATAAGTAATGATTGAAGAGGTGTCACAACCGATTTCGAGAGTCTGTGTACGAAGAGACGAAGTCATACCAAGGGTACAAAGTTCCTGAAGCATTGTGGCGCCGCTGGTAGTTTGACCGGGTTCGTCTGTCTTCGTGTCAATTCGTGTTCATTCGTGGTTCGTCTTTATTGACGATTGAATGTTTCACTCTCGGATGACTTGCCCGGCAGGGCGGGGGCGCCACTGTGTCTGAGTCTGGTTCCGCGGGGCTGTTTGTCGAGGGGTATGCGGATCGATTGAGCGTCCCGGCCGGAGGCGGGATCGGCTTTCACGTTTCGACCAACCTGCCCCGGTACTCGGTGGAGATCGCTCGTCTGGGAGCGGAGCGGAAGGTCGTGTGGGCCCGGGACAACCTCGCCGGGGCCTGTCATCCGGTCCCGGCCAATGCCTCCAGCCGCGGCTGCGGCTGGCCGCCCGCGTTCCGAATCGGCGTGCCCCGGGACTGGAACTCGGGCTACTACAGCCTGATCCTTCGTGGAGAGGGAGCCCATCGCCGGGTCTGCGGCGAGATCTCCTTCGTGGTCAAAGCGGCCCGGCCGGGGCGGGAGTCCAGGATCCTCCTGCAGCGCACCACCAACACCGATGCCGCCTACAACAGTTGGGGCGGCTACACGCTCTACGGCGGCCCCGACGGCCCCGCCCACCGGGTCTCCTTCGACCGGCCCTATGCCGGGTTCGACCAGGACGGCATCTACCTGTTTACCCTCGAAGGCCGGTTTGAGAGGGACCTGGATGAGCGGCGCATCTCCAACCGACTGCGGACGGCTTTCCAGGGGGTCGGAATCGAAATTTCTCCTCAATCCTTCGTTCAGTTGACCCACCCGGGCCGCCGCTGGTACCTGGTGGTTCCGGGCATTACCTACACCTTGAAATCGGAAGGCGGGCAGTTGAGGGTCTATGACGGATTCACCACCTGGGAAAGCGGTTGGCGTAACTGGGAGCGGTTCTTCGTGGCCTGGGCCGAGCGGTCCGGCTATACGCTGGAATACGCTGTCAACACGGACCTGGAGTTCTGTCCTGAGATCCTTCGGCACTATCGGCTGGTGCTGAGCGTGGGGCATGACGAGTACTGGTCGGCGCCCATGCGGGACCACCTGGAGCAATTCGTTGCCGACGGAGGCAACGTGGCCTTCTTCAGCGGCAACAACCTCTGGTGGCAGGTTCGCAGCGAAGATCGGGGACGGGCCCTGGTCTGCTGGAAGGACTTCAAGCGTGATCCCAACTATGCCTCCGGCCGACACGACCGGCTCACCACTCTCTGGTGCCACCACTTGATCGGGAGGCCGGAAAACCGGCTCACCGGAGTCAGCTTTGCCCGAGGGGGCTACCACGACTTCTTCGATCAGTACCGCGACGGCCCGGGCCACTACACCGTTCATCGGTCCGATCACTGGATATTCGAGGGAACCGGCCTGGGTGACGGCGATCCTCTGGGAGGCATGGACAGGCTGGTGGGCTACGAGTGCGACGGCTGTGACTTGCGATGGGAGGGAGGCCGGCCGGTTGCCACCGGCGGTGAGGGGACGCCGGAGAATTTCACCATCCTGGCCACGGCGCCGGCGGCCCTCTCCCATGCGGACGACTCGGTTCGCCTGGCCTCGGAAGCCCTCTATGGAGAGGGGACCGGCAGGGAAATCGCCCAGCCCGGGGCTGCCGTCATGGGCCTCTACAGCCGCGGAGGCACCGTGTTTACCACCGGATGCACCGAGTGGGCCAAGGGCCTGAGAGGCCGGGACAAGACCGTGGAGCGCATCACCCGCAACCTGCTGGACAGGCTGTCGCGGTGAGTGGCCAGTGATCAGTGGCCAGTGATCAGTTGAAACACCGCCCTGGCGGGCGGATCATTCGAGGGAAAACACCTGATCGTCAATAAAGACGAACCACGAATGAACACGAAGACCGATAGACGTCCTTTGCTGCGACGACGTCACGGGATGAAGCCCCCCGGGGGGGGGGGGGGGGGGGGCCCCCCCCCCCCCGGGGGGGGCGAGGGCGGGCGCGGGGGGGGCGGGGGGGGGGTGGGGGGGGGGGGCGGGGGGG
>VXMN01000269.1 GCA_009841055.1 Acidobacteriota bacterium
CCAATTAACCCACCGTTCACAGCCGCGGCCATCCTGGCCGGCTGCACCCTGTGGGTTACGCCGGCGCCGGCCGAAGAGGTCGATTTCCACGACGCTCACTTCCACATCGCCAACTACGTCCAGCGGGGCATCCGCCTGCCGGATTTTCTGGAGATCATGGGGGACAGGGTGGGCCGGGTGGCGCTGTTCGGCATTCCGCTGCAACAGAAGTGGGACTACTTCGAGTCCGGAGAAAGGGCGCCCGACTACTATCTGCTTTCGGATTCCGCCCTCTACTACTATTCCTTTGTGGATGCCATGGTGGCCGAGGCCTACCGGGGCCTGTCGCCCCGGAACCAGCGCCGCTTCGATCCCATGATCACCGGCTTCAACCCGACCGACATGTACGCCGCCGACCACATTCGGCGGGTACTGACCCTCTACCCCGGAGTCTTCAGCGGCATCGGCGAGTTTTCCGTTCACAAGGAATTCGTATCCTCAAAGGTGCTGGGGCACACGGCCGGCCTGCACAACCCGGCCCTGGGCAGGATTCTGAAATTTGCCGGGGAGGTGGGGCTGGTGGTGATCCTGCACTGCGACATCAATACCGTGAGGCCGGTCAAGGGCGACCGGCCGGCCCATTTCGATGCCCTCAAAGAGATCTTCAGGGCCCATCCCCAGACCACCATCATCTGGGCCCACTCCGGCCTGGGCCGTTTCGTGGGGCCGACGCCCAACCACCTGGAGTTGCTGGAGGAACTCTTTCGCGACCCTGACCTCTCGCACGTCTATTGCGATATCTCCTGGGACGAAGTCGCCAAGTGGGTGGTCGAGAGCCCCCGGTCGGTCCGAGCCTGGGCCGAGCTGCTGAACGCCTACCCCGAGCGCTTCCTCTTCGGCACAGACTCGGTGGCGCCCGCCAGCCGCGAGGCCTACCTGAAAACCTATCGCGACTACCAGCCGCTCTGGGACCGGTTGGACCCAACGGCCAGCCGCAAGACCCGCTTCGGCAATTACGAGCGCATTTTCGATGCCGCCAACCGCAAGGTGCGGGACTGGGAGCGCCGGCAGGGCGTCGGCGATGCCGCCTCGGCCTCCCGGAAGTAACCTTCGACATGAGACTGCCCATCGTTATCGGTGGACGTTCGACCAGGATTGGTCACGTGCCTGAGCCTGGCCGTGGTTCGGCTTCAATGTGCTCCCGGTCGGCAGAGGCGCCGCTTAGGAGCGTGGAGCTCTCTAAACGGATCGCGATCCTCTTTGTTCGCCTTGCGGTCATTGCAGTTGTCGTAGTTGGAGGCATGGGCGGCAACAACGAGCGATTCCTTATGGCCCAGGTCTCGGACCTCGATTACAGGCAGCGGCAGTACGACAGAATCCGTGGCCTGGCGGGTAGCGACACTGGCGATGCCCCGCTCCGCTGCAGTGAGAGCAGAACCGGCACGGGAATTTACATGGGCCATGTCTCCGGGGTCGAGGGACCGGGGGCGTTTGAGGATGTGGAGGTGCTGCTCACCTGTGGCAATCGAGCGCTTGAGCGGACTGTCCCGGGTCCCGATGGCGGCTTTGTCTTTATGGGATTGCCGGACGGCGATTACGTGGTCACGGTGCGCAAGACAGGATTCCGCGGGCCGCCCGCCAGGCGATTCCGCCTCCAGGGAGGCGTGATCATCTCCCCTCGGCCCGGTGACATCGACCGGGAATACGTGCTGGCGCCCCTGGACCCCCACACCTTCGTCTTTCACTGGGAGGAAGATCAGAGCACCTCCGGCTACGACTACGCGGCCCACGTCAATCAACCCCTGGTGGTGGAGTTCCTGGGTGAACCGGTTGAGGTGAGCGACAGCTCGTCGGCCATTCGGTTGAATCGCGACTACAGCATCCTGCTGGTGGACAGCGAGAGTGGCACCTGGACTACGGAGCACGCCTATCGGCTGCTGGAGACCATGAAGACGATTCCGCAGGATGACCGGCCGTCGTTCCAAGCAGCATCGCGCAGACCGAGCCGGTGGCTGATCACCTCGGAGCACGTCGAGAACGACATCCGGATTACGGGCGGGTCGGGGACAGACAGGACAGTTCGGATCTCCGAGGCTGCGTTTGTTTACGCAAGCCCGAGGATCGCCCTGATCGAGGGGAAGCGGGGCAAGTACTACTCGCAGCGCTTGCACCATGCCCTGGTGCGCTTCGTCACCGACAACGGCCGGGACGAGAAGGCTTACGAGAAAATCCTTCAGGAACGGTTCGGGGTCACCACGCGAATCACCAAGCACACGACCTACGAGGAACTCACTGCCGCTTCCACCGGAGAGGGGGCGTCGCGCTTCCAGAAGTTCCATGCCGAAGAGATCGTGCAGATCATCAACACTTTCGAGGAAATGCCTGCGGGCATGCACAAGATCCCGGAGTTGAGGTACCTGGTCCGCCGCCTGGACGGGACTCCCCACCCGCTCTATCCGATGGCTCCCGCAGTGGCCTGGCCGGATTCCGGCTATATCGAATTCATGGATAATGCTTTCCTGCAGCCATCCATCTCGGCTGTTCACCGGCTGATCCTTCACGAAAAAGCACACTTTCTGTGGGCACATCTGTTCGATGAGCAATTGAAGGCGGATTGGATCGAGCTGGGCGGCTGGTACAGGGACGTACGGAGCCCGAGCGGCTGGTTCACCACCAGGCAGACCGAATTCGTCAGCGCTTACGGCCACGCCATCAACCCCAACGAGGACATGGCCGAGTCAGTCGCCTTCTTCGTGGTCAATCCCGACAAGCTCAAGTCGCGCGCCATCGGCAAGTACGAGTTTGTGCGGGACCGGATCATGCAGGGGAACTTCTACATCTCACAGATCCGGGAAGACCTCACCTTCGAGGTCTACAACCTGTTTCCCGACTATGTCTTTCCGGGGAAGATCCGCAGGGTGGACATCCGGGTCACCGGCGCTCCGGAGGAGGACAAGGCTGTCCACATCGAGGTCGAACTGCATGCACTGGACAGAGTGCTCGAGGGAGCGACTTATGTGCTCATGAGGGTTGTGAGCGATGTCGGCACGTACAAGGATGTGTTTCTGTATCCCGGCGGTGTAAATCGCGGGGAAACGGGTACGGTGCTCTCGGGAGGATTCACCCTGAGCAAATTCGCCAAGGCGGGGTACTGGGTTCCCACCCAGGCGAAGATTAAGGATCCAGCCGGCAACGAGCGGTTCGAGCGGGGCGACGACTTCGGATGGAGTCTCTACGTGAACAATCCGCTTGAGGACGTCACGCCCCCGCGCTATGTGAGAAACTCGACGTCACTCGCCAAGTCGGTCGAAACCCGGGAGGGCCGGGAGATTCAAGTGATTCTGGCCAGTTGGCAGGTGGAAGAAGACCAGGCGATGAGAGATAGAAACCCATGTTACGCGACCCTAAATGACGAACTTCTGGAAACCTACCGCTTTGAGGAGTTCGGAAGCTACGATTCCCGGAGCGGGCGTTGCGAAGTCTTGTTCCTGATGCCGCACTACATGCCCTCATCGGTCTACACGATGAACTATGTCACGATGATTGACTTGGCCTTGAATCGATCCGGTGTCTATTTCGGTCCTCCGGGAACGACACTAAGGCAAGAAGACATGGTCGTCGATGAAGCAGCGGCACAAGTCGAACTGATTACCAGCAACCCGGATACCCAGTCCCCGGAGGTGGACCTCAACGCCATTGAAGTCAGCGCCGAACCCACCAATCCGGACGCGCCCAACGGCGAGACAAGGGTCACACTGACCTTCCGCATTCGTGACAACATCGCAGGGTTCATACAGGCTTACCTTAAATTGCGAGATCCACAAGGCATTGAGCATGGATTCTGGGTTCAAGACCCGAATCGATTCGATCTATTCCCGTCTGGAGACCCATCGCAGTGGACGACCTATACCTGGACCGTGATACTGCCGCCGGGATCGGCGCCGGGCACGTGGGGCCTTGCGAATATGACCGTTTATGACAGGGCGGAAAACATCAGGCAGTATGATTTTACCGAGATCATCCACTTCGAGGTTGAAAGCGACTGAGGGGGTCCGCCGTGAGTTTCCTCCCGAGTGGTTTTCTTGGGATTTGGGTCGATCTCCATCCCGAGTTGGAAAGCTGCCCCCAAGTCGGTCGCAGCCCTTGACGCAGTCCGTATCGTCAGTTTCAGAGTAGAGTCTCCCCAATTAGGTGGCCGGTTCCGGCCGGGGCAGGATAGTTCGGCGCCGTCCTGGTCCATCCTGAATTCAATCTCCTTCAACACTCCTCCCAATCGAGTTTTCTGAATCGACACCCGGCAGTTGCCGAGTTCGTCACACGCAGGTCACTCTACTCGGACGTATAGATGGCTCCCATCCTGTCGAGCGTGAAGCCGCCGCTGCCGGAGCGGCCCGATCCGTCGATGTAAACCGAATCGCCGCTGAGGGTATTGCCGCTGAGGGATTCGGCGAACAGCCGATAGGCGAACACCGTGCACGGGTCGCTGTCCGGGTGTCGGCAATCGTCGAGCACCTGTTGGATCTCCAATAACACGGACCCGTCGATGACATCCCCCTTGATGTCAAAGAAGCGGTCGGTCGTGGGGAATGCGCCGCTGAGGATTTCCAGGCTTCCGTAGAGCATGTCCCTTTCCTGGTAGAGAGTCAGCCGGACCTCGGCATTGGTGATTCCCCCCGTGACAGATCCCTCCCAGACACCGGCTATGGCCGAGGTGGTGGGCTGAGGCAAGGCAAAGGCGGGCAGGAAGCCGGCAAAGGGCCCGGTCGTGCTCTCTATCAGGGAAGTGGCCACGATTCGAGGCAGGGCATCGTCGTTGGTATCGACATCCTCAACCTCGATGGTGATGGGTCCGAAAGTGCCGGGAACCGGCATGCGAATATCGTCGCTGACGAACATTTCGTTCTTTTCGACAGCTACGGCCGGTAATTCTTCCTGCAGGGCGCCCGCTTGACTGAACAGCTTCACTCTGACACGTCCCGCCCCTGAACCAATGTTTACTACGGCCAAGCGGGACTTGAAGGCTCCCCCTTTTACCGAGGAGTAAATCAGCAGCGGATTCGAGGGCGTCCCCTGGCTCTCGACAAAAGCCGCGGGTTTGAAGATCTGGTCGGCAATGGCCACCAGCATGGCAGGATCATTGCTGGTCTGATCCAGGATGACGGAGGCCCAGGCGGTAACCGGTTCATCCGAGAAGATCAGCAGCCAGCCCGTGGTGGCCGATCCTCCTCCCTGAACCGGGTCCAGGACGTTGATGATGTGGTTGATCTGAAGCATTTCATTCGACCGGACAGAAAAGATCCCTGAACGGTCCAAGTCCCCGGAGGGGCCGTAGAGACCGATCTCCACAGTGGCCGTGGGCCTTCCTTCCCGGGCCAAGGAAGACTGACTGAAGTTGTTGATTCCGACATTGGTCCTTGAGCCGTTCTCCTTGGTGACGAAGGGAATGATGTTGACGAAGTTGGTGCCCTCGATGCCCTCCTGCCTGGCCTGATCCACTTGAATCGGCAGCCTGGAGAGTGATCGGCCGGGATTGGACAGGCTGTGCCGGATAGCACGAACCCGATCCTGCATCGCTTGGCGTTGATCGACCCTGTGACCCCCTGCCGCCCGATTCTGGGCCAGACTGGCCGAAGACAGCAGAAACAGGCTACTCAGGCACCAGATCGTCCGTTTAAAAATTCGCATGGCTTGTCTCCTGATTGAGCGCATTGTCTTCGAGTGGCTCTTGAGCCTTGGTGACCGGGGAAGAGAGTCGGAGCCCATAGAGGTTCGTTCAGGCCTGAAAATAACAGAAGCTACCAAAAAGACCCGGACATTCTGTCTCTTTGAGGAGAAGAAGGAGTTTACGTCGCGGCGGGAGCGGAGTCGGGTTCGTCCTCCCGCGTTGCAGTCTCCCCGGCAGTGGATTCCAGGGCGGCTGCGGCGGATTTCTCGGAACCCAGCAGAATGGCCAGCCAGCGAGTTTCCTCCCGGCTCTCCAATCCGATCTTGGCCGTGATGGTGAGGGGCACCGACAGCAGCATTCCGACCGGCCCCAGGACCCATCCCCAAAAGACCAGCGAAAGAAACACCACCAGGGTCGACAACCCCAGGCCGTGGCCCATGAAGCGCGGCTCGATCAAACTGCCGATGATGAAGTTGATGCACAAATAACCCACGGCCACCAGCAGGGCGGGAAAGGGGCCCAGTTGGACGAGCGCCAGCAGCATGGCCGGAACGGCCGCCACAATGGAACCGATGGTCGGCACATAGTTGAACAGAAAGGCCAACAATCCCCACAGCAGCGGGAAGTCCAAACCCAGCAGGAACACCCACAAGGCGGCCGCGACCCCGGTGGCCAGGCTCACCATCGTCTTGATGACCAGGTAGCTCTTCACCGCGTGGGTGAACTGCTCGAAGGCGGGGAAGGAGGCCTTGGGATTTTTCATGGCGGCCCGCAGCTTGGCAGGGAATCCCGAAGCCTCCAACAGGATGAAGACCACTGTCAGGGTGATGAGAAAGGTGTTGGTCAGCACACCCCCGAAACCGGCCAGCAAGGTGGCCACAAGCTGCATGGCCTCCCCGGGATTGACCACTTCCTGTAGCAGTCCCCAGTCCAGGTGGATGCCCATGCCCTTCAGCCAGGTGAACAGGGCCTCCATCTGCAGATTCAAGCTCGCCTTGTAGGAATCCATCTGCTGGTAAAAGCCGTTGAGAGAGGTGCTCAATACCGCTCCCATGCCGACGCCGATTCCCAGGAACACCAGCACCACCGCCAGCACGGCCAGCGATGAAGGGACGCCCTTTCTTTTCAGCCAGAAGGCGGAAGGACCGCCGATAACCGCGATGAAGACAGCCAGCAGGAAGGGGATCAGGATGGCCGAGGCCTCCCGTATACCGGCGATAATGATCACAATGGCAGCGATCACCATGGCGCCGCGCGCCATCGCCTGCTGTCGATTCCCGTCGCTCATGGATATCTCGCGAGGATGCAAAACCGGAGCCGCCCGCCGGTCCGGTCGGTTCTTCTGCAGTCGAGGGGCCGACCTGGCCTGGCCAGGTTCGGCGAAGGCATGCCTCGGGGGTAATTCCGCAGCATGATAGACTCCGGCTGTATTCTAGCAGGCTTGAAACGCGGACGCGACGCCAACCGGGAGGCATCGGGCTCTTCCCGGTGGCCGCCGGTTCGCCTCGTGGCCGGGACACCTCTCATGTCCGAATCCGGCAACCGCAGGAGCACCTACGGCTGGTGCATGTACGACTGGGCCAACTCGGCCTACACCACCACCGTGGCCGTGGGCCTGCTGCCCGCCTATTTCGCCCAGGCGGTGGTGGGACCCGAGGGGGTCCAACTCGGAGACACCCTCTACAGGGCCACCACTCTTTGGGGGTTCACCACGGGCCTGGCTGCCTTCCTGGCCTTTCTGCTGTCTCCCACCCTGGGAGCAGTCGCCGATATGACGGCTTCCAGGAAGCGTTTCCTGCTGGCCTGCGCCTATACAGGCTCCCTGTTTACGGTACTGCTCTACTTTTGCCACTCAGGCGACGTCTTCAGAACGCTCTTCTTTTTCCTGATCGCCCAGATTGCCTACGTCGGCGGCAACGTGTTCTACGACGCCTTCCTGCCTCAAATCGCTCCCGGCCGAAACGCCATGGACCGGCTTTCGGGCAAGGGATACGCCTACGGTTACGTGGGAGGCGGACTCCAGTTCGCTCTCACCCTGGGACTGGTGGCCGGCCATGGCCGGCTCGGCCTGACTCAAGGCCTGGCGGCACGCCTGGGCATGGTGATGGCGGGGCTCTGGTGGGCGGGTTTCACCCTGGTGACCGCGCGGCATCTCTCCGAGGCGCCTGTTCGGGGAGTCCCGGCCGTCGGGCAGTCTGCCCGGCGTCAATGGTTCCGCACCCTGACCGCCGGATTTTCCCGCACCCTGCGGACCGCTCGCCAGGTTCGCCGCTACCGTCACCTGGCGACCTTCCTGTTGGCCTACATGTTCTACAACGACGGGATTCAGACCGCCATCAACATGGCCACCATCTACGGTAAGGACGAGCTGGGGCTGAGCAACACCACCCTCATGGTCACTCTGCTGACCATCCAGATCGTGGCCGCCGGCGGGGCGATGCTGTTCAGCCGGGTAGCCCTTTGGCTGGGAACCCGGCAGTCGGTCATGCTGACCCTGGTGATCTGGTCGGCGGTGGCCGTGGCGGCCTATTACATTCAGAACGCCCGGGAGTTCTTCTCCCTGGGCGTGGTGGTGGGGTTGGTCCTGGGCGGGTCCCAGGCCCTGAGCCGTTCCCTCTACGGCTCCATGATTCCACCCCGGGCCAGCGCCGAGTTCTACGGCTTCTACACCCTCTTCAGCAAGTTTTCCTCCATTTGGGGCCCCTGGGTCTTCGCCGCCATCACCCTGATGGCCGGCAGCGCCAGGCCGGCCATCCTGTCCCTGGTGGCCTTCTTCCTGGTGGGCCTGGTGCTGCTGATGCTGGTCGACGAGGACAAGGCCCGCCAGGCGGGACGGGAGGGGGAGGCAGCAAGACCTCAAGAGTAAAAGGGCTTTGGGTGAAATCGAGACTTGGCCGGCGACAGCAGCGGTGACTAGTGTAAAGACTTTATGATAGGGGAAGCCACCCGAGCCGTGAAGCACCGTGCTTGAGGTAGGCCATGAGCATCTCCGTTGACAGGTTGGCCTGGTAGGCTGCCGCTGATCGCGGCGAATGGTGAGAATGCAAATTCAATCACTGAGGAAAAGGAGCTTCGGATGCGCATTGCCATCGGCGGTATCGAGCACGAAAGCAGCAACTACTCCACGGTGGAGACGCCGCTGGAGGAGTTTTACGGGCACTCCCGCTCCAGCGGGCCCGAGGAACTGCTGCAACGTTCGGGTGAGGTCAACACCATCATCGACGGATTCATCAGCGAGTTGCGACGGCAACAGGTGGAGATGGTCCCGCTGGTCTGGCGCCATGCCAATTCCGGAAAACAGCCGAGCCGGGAGACGCACGAGGCTCTGAAGGAGTCCCTGCTGGCGCTCTTGCGACAGGCCCTCCCGGTGGACGGTGTGCTGATGAGCGTGCACGGCGCCTATTCCGCCGAGGGGGTCGATGACGCCGACGGTGACATCCTGAAGAGTGTCCGGGAACTGGTGGGCTCCCGTTGTCCGATCATTGGGGTCCACGACCTCCACTGCAACATCGGCAAGACCATGGTGGACAACGCCACCGCCCTGATCGTGGAGGACACCTATCCCCACGTCGACATGGCCGAACGGGGCGTGGAAGCGGCCGACATGATGGTGCGGACCGTGCGGGGCGAGATCCGTCCGACTCTGGGCTGGCGCCCCATCCCTCTTTTTTGGGCGGCGGCAAAGATGATCACCGCCGAAGAGCCCATGAGCCTGGTCATCGACCGCCTGCACGCACTGGAGAAACAGCCCGGGGTGCTGACGGCCAGCGTGGGGGTCGGGTACCAGTGGGCTGACGTGAACTGCGCCGGGGCTTCCACACTGGTCGTCACCGACAACGATCCGGCAGGAGCGCAGCAAAAGGCGGACGACCTGGCCCGCTGGATCTGGGAGAGAAAGGAGACCTGGCAGCGCGAGCCTCTCTCGCCTGGCCAGGGTCTGGCGCAGGGCGAGGCCCTGGGGAAGTACCCCATTATCCTGGCCGACCAAGCCGACAACCCGGGCGGCGGCGCACCCAGCGACAGCACCGAGATTCTGCGCCTCTTCCTGCAGCGGCGCTTGCAGGACGCGGCCGTGCTCCATATCGTCGACCCCGAAACAGTCCGGAAAGCTCTCAGCGCCGGCGTCGGGAACCGGGTTGCGGTCGAAGTCGGAGGGAAGTCTCACCCGCTGGTAGGACCGCCGGTACCCATGCGGGCTGAAGTGGTGGCGGTGAGCGACGGCCGTTTCATCTATGACGGTCCCATGTTTGCCGGCCTGGAGGGTGACCACGGAGACTCGGTGCTGCTCAGGCAGGACGGGGTCTACGTGGCGGTCATCAGTGTTGGCCACCAGCCCATGGACCTGGCCTTCAGCCGCGGGTTGGGGCTGGATTGCGCCCGCATGCGCTACATTTGCGTGAAGTCCACCGGCCACTTTCGCAGTGGCTTCGAACCCATCGCCGGCTCGATCTTCAACGTCGATGCCGGCAGCGTCTTCACCCAGGACTTCTCCAAGCTGCCCTTCAAGCGCCTGGGTCGAAAGATCTACCCCATGCAGCCCGATACGACCTTCGGGATTTGAGACCGATTCCCCGATGGGAAACTGGGCGTTAGCCGGGAAAGCTGCACCTGATTCGCCGCTTGCGCGGCTACGTTGGAGCGGGGTCCACACGACCCCGGGCTCCCGCCCGGGGCTACCCTGAGCCGCAGCTACGCTGCTCTATAAGGAGGGCTTGTAACAAGCGTTTCCTTGGGGCCTACCTACTCCAACCGCGGCTAAGCCGCTCACCCCTAATTCACGACACAGCCGGTTGCAAAGAAATTCTTCCACATGGATATTGCCCCAGTGGCGAAGCAATTTATTCTTCCAGTCTGCCTTCGTGCCCCTTCGTGGACTCCTCTTGAGAATTGCGCCGGCGCCGGCTATTTCGTCGCGCCTTCGGATTTCATCGATTGCAGCCACCCCTCCAGGTGGCGTGCGGCGAATTCCCGGCCCCCCAGACCGAATGCAATGGCCAGGGCCACTGCCACCGCGCCCAGGATCAGGCCGAAGGCCAGGTTGACGATTTCGTCCGCCAGGCCCATGTGCCGCAGGGCCATGGCTCCCGACAGCACGATGATGGCAATGCGGGCGCCCAGCGCCAGCAGGCGGGACTGGGCGGCTCCGGCCGCCAGCACCGTCCGGTGCACGAAATTGGCCAGGAAGAGTCCGATGGCGAAGATCACCAGTCCGACCACGATGCGACCGGCGAAGACGAGGAACTGCGAGGTCAGTTGAGACAGGACCGCGAAGCCCATGAGTCCGGCTGCTTCGGTGACGGCGAAGAGCATGATGGCCACCAGGATCAGGGTCCCGACGATGGCCGAGGGTGTCCGTTCTCCGTCGCCGGTTTCCTTGCCCAGCCCCAGCTTGGCCAGGATGCCGTTGAAACCGGCGCCGGCCAGAAGGTTGGCCACCAGCCCCGACACCACCCGGCCCACCAGGTAGGCGATGGTCAAGACCAGCACGGCGCCGAAAATGGCCGGAATGGCTTCCAGGATCATGGTGAGCATGTTGCTGGCCGGCACCGTGATGGCTTCCATCTTGAGTGCGTTGAGGGCGGCGATCACCACCGGCAGGAAGACCAGGATGTAGGCGATCAGTCCCACCACCCCGGAGAGCCGTTGGGTCCCCAGGGCGGCGGAGAGACCTCCTTTCTCGCTCAAGGCGTCGAGTCCCACGGCTGACAGCAGGCTGCTCACCACCCGTTGCACGATGCGGGCCACGAACCATCCCACGCCCAGGATGACGGCTGCGGTGAAGAGGTTGGGAATGAACCCCGCTACCTTGCCAACCATGGCTTGAATCGGTTCCATCAGTCCTTCCACCGCCAGGGCGTTGAGCACCCCCGGTAGAAACAGCAGAAAGATCAGCCAATAGACGGCGTCGGCCAGGCTCCTGGCCAGCGGGGGGCGTTGCTTCTCCTCGTCTCCGACCCCGCTTCTCAGCCGCTCGTCCAGCCTGGCGCCGGTCAGCACCTTGGCAATGACCAGTCTCAGGATCGAGGCCAGGATCCAGGCGATGATCAGGAGGAAACCCGCGCCCAGGATGCGGGGGGCGAACTCGAAGATGCTGGTGAGGAGCCGGTTGAGGGGCTCGGTCAGAATGGTCAGCCCCAGGGTCTGAAAAACCGCCACCAGCACGAACAGCATGATGAGATAGTAGGCGCCCCTGCCGACCCAGTTGTCGACGTGCACGTCCCTGGCCCCTTCCGCTCTGCCGAACCAGGCCGCCATCCGGTCGTTGATCGCGGTGCGGCGCATCAGGGTCCGCAGGACGGCCCCCACGATCAGGGCAATCAGCCAACCCACGATCAGGATGCCCAACGCCGCTGCAATCCTGGGGATATAGGGGCCGGCCACCTGGGTTATCTGATCCATCACTAGGTTCAGCATCGCTCCTCCTTGGGTAGGGTTTTCGTGAAACGCCGCGTTTCCCACTCGGGACTGCAGCCCATTATCGCACCCCCGATTGGCGAATGCGGGCTAGCGTCCGTAGCTGCCGTTCCAACCTCTGGTAGCCGGCGCTCTCCGGATAGAGCGCCAGCAGCCTGCGGCCGTGAACCAGAGCCTTGCCGAACTCACTCCGGTCCCGGTGAATAGTGGCCAGCGCAAACAGGAGATCCCGGTCATGAGGTCGGGAACCCAGTGCTTGTTCCAGGACGCGTATGGCCCGGGCCGATTCTCCCAGGGAGTTGAGCGCTACCCCGTAGACGTAGGCATGGCGGCTGTTGCCCGGCTCCAGTTCCGCGGCTTGGGCCAGGTGCTCCAGGGCTGCCCGGCGCTGCCCGGTCCGGACCAGCAGCAGGCCCAGGGCGTGTTGCGCCGAAGCCGATCGGGGGGCTCTGTTCAGCGCCTCCAGCAAGAGTCTCTTTCCCTCGTCTTCCCGGTCCATCTCCCGGTAGAGGTCTGCCAGATTGAGATAGGCCGGGATGAAGGCCGATTCCAGGGCGATTGCCTGCCTGTAGGAAGCTTCAGCCCGTTCGAAGTCCCGTTGATCCCGGTAGAGGTCCCCCAGGTTGAGGCGGCCGCCGGGATGGTCGGCATGGAGTCGCTGCACCTGCTCGTACTCGCGGACGGCCGAGGCTCTGAGCCGGCGCTGCCGGCGTGAATGCCCGGCCGGGGCGGGCCCGGCGAGCGACCGGCCGGCAACGGTGCGCACCAGCCGCACCGGATCCTCCAGGGCCGCCTGCAGCAGAAGCTCGCGCTGGCGGGGCGGCAACAGTTCCATTGCTTCCACTGCCGCTGCCCGCACCAGCGGGCTGGGATCCTTCGCCAGTTCTCCAAGCGCCTCAACGGTGCTCCTTCCGGGATAGTTGTCCAGGAGTGAGACGGCGGTGGCCCGAACGATGGCAGGCTGGCGGGGTGCCTGGGCCAGGCGGATGAGGTCCGCCGCCAGGCCGGGAATTCCCTTGCGGGCTTTGGCCAGGGTTTCGCCGAAGTGCTTGTCTCGGGGGCCGGTCCCGTACCATCGCTGAAAGTGTTCCACCGACCATTGGGTGGACCGTTCCCCGTGGCAGTTGTTGCAGGCGTTGGGCGTGTCCAGGCTGGCTGTCAAATCGGGGCGCGGGATGCGAAAGCTGTGGTCGCGGCGGGGATCAACCACCATGTAGGTCCGGGCCGGCATGTGGCACTCCACGCAACGGGCCCCGCGGGAGTCGGGCGGATGGTGGTGGTGCGAGCGAGAGGTATAGGTCGCAGCAGCGTGGCAGCGGGTGCAGAGCGCATCCCCCTCTTGGTGGAGACGGGCGCTGTGGGCGTCGTGGCAGTCGGTGCAGACCACGCCCTCTTGAGCCATGCGGCTCTGCAGAAAGGATCCGTAGACATAGACTTCCTCCAGGATCTGGCCGTCGGGGTAGTAGAGGTCTTCTTCCAGCAGGCTCAGGTTGTGGGTGTTCAGCGGCGAGGCTCCATGGACGTAGTCCTCGCTGATGAGACCGCGCCTGGAGTGGCAGCGGGCGCACATCTCGGCCTGTGCGTGGGAGGACAGAGCCGGAGTGCGCCGGGGCTTGCCGGTGCTCCCATCACGGGTCCAGGCGGCAGGCTCTGCCTCCTTGAGCCGCACCGCCAACCCAAGGTCGGGAAGTTCCGGCCGGGTCTCTCCGCGAGCCCGGGCCTCGGCCCATTCCACGTGGGCGGCGCCCGGTCCGTGGCAGGCCTCGCAGGACACGTCCACCTCGGCCCAGCGGGTCTGGTAGGTTCCGGTCGCCGGATCGAAGTTCTTGCGCAGACCGGTGGAGTGGCACTCGGCACAGGCGGTGTTCCAGTTCTGAGAGATCCGTTTCCAGAAGCGGAGATCGCCGGGAGCAATGCGCTCGTTGTCGTAGAGGTGGAACCAACGCTGGCCGCCCTCTTTGCGGGAACGGGAGTCCCAGCAGAGGGGCAGGCACTGCAGACGCCCTCCAGGGAACTCCACCAGGTACTGCTGCAGCGGGTCCGCTCCAAAGGTGTACTTGACCTCGAACTCTTCGACGTCTCCCGAGGCCCCTTCGGTCGAGACCAGGAACTTGCCGTCCCGGCGGTAGAACCTGGAAGTGACTCCCAGATGGGTCAGGGTGGCGTCCTCGAAATCCCCCAGAACGGTCCGGTCGTCGGCCGGGGCCATGGCCAGGTCATGGTGGGAACCGATGTGGGCGGCGTACTCCCGGGGGTGGCAGGGTTGGCAGGTCATTCTGCCGGTGTAGCCCGCCGGGACGAGCTCTTGGGAGGGCTGCCGGCAGCCGGCGAGCGCCAGCAAGGCCAGGGCGATGACGGCTGCGTTGGCTTGCCTGAAGGAACTGAGCGCCGATCGGCTACGGGCCAATAGAGTGATCCACCTCAGATCAACCCCTCGATGGGCAGTCCGCTTTCTCCGCCGATGGAGTTGGCGATCTTGACGGGCCGCTGGATGGGGGTCATGTATTCCTTGGTCCAGTCGATCCCCAGCGCCTTGTAGACGGTGGCGAACAGGTCCCCGATGGTTACCATCCGTTCCGCGACCCGCGCTCCCCTTTCGTCGCTGGCGCCGATCACCTGCCCGCCTTGAATCCCCCCGCCGCCCAGCACCATCGACCAGCAGTGGGGCCAGTGGTCCCGGCCGCCCCGGGGATTGACATGGGGCGTTCTGCCGAACTCGCCCATGGCCAGGACGAGCGTCGAGTCGAGCAGGCCCCGCTGGTCCAGGTCCTTCATCAGGGCGGAGAGCGCCTGGTCGAAGGGAGGGGCCAGCAGGTCCCGGTTGTACTTGTCGTTCTCCACGTGGCAGAGGTCCCACTCGGTCATGTCGTATCCGGCGGCGGTGGCGAACCGGCAGCCCCCTTCGATCAGCCGGCGAGCCAGCAGCACGCTCTGGCCGAAACGGTGCCGGCCGTATTCGTCCCGGGTCTGCTCCGATTCCTGGGAGAGGTCGAAGGCCTGCCGCACTTGGGGGGAGCCGAGGATGGTCAAGGCCTGCTGCCTGAAGTCGTCCAGGGCCGCAAACTCGGCCTGCTGCTCCTGGCGGCGATAGAGGCGGTCCACCACCTCCAGGAAGGAGCGGCGGTGGGACACCCGGTCCATGCCGATTGCCTTGGGAAGCACCAGGTCGGGAACCTGAAAGTCGTCACGGGCGGGATCGGGGACCACCATGGGCTGGTAGCGCGCGCCGATGAAGCCCGCATTGAAGTAGTTCAGGTAGGGTCGATCGATGGGCGGCGCGATCACGTAAGGGGGCATGTTGCGGCGGGGACTGAGCTCCCTGGCAATGATGGAGCCCAGGCTGGGAGACTCCAGGGCCGAGTTGGGGCGGTGACCGGTGATCGCGTAGTAGGTCGCCTGCTGGTGATCGATCTCCTCGGTGTACATGGAGCGGATGATGGCCAGCTTGTCCATCTGCCGGGACACCCGGGGCAGCAGCTCGGAGATCCGAATGCCGGGGACGTTGGTCGAAATCGGCGCAAAGGCGCTGTTGGGCTTGGGATCGAAGGTGTCGACCTGGCTGGGGCCGCCCTCCAGCCACAGCAGGATGCAGGCCTGGGCCTTGGCGTCCGGTTTCGCAGGGGAGCCGGAGGCGGCCATCAGGTGCTTTAACTGCAGGTAGCGGCTCAGGCTGAGCCCGAATAGACCCAGGGAGCCCGCGCGCAGGAAGCCCCTGCGCGTGAGGTGGATTCCATTCAAACAGGAGTTAGGGGTCGATTTCACTTTCGCCTTCCGCAGGCTGGCCATCTGTATCCTTCTTCTTTTTTTGCCACGCCCCGATACCGGCGCCGATGGCCAGACCCAGCGCCACGCCAGTCCCGATTTCGTCCAAAGCAGCACCTATGGCCACACCAAAAACCAGGCCGAGCCCTGCAAAATGAGCGATCGGGTCATTGGCTCTGTTCTTGCTGCCCATAGTGCCTCTCCCTAGTGATTATAAGCGAACTCGCGGGAGGCGATCACCCCCCAGAGAAGATCCTCCAGAGCCTGCTTTCGGGAGGGCCGGGTCCCGACCATGCCCACCAGTTGCCTGGCTTCTTCCGGTGTGGGAAACCGCGACAGGGCGGCCAGGTAGAATTCCTCCACGATCTCCCTGTCGGTAGCCGACGAGCGCAGCAGTCGATCGATTCGCCCTCCCTCTCGCGAGAGCTTGTCGGTGTAGGCCGGACCGGCCAGCATGTGGAGGGCCTGGGCCAGGCTGGCGCCGCCCTTGCGTTCCGGCACCGCCGTTCGGCTGGGCCGCCCGTAGATGTCCAGAAACCGCGACGGGTGGAGGTCGGGATGGACGATGTTCATGGCTCGCGTGCCGGAGGGCTGGCGGCCGCCGTAATCCCGCTCGTCCTTGCCCTCGAAGACCTCGGGGATGCCGGTGATCTGGCAGATCATGTCCAGCAGGATTTCCGCGTCCAGGCTCCTGGGCAGGGCCCGCGAGTAGTTGACGCCGTCTCCCCGGTTGGCCTGGTTGGGCCGGCCGGAGCGCTGGTAGGTGTTGGACTGCACAATCAGCCGGATCAGGCCTCTCAGGTCGTAGCCGCTGGAGCGAAAATAGCGGGCCAGCTTCCGCAACAGCTCGGGATGGCTGGGCGGGTTCGTCAGGCGAAAGTCGTCCACCGGGTCGACGATTCCGCGCCCGAAGAAGTAGCTCCAGAATCGGTTCACGACGGCCTCCTCGAACAGAAACTCCTCCGATGAGGTGAACCAGTCGGCCAACCGCGACCGGGGGTCTGTCCTTTCCTCGACCGGCAGAGCCCGGCCATCGGGATAGACGGCCTCCACTTCCTCCCTGGTGCGGGGATGGAGCAGCCGGCCGTCGGCCCCGAACTCCTCGTGCCCGATGGGATCGTCCACGGCCGCCATGGTGGTCCAGAAATAGGTCAGGTTCTTGAAGAACCCGGTCAGGCCCCAGAACTGGTCCTGGGTCCAGGAGTCGAAGGGGTGGTCGTGGCACTGGGCGCAGTCCAGCCGCCGGCCCAGGAACACCCGGGCCTGCTCGGTCATGACGTCCTGAGGGAGGCGAATTTCGTCCGCTCCCCAGAGGTGACGGGTGGGTCCGTCGTAGCCCTGGCCGGCCATGCGCTCCCGGGCCACCTGGTCGAAGGGCTTGTTGCGGGCAATGGCGTCCCGGATCCACTCCCAGTAGATCTTGACCTTATCCCGGCCTCCCTGCTCATGGGAGACCCGGAACAGATCGGCCAGGCGGAAGGTCCAGTAGTCGATGAACTCCGGAGAGTTGAGGAGGGTGGTGATCAAGCGGTCCCGCTTGCCCGGATCGCGGCTGTCCAGAAACTCCCGCACCCTCGTTGGAGGGGGCAGGGTTCCCGTCAGATCCAGGCAGACCCGCCTCAGGAACTCCTGGTCGCTGGAGTGTTCCGAGGGGAGGATGCTGAGGCGGCGCAGCTTTCGCCGGACCTCTTCGTCGATGAAGTTCCGGGGGGTCTCACGGGGAAATTCGGTCAGGATGCTGCTGACCACCCCCAGGGAGATCCGGGTCGCCCGGCGCGGCGCCTGCGCCAGGACGGTGACCTCGCCCGGCTCCAGGGCCCGGATCAAGCCGTTTTCGTCCACCTCGACCACCTGGTTGGCGGTGGGTTGGTAGCGCACCCGGCGGGTGAAATCCTCTCGGCTGCCATCGGAGAGCCAGGCGGTGACGACCAGTTGCTGGCTCAGCTCCGGCTCCAGCACGATCTGGCGGGGCATGACTTCCAGGCGGACGATCTCGGGAACGCCGTTTCCATAGGGCGCTCCCCGTCCGATCCATTCAAGCAGGGCTCGATAGTCGGGACCGTCCGGTTCCAGCCGCCGGCCCCCTGCGTGGGGTACCTGCAGGGTCGGCTTCAACAGCAGCAGGCTCTCCTTGGGCTTCTCCGGACGAATTCGGGGAGTTTCCGGACCGGCAGACTCTTGGCTGTAGATCTGGAAGGTTCCGCCCCGGACAATCCAGCGGTGGTCCTCCCGAGGATTGCCGGCCTGGCTGGAGAGCTTGAACCCGCCGCGGCCCTTGACGCTACCGTGGCAATGGCTGTCATTGCAGCCCTGCCGGGTGAAGATTCCCTCCAGATCCACAGCGAAGCTGGGGGCGCGGGTTCCGGTGGAGGCCTGGACGCGGATGGTGCTCTCGGCTGAGAGGCCGCCGAATTCGGCGGTCAAGCGAGCCTCGCCGCCGGCCAGGGCAACGACCAGAGCCTGGCGATCCACTCGCGCCGTACGGGGATCCGACAGGGAGAAGCGGCCCTGCCTGGAGAGGTCCCGCTCCACCGCGTCGCTGTAAGTGCCCGTGAGCAGGAACTGCTGGGAGGCATCCTTACCTCGCAGGGTGACGGCCCGGGGGTGAAGGCGGAGGGACAGGAGTTTGGGGGCGGCCCCGGCTGCGGGCGATCCTGGTGCCCGGGCAGAGTCGACCTTTTCGCCATGGCCGGGCTGCCCGGCTGCCAGCACCAGCGCGAGAAGGGTCAGCCGGAGCGTCGGTCGGGTCGCGAGGCGGTGTCGATTGTCGCGGCGGAATGCATTCATCGGACTTTGTCGAACAACCGGGGGCACATTCTCCGCCTGGACGGCCGAAGCGGCGGACATCTCCGGGGTGGGCCCGTTCAGGGAGACTTGGCGGCCGTCTGGCGACGTTTCCCTTCCAGGACCATCAGTTGCACTCTGCCCACGGGCAGAAGCGCCCCCATCTTCCCCGAAACCACGGGGCGGGCGCTGATGCGAAGGATGCGGGGCATGCGGGTGGCCGGAGCGTCTTCAGCGGCCACGATCATGACCGAGGTGGCGCCCTGCTGCGGCATATACCGTCCCTTGGGACCGTCATCCAGGTTGGGAGGCTTCTCCGGCCGATAGTCGGTGCCGGGAAGGGCTTGCACGCCCGGGGGAAGTCCTTCGACCTGAAGGAGGATCTGCCCGGCAAACCCCTCCTCCTGCCCGGTGGTGACGGTCAGCTTGCCGGCTTCTCCCGGAACCAGGTTGAGCCGGTCCTCCTGGACCTTGAGCTCGCCGGCGTGGGGAATCTGGGGACGCACCAGCAGGCGGTAGCGGAAGTCGGAAGCCCCGTTTCGCTGGGTAGTGTCTCGGACCCGCAAGGTGTAGGTCCCTCCCCGCAGGAAGGTATGGATCGTCTTGGGTTCGATGGTCTTGCTGTAGGAGAGGGCCTGGCGGACCACGCGCCGGTAGACGTTGCTCAGCACCACCTTTCCGGATTTATCCATAACGGCCCACCGGGGGTTGAAGTCGGGCAGGGTCGCCTCGGGGGTCTCAATCTCGAAGCTGAGCTTGTGGCCGGACTGGACCCGGAAGGAAACCAGCCTGTCCAGGTCGCCGGGTTGGTCGATGGAGCCCTCCACCAGGAAGGGGATGTTCGCCACCGCGGTCGGGGCGCTATTGTCGTTGGGTTCCTGCTCCCGGACTATCGAGTAGGCGGTACTGCCGGGTCCGTTCGATTCCTCGTGTGGGGTTCTGCCGTTTTCGGCGGAGGCTGCTCCCACACCGTCGCCGGGTTCCACCGTCCTGGCCAGGATCCGCCGGATGTGATCCGGTCGGATGGGGCGGGAGAAGCTTCTTTCCTGCCAGGGATCGGATTCGGAGCCGTTGGCGGTCGTCGGAAACCGTTCGGCGGCTGCCGGGCCGTTGGGGGTGACCCGAAGCTGGTAGGTGAACTCGGCGCCCCCCAGGTTGTAGAAGGATCCCACCTCCAACAGGTACATGCCGCGTTGGCGGATCCGGGCTTCGATCAGCGGGTTGGGCCGGGGATTGGCCTTGGACTTGTCGTCATAGGCCAGCCGATGGAGGCGGCCCTCCTCGAACCAGCTCCCCAGGGGCAGGTAGAGCGTCAGCACCGAGTCGAAGCCGCCCCGGTAGCCGGCGCGTCCCCCCATGGACGTTCCGGACGGGTTGGAGATCAGCTCGAACCGGAGGTGCTGGCCCTCGTCGGCCTCAACGGCGTAGAGGTCCCTCTCGCCGGGCCGGCTGACGACGCCGTTGATGGCACTGGGGACGTCGATGGTTTGGGTGGTGGACGCTTGGACCGAGGAGGAGCTGCCTTCGGCCACCGAGGGGAGGTCGTGAACCAGGAACGCCAGTGGTCCCGATACACCCCGCGGGGAGACCACCCTCAACCGGTAGCGGCCCGTCCCGGACGACGGGTCGATCCGCAGCCTCAGGGTCAGTTTCTGAGCCTGGGGCGATTCTTCCGACGGGTCAATCTCACCCTCGGGGACCAGGTCTTCGACGCGCTCGACAGTGGCGGTCACGCCCTCCCGGTCAAACCGGACGGCATAAGCCTCCTGGAGGGACCGGCCACGCAGCGTGACTTCCAAGCGAGCCCCTCTTTGTCCGCCCACAGGCGCAATGGAGAGGGCTTGCGGTTCCGCTCCCTCCGAAGTCACAGGGAGCAGCACGGCCACCACGGCCAGGATCCGCATTCGCGGGTTGAAGAGGATCATGTTTCCGGGACCGACAAGGCTCAATTCCCGGAATCATTATGCCTCAAGCGGATTCGGCGATCAAAGAGACAGGTATGGCGTGACGCCGGTCACTTCAGGCCGGACAGTTCGACCGTTTCAAAGTGAAGACGCTTGCCGGCGCGCATGCTGGCTCCGCCCACCAGCAACAGGCGGCCGTTGAACGGCAGCATGCGGTGAAAGAAGCGGTCGTCTACCAGCTTGGCCGAGATTTGCCAGGCGTCGTTTTCCTCGTCCAGGACCTGGATATTGCCGTTGTAGGTGCTCACCAGGAGACGCCCTTCCACGGTGAAGGCCGACGAACCGAAGCCCTCCATGCCCTTGCCCCGGTCGGCGTCGGCTTTGGGATCGATCAGGCTCGGCGCCTCGGACCACTGGCCGCTGGCCGGGTCGTAGACATCGACCCTGGTGGTCGGCCCACCCTTCTGTCGCATACCGCCGATGACGTACAGCTTGCCGTTCCGGTGTCCCAGGGAAACCGCTCTCCGCAGGAAAGGCGGCTCGGAAAGTGATTCCCAGACGATTTTATCGCGGGAAAGATCGGTTACCCAGGCCGTCCGGTGCCATTCGGGATCTTCACCGCCCAGGCGCCAGCCGCCGGCAACGTAAAGCTTGTCCCCGATCACAACGGCGTCATGAGAGGACCGGGGCTCCGGCAAGGACGGCAGCGACTCCCACTTCCCTGTTTCCGGATGGAAGCGGACGAAATCGGCCACCGAACGCAAGTCGTGGTGGTCGTCCTCTTCGTTGTGTGCCGTGAATCCACCCACCCGGTAGAGCTTGCCGCCGTGGGCTACCATGGCCAGCCCCTGAAGTCGTGGACCCGTGGCGATTACTTCCCAGGTCGAGTCCTTGCTGAGATTCAGGCGGCTGAGCTGGTCCGACTGACTCGTGTTGGAGTAGTGGTGCGGGCGCCCGAAATGTCCTCCGTAAACGTAGAGCCAATCGCCGATGACCGCGGCCCCGAAACTGGTGATTCCCCTGGGCAGGTCGGGATATCGAATGTCCTGCGTTGAGCGCAAGGATTCGGTGCCGGACAGATTGTGGCCGCCGGCCGCCAGGACAACGCACAACATCAACCCCAGCAAACGCAGCCTTCTCATTCTCATACCTCCGCTGATCGAAAACCCCATGACGCCGCTCTCCATTGGAAGCAGCATTGTAGTGAACATGACTATCATTTTCAACAATTAACTGATCTGTCTTCCGGACAAAGGGTCCGACAATGGAAACCGGGGAGTTTCCGCGACCGGGGTTTTCGGGGAAGGGGGCAGCCCGCTGGCTTCCGAGCGGCGGAAAGTGGTATGGTTTCCGCGTATCCTTCTCAGTGCCGAAAGCGGCAATTCAGCGAGAGGTCCGCGATGGAAGGCTGGGCGACGAGCTGGTGGTTCTGGGTGCTGCTGGGACTTGCGCTCCTGTTTCTGGAACTGGTCACGCCCACCGGTTTCTATCTCTTGTTCTTCGGCGTGGCCGCCGTCCTGGTGGGTCTGCTGGCCGCCGTGGGTCTGGACGGGCCGGCCTGGCTGCAATGGCTGCTCTTTTCCCTGCTCTCCATCGGCAGCCTGCTGTTGCTGCGGGGGCGCTTGCAGGAAAGAATGAGGCGGGTTGCTCCCGCTCATCCGGACAACGACCTGGTGGGCGGGACAGCCCAGGCTCTGGAAGACATCGCCGTGGACGGATACGGACAGGTCGAGCTGCGCGGAACTTCCTGGAGGGCCAGGAACGCGGGCTCGGAGCCAATCGCCCAGTCGGACAACTGCCAGGTCGACCGGGTCGAGGGCGTGGTGTTGTGGGTTCGCAAACCCTACTCTTTTGAACGGGTAAACGGAGGGAAAAGCTAATGGATGCAGGCCTGATCGTACTCTTTCTGCTGGCCGTGCTGGTACTGTTCATTCTGGCCAAGACGGCGGTGGTCGTCCCGCAGCAGAGCGCCTATATCGTGGAGCGGCTGGGGCGATACAGCGGCACGCTCAACGCCGGGTTCCATATCCTCATCCCCTTCCTGGACGTCATTCGCTACCGGCACTCCCTGAAGGAGGTTGCCATCGACATCGCCGAGCAGATCTGCATCACCCGCGACAACGTCCAGGTTTCGGTGGACGGCGTGCTCTATCTCAAGGTGCTCAATGCCGAGAGAGCTTCCTACGGCATCACCAACTTCGTCTTCGCCATCTCCCAACTGGCTCAGACCACCCTGCGCAGCGAGGTGGGCAAGATCGAGCTGGATCGCACCTTTGAAGAGCGCACCAACATCAATACAGCGGTGGTGAGCGAGCTGGACAAGGCTTCGGATCCCTGGGGGGTGAAGGTCCTGCGCTACGAAATCAAGAACATCAAGCCCCCCCGCGATGTCCTGGATGCCATGGAAAAGCAGATGCGGGCGGAGCGGGAAAAGCGGGCGGTCATTCTGAACTCCGAGGGCATTCGCGACGCGGCCATCAACGAGGCCGAGGGCAGGAAGCAGGAGGTCATCAAGAATTCCGAAGCCAAGCGCACCCAGCAGATCAACGAGGCCGAAGGCGAAGCCGCCGCCATTCGCAGCGTGGCCGGAGCCACCGCCGAAGGGATCGTCAAGGTGGCCGAGGCCATTCAGAGCCCCGGCGGGGGCCAGGCCCTCCAACTGCGCGTGGCCGAGCAGTACATCGCCGAGTTCGGCAAACTGGCCAAGGAAGGAAACAGCCTCATCATGCCGGCGTCGGTGAGCGACGTGGGCTCCATGGTGGCCATGGCCATGAACATCATCAAGCAGGGCGACTCCACCGCTTCTTCGTCCTCCGAGAGCAAGTAAACGGGACAGCTGCCTCCTCACGGTTTAACGATCGTTGGTTTGGTCCTGAAGCTGACGTAGGGTTGCGCTCCTTCCAACTGCGTAACCCGATGTCCTTTCTGTTGCTCGCTTTCTCCTTCCGACATCACCTGAACTACCGCCAAGCGGATCTGGTACGGCTGCGGCAATTGCTCGCCGAGTTCCAGTAACAGCAGTCCTGCCGGCATACTCACTGGGCGGTCCGGCTGACGCTCGTTTTCTCTCAAAACTACCAAATTGGCGGGGACGGGGAGTGCGGCATTGAGGTAAACAGAGACGGAGTACATATGTGTGGATCATCCGGCCAATTTCCGCCGTCCTCGAAGTGAGATATCTGGGAAGCCCCCGATGAATCGCACGGTCCAGCGTCTCCTCGGAATGCAGGTAGCGTTCCTGGCACTCTCACTATCGGCGGGGGGACTCCTATTGGCCTCTATTATTCTCCGCGAGGCAAGGATATCTGGAGCAATCTGGCGTTGGTCAGGACAAGCAAGGCGGATGGGAGTGAGAGCGCCTTCCAGCTGGAGGTCCCAAATAGCGAGACTGGGCGTCCGATCCACCAGCTCACGTTCAGCTTTGTGCAAACAACAATGGGGGTAGTTGCCATGAAGGCCACGGTGCTGGCGGTTCTATTGGGATGTGTGTTGGGTATGGCCGACTTCAATCAAGGCGGTGCTCAATCCGGGACGGATACGAAAACGATCTTCGTCCCGGTGTTGCTGAACTGGCCGGGGCTCAACAACTCCTTCTTCACCTCGGAGCTGACCCTGACCAACCGGGGTTCAGAGACGGTTGTCCTCAACTACACCTACATGGCGCACCGAGGAGGCGGGAACGGCATCGCCACCGACATGCTTGGACCCATGCAGCAGAAGATCGAGACTGACGCCATGGACTACCTGAGGGGGCTGGGAGTTCCCATCCCTGAAACCGGCAGTCAAATCGGGAGTTTGAGAGTGGATGTGTCGGGGGCTTCCGAAGTCGTAGTCATGGTGAGGACCACCACGGCCGTCCCCGAAGGGCGCGCCGGGCTGGCCTATTTTGGGGTTCCCAGGGATGAGGGATTCCTTGACGAAGCCGTCTATCTGTGCGGGCTTCGCCAAAATCAGCAGGACCGCTCCAACGTAGCCGTCCAGAACATGGGGTCGGAGGGTGAGATCACGGTGAGGGCCACGGTATTCTCCGGAAATCCGGCCGATCGGAGTGGCGAGGTGCTGGACGAAGTGAAGCTGAAGCCGGGAGGCTTCCACCAGTACAATGCAGTGCTGAAGGACAAGGGCGATCCCGTGCACGGTGGCTACGTCAAGGTGGAGCGGGTGGCGGGAGAGGCGCCCTTCTACGCCTACGGGGTCATCAACGACCAGGTCAACTCGGACGGCTCGTTTGTCTTTCCAGTCAGTGAGAGTTCCCTGGAAGGAGTCAGGGGGCAGGCCTTACCCGTAATCGTGGAGGCGGGACAATTCACCAGCGAACTGATTTTGACGAATTTCTCGGATAAGTCCAAGGTACTGAATCTAACGCTTTCGGAGTATGTCCCCACCGATGAACTCTTTCAATCGGAGCTGGTCACGGTGCCTTATTCTCTGGAACTGAAAGCTGGCCAGCAGCGCATCATCCCCAGCGTCATCGATGTGTGGCGAGCAGAAGAAATTCCGGGGATTGACTCGTTTGGAGAGTCAATCACGGCACCCTTGTTTGCCGAGGAGGAGGATGGGGAAATGAGCGGGATCGTGATCGGTGCCCGGACGGGATCACCAGACGCAAACGGCGGCCAGTACAGCGTCTTCTACACCGCGGTGCCGGAAAGGGAGAGGTTCACCGACAGTGCCTGGATATTCGGTTTGCAGCAGAATGCGGAGAACCGCGGTAACCTGGCGATTGTCAATACCGGGGAAATCGACGACAGTTCCAGTGAATTCAGGCTGGAGATTTACGATGGTCACGGGATGTTGGTAAGGGTCTTTCCGCGGTTTCTTGTTGCGCCAAGGGAATGGTTTCAGAGAAACGGAATATTGAATTCGGCCCCGGGTGTCACGCAGGGCTATGTCCGGATCCTCAAGCACTTCGACGAAAGCGGTGAATACGGCAATAATCCCTTCCTGGCTTACGGAGTTGTCAACGACGGAGAGCGCCCTGGGAAGGGGAGCGGAGACGGGGCCTACATACCAGCGAGGGAGTAGTAGAGGCCGTCGCCTCACAGAACTCCGGGGATGAGTGCGCGGCGGGACGGTGGATAGTCGGGGAAGGTCCGGCGGTACCAGCGGTGGCGCCAGAGGGCGCGGGGGATCAGGTTGGCGGCGGTCCACAGGGCGAAGGCCAGCGCCGGCAGCGACCAGGCCATCAGCGCAAACCCGATCCACTCGACCATCTCTCCCGTCAGGTTCGGCGTTGAAAGGAACCTGAAGACGCCGCCCTGAGGGATGAGGTATCTCCCCCGCTGCTGCCTGCGCAAATGTGCCAGGCGGTAGTCGGAGGTGACGTTCAGGGCCGCTCCCAGCAGGAACGCCGCCGCGCCGGCGATGAAGCGGCCGTCCAGCAGCCACTCCCGCGGATAGTCTGCCGCGTAGCCCAGGAACCATCCGTTGAGGAGGCCGTTGACAACATTGAAGACGAAGCCCGAGGCGCAGATGGCGACCGGCATCGGCCGGCTGTAGCGCGGCACGATCCAGGGCCACACCAGGGTCCGGTGGGCGTAGTGGACTACCCAGGCGGCGACCAGCAGGTCGGCCACCAGGTGCCGATTGCCGGCCAACAGGTACACTGCCGGCAGCACGCACAGCGCAGGCAGTTCCATGGCGACCCAGCCCCAGCAGGCCGCCACCCGCGGACCGCGCGGATTTCCGCCGGTGCGGCCGACGTGGTCGGTCCCCACCAGGCTGTAGATGAAGACGGGTATTGCCAGTGCGGCCCATAGGACGACGATGGTGTCGAAGCCGGACAGTTCGAAGCTCATGCTCACTCCCCGGGGCCGTCCCTCACTTCATGCGCCGGATCCACTCGCGGATCAGTTCGACGGCCTGGCGGTCGACCAGCGAGGTGGCCAGTTGAGGCATCTTGCCCCGGCCGCGGGTGGCCATTCGGTGGAGCAGCACGGAGCGGGCCGGATCGCCGGGAGCCACCAGCCTGGCGTCGGGGATGTCGAACTTGTGGTGCAGGGGCTCCAGGTTTAGCATTTTCATGTCTTGCAGGCTCTTGCTGAACTCCAGTGAGATCTGGGAGTTGCCTCCCCCGGCCTGAACGTGGCACTGGGCGCAGTTGGAGTGCAGGTAGGAGCGGGCCCGGGCCTCAAGGGCCTCCCGAGGGTCGTAGGGGTCGACCAGGCGGGGGAAGACTGCCGACCAGTGAAAGGGCAGATCGACCGGCAATACCGCCCGATCGCCGCCCGTCGTGATTTCCTCCACCCGCGAGTCGAGCCGGTACAGATTGACTCCGCTCTCTTGCAACTGCTTCCGCAGGGACTGCTTGTCCTCGTCCGACCAGGCCGGCTCCAGCACCCCCAGGTAGTGCAGGGCCTCCAACTGGTTGGCCGTCACCCCTCCGTAGTCGTGCTGCTTGTTCATCTGGAGCGTCGATAGCCCCAGGACGAAGTTGGCGGCCCGGCTGTGGCAGACCATGCACTCGCTACGGCTGGGGAAGCGCCAGTCCAGCCGGCGCTTCCCTCCGTCTGCCAGGCCGATCTCGACCGAGGCATCCCGTCCTTCGCTTCCGACCAGGTGGGCTTCGGTCTGTTCCCGGTTCCAGGCATAGGAATAGCCCACCCATTCCCCTTGCTGCCGTGTCAGCAAGCGGGTCTCGACCCAGCGCCGACCACCGGCGCTGCCGTTTTGCGAGTCGTATCCGAAAGATTTGACCAGCACCGTCCTGTCCGGGAAGCCCCAGCCTGCGTTGGAGGTCATGCCTGCGCCGGCCTTGCTCCCGCCTTCCTCCTGACCCGAGGCCGGGGGCAGGTAGAGCGACCGTTCCTTGAGGGCGCCGTCCGACCACAGGGGAGCGTTCACCGAGTAGGGGATCATGCCGGGCGTCAAACGGTGGCCTGAGACCGAGGCAAACAACCCGGTCCGGCTCAGGCGCCGGGGGAAGTGGTCGCTGCTGTCGGGGGCGTCGTTGACTTCCAGGGAGTAGAAGCCTCCCTTTCCCTCGTCCCGGTAGTCGAGCACCAGCAGGTTGCCGTCAGCGTCCACCTCGAAGGCGACGATGGCCAGGGAGGTATCGGCCAGTTCCTTGTGCCATACGACTTTCCCGCCCTCCACCCTGGCGCCCCAGATCTTGCCGGTGGAGTGGTCGCCGTAGATGTAGGCTCCCCTCAGGTCCGGGAACCTGGAGCCATGGTAGACCAGGCCGCCGGTCATGGAGCGGGCTTCGGAGTGGGGGTGTTCCAGCAGGGGTTTGGAGACCGGGGTGGGTCCCAGCTCACGGTTGGCGTAGAAGATGTGGCTGCCCTCGTAGACGCTCCAGCCGTAGTTGGCTCCCCGTTCCACCAGGTAGACCTGTTCCCAGAGATCCTGTCCGTTGTTGCCCACCCAGAGATGCCCGGTCCCGGGGTCCACCGACATGCGCCAGGGGTTGCGAAATCCGTAGGCCCAGGTTTCGGGGCGGGCTCCCTCCATTGCGACGAAGGGATTGTCCGGGGGCACCGAGTAGAGGCGCCCCGGGTCCGGGCGGTCGACGTCGATCCGCAGAACCTTGGAAAGCAGATGATCGAGCCCCTGGCCCTTGAGGTTGGTGTCGGAATCGCTGGTTCCGTCGCCGGAGGTGACGTACATCAGGCCCTCGGGACTGAAGGCGATGGCGGCGCCGTCGTGTCCGTTGGACTCCCACTCGATGATCACCTCAGCCGAGTCGGAGTGGAAATGGTGGGGCGGGGTGCGGTCCACGCGATAGCGGGTGATGCGAACGCGCTTGTCGCCGTCCGCCACCCGGTCGTTGCTGCCGACGAAGAGAAGGCCGTTCTCCTGGAACGAGGGATGAAAGGCGATGCTGTAGGCCAGGGATTTCCCGAAGTGGTGCAGGACTTCGAAGGCGCCATCAGCCGGGTCCTCGGTGGTCCGGCAAAGGCGCGGCTCTGCCTTCCCGGGGTCTTGGTCGATGAACCACAAACGGCGGTTTCCAGGTTCCCTCACCATCACCACCGGGTTAGTCAGCGAGAGCCTGGGGAAGGTCCGCACCACCCGGTAGGGAGGGGGTGGGTCGGGGGCGCCGACCACCCGCGAGGAAACGGTCGGCCATCGGTTCTTGAGTTGCTGGAGGGTGTTGGGTTCGTTTCGGTCAGCCCCGGCCGAACTCGGGCGCAAGGCGGCCGGCAGGACGAGCAGGCCCAAGGACAGGTAGAGCCAAATCAAGCCCGTTCGAGGGGCAGGCGTGGAGCGGAGTTGCAGTCGCATTCCTGGCCGGTGTGGGTCAGACCCGGATTCGGTCGCTGGACCGCGGGTCCCGGGTCAGGGTCCCACTGTGAAAAGTCCCATGCATGCAGCGGTCCCGCCAGGCCCTGGAGGCGTCGTACAGCTCGATTTCTGTGTCGATGGGGTTGATCAGGACCGCCGGGCGGTGGGGCCGGGCCCGGTCGACAACCAGTCCCTGGGCGTCCACCACGAAGCTGGGCCAGGCATAGCGGCGGGTGCCGTTGTTGGCGCTGACCGCGAAATAGTTGCTGGCCGCCGCGGCCTGAATGGTGGTCGAAACCCAGATGTTGTAGTTGTGGTAGCTCTCCAGACTGCCTCCGGCGTTGTGAAAGGAGACCAGCATGAGCTGAACCCCGAGCTGCTTGTACCGGCGAAACAGCTCGGGGTAGCGGAAGTCGTGACAGATCAGCAGTCCACACATCACATCTCTCACCTTGAAGGTCACAAAGGCCTGACCGGGGCTGTAGTGGTGAAGGTCTCCGTCGTCGTCGTGGTCCCCGGTGCAGAACATCTTGTCGTAGCGGTTGACCAGGCGCCCCCGGTCGCTCACCACGTAGAGCGAGTTGTGGGGTTTGTGCCGGCCCGACAGGGGATGGTTGGAACCGACCACCACCCACAGACCGAGCTCTCCGGCCAGTCCCATGATCTCTTCCATGGCAGCCGAAACAGCTTCCCAGTCCATCTCCCGCACGGACTTCAACTCGCTCCCCAGGTAGCCGGTCAGACAGGCCTCGGAAAAGTGAACCAGGTGGGCTCCCCTGGACTTGGCCAGCTTCATCTGGCGGCTGATGGAGCGGAGGTTCTCTGCTACCTGTGTCTGGATTTCAAACTGGCAGGTGGCCAGGGTCAGTTGAGCCATGTCGAACTCCTTGAAGGTTGGGTCCTTGTTTCAGTAGTCGCCGTTTAGGTTTCCTCCCGGCGACGTCCGCACCGGTCCGGCCCGCGTTCAGCGCGGCCAGCGCTGCGCCGGCCCGGGCAGCTCCGGAAAGGGCAGGTGCGGTTCGGCCTGGTACCAGTAGGCCACCGAGGCGATGTCATCGGCCAGCGGCTGGTACTTGCCGTTCGGCCACCAGCCCAGCGCCTGGATGGTCACGCGCAGGTCCTGCTGGAAGCAGATGGGATCCCTGATGTGCCAGCGGTAGAGGCTCCACTTGGGTGGGCCGTCTTCCCCCGGATGCTTGAGCACGTTGCCGGCGTAGGCCGTGGAATAGATTTCGGGGAACCCGAAGCTTCCGCAAAAGTAGTCCTCGGTCCCGGTGCCGCAGATGGTGGGGAACTCCCTGTCCCCGTCGATGAAGAACTTGATCTCCCCTTCGCCGAACCAGCCGTCCGAGAGCTGCGTCCAGGCCAGGAAGGTCCCGGCGTATTTGCCCTGACCCCGGACGTCGTCCAGGATGACGTATTCGGGATGGGCGCGGTCGGTGACGGCTCGTCGCCACCGGGCATGCAAATAGCCTGTGCCGTCGGGGACCTCGGTCTCGGCGTAGGTGATCTGGTAGGTGAGAAGCCCCAACTCTTCCTGGTCTTCGTTGGTGAAGCTGATCCTGGCCCGGCGGCGGAAGGGCATGGGCCAGTAACAGTTGAAGGCCGACTTGGGGTTGACGGTCACGGCCAGGGAGTTGACCGGGGCGAATTGGTTGTGGCCCACGGCGAAGAAGTCGGAGACGGGGGTCTCGATGGAGGGAGACTCCTCCCCGTCCCAGTAGAAGCGCATAACGTGGGAGCGTCCCCTGGCGGGATCGGCCACCAGCCAGATGTGCTGGATCAGTCCGGGCCCCTCGACGTCCATCAGGGTCAGCGTCTCACCGGGTTTCACCTTGTAGAAGGGGCTGACCTTCCATCCCCGTCCCAGGTCGCTGGCCGCTTGGCTGAAGGGCAGGGTCGAGGGGTCGGGGACCGCCATCCCGCCCCGCCCCTTCTCTCCCCCGGGATTCTCCGGGGAAATCGAACGGGTTCGCGCCCGGCTCAGCAGCGGCAGTCCCCCCAGCCCCAGGCCAAGTTGTTCCAGTGCATCCATGGGATTCCTACTTTCGGTTCCGGTCGGAGCCGACGAGCGACGATGGGTTGCAAGTCCGCCGGGGGCGGCGTCGGTTTCGCCAACCGGCCCTCGACCGAATCGGTCACTGCTTCGTATCGTCGGTAGTGCTGCCGTAGGGGTTTTGCTTCACGATGGCCAGCACCTCCTCGGGCGACTTGGCCTGGTTCAGGAGGTCCATGCGGACGGCTTCCTCCTTTCGTAGCGCCCGAACGTTGTTCAAGACCTCTTCCAGCCGGTCGGCGGGAAACTTGCAGGCGCCGTTTTCGTCCATGTGGATGATCTCCCCCGGAGCGACGTCCATGCCCGCCACCGATACCGGCACGTTGATGGCGCGAAAGGCCATGTGTCCGTGCCCGGGCGTGGTTCCGCTCAGCAAGTACTGGAACTTCATGGGGCGGATCTCGTCGATGTCGCGGGAAGGGCCGTTGGAGATGGCACCCACGCACCCGACCGCCTTGAGAACGGTGGTCAGGACGCCGCCGGCCAGCCCTACCTTGCCGGCCAGTTCGGGCGGAAACTTCTGCTGGAAGGCCAGGATGGTGGGTTTTCTGGACTTGCCCAGGGCTTCAACCAGGTCGGCCAGACTCAGGCAGTCGTAGCTGGGGTCGGGCAACCCGTGGACGCAGGTGACCGCGTAGCCGACGATCGGACCCAGCTCCGGAAACATGCAGCGGATGGACTGATCGGTGTACCAGTTCTCGGTCCAGGGATTGTAGAGTCCCAGGCAAAGGGGATGGCCGGGATAGGTCGCCACCACGTTGGTGATGGAGGGAGTATCGAACTTGCGCAACTCTTCAATCAGTTCCAGATCGGTTGGATGGGCCACAGGCTTCCTC
>VXMN01000131.1 GCA_009841055.1 Acidobacteriota bacterium
CGGGTCCATGGCGCTCCTGCCGGCAGGGTAGCCGGGTGCCACATCGCAGGGAAACCGAGCGGAACGCGACGGCGGTGCATGCGGGCGGGACGCCCGCGCTCCCGGGTGGGCCTCCTCCAATTACGCTTGCGGGTCGCCGGAACCGGTGCGCTTCTTCCTCTGGTACTGTCGCCAGGTGACGGCGATTCTCTCGGGTTCGTCGATGCCGGGCGAGGGAACTTTGTGGACAACGGAGTTGTGGGGAGCGTTCTTGACGAATTGGGGATCCTGGTAGGCCTCCCGGGAAATCTGCCGCAGCACGGCGATGTACTCGTCCAGATCGTCCTTGGAATAGGACTCGCAGGGTTCCAGGGTAAACGGCTCCGGCACAATCCAGGGAGGATGGCTCATCCAGTAGTGCTGCAGACCGAAGTCGGCCATTCTTCGCATCACGTCTTCGGTACCGACGCCGGTGTCCTGCTTCAGCTTGTCCCAGGAGTAGCGAACCTGCTCCAGCCGTCGTTTTCCCTGGGCATACTGAATGACCACCCCCGGGATTTCACTCAGCTTCCTGAGCAGGTAGTTGTTGTTGAGCACCGAGCACTCGGCCACTTCCCGCAACCCGTCGGCGCCGTGCTGCATGATCCAGGCATAGGCCCGCAGAATCGTGGGCGCATTTCCGAAAAAGCACCGCACCCTGCCGATACTGTCGGGCCGATCGTATTCCAGGTGGTACTTGTTTCCGGCGAAGGTCACCCGGGGGACCGGCAGAAACCGACCCAATTCCCCGACCACTCCGACGGCCCCGGTGGAATGTCCCATACAGGCATGGGGAGAGGAAAAGGTCTTGTGGATATTGAAGTGGCAGAGGTCGAACCCGGCTTCTCTGGCTCGGGTGATGCCCAGGATCCCGTTGGCGTTGGCCTGGTCGTAGGCGCAGAGGGCTCCCACCCGGTGGGCGGCCCTGACAAATTCATCGATCCTGGGATTGTAGATTCCGGTGTCCTCGGGGTTGGTGATGAAGATACCGGCGGTGCGCTCCGACAGAGCCGCCTTCATGGCTTCCAGGTCGGGATACCCGCTTTCGTCGGGCATGAGCGTAATCACCTTGTATCCGGCAGTGGCGGGACTGGCGGCGTCGCAGGGATGGGAAAACAGCGTGGTAATGATTTCCGATCTTTTCTCGTCCCCCCTGGCCTCGTGCCAGGCCCGAACCATGCAGGCATTGGCGTAGACACCCTGGGCGCCGCCGCCCGGTTGGAAACTGAAATGGTCCAGTCCCGAGATCTCCTTGAGGAACTCTTCCAACCGGAAGTAAATCTCCAGAATGCCCTGGATGGTATCCTCGTCCTGGAGGGGATGAATATCCCTGAGGCCCGGGTTTCCCACCAGTTGTTCGTGCACCTTGGGGCTGTACTTCATGGTACAGGTTCCCTCGCTGGCATCGACTGTCATGTCCGCTCCCATGGTTTCCTGGGACAGTCTCAAAAAGTGTCGGAGAGTTCGAACCTGACTGACTTCAGGCAGTGCGGCCGGCGTCCTTCTCCTGAGATTTTCAGGAATCCTGGAAACCCCGTCTCCGATCTCGTCCTCTATTTCCCTTTCAACCCTGGGGAGAAGGATTCCTCTTTCGCCCGGGACGCTCATCTCGCAGATGATTTCCTCATCCCACCTCGCCTGGTGGAACTTCCGCAACAGCGTGGTCTTGTCTCTGCCCATTGAATCGTCTCCCCGAGCAACCGGTCGGTGCCGCTCAGCCTTGCCCTGCAACAGCCTGCAGGGCCGTGACCAGCCGGTCGATGTCCTCCTTCGTCATGATTTCGGTCACGCAGTAGAGGGCGCTCTGCCCCAATTCCGGGAATTCCCCGGAGAGGTCCTTGCCGCCGATGATCCGGTGCTCGAGCAGAGACCTGTTGACCTGCTCCACGCTTTGTCCGGTGTCTCCAAAACTCACCACGAACTCCTTGAAGAAGGGCGTCGGGAAGAGAACCTCGACACCCTCGATCCCGCCGATGCGAGCCGCGGCATATTGGGCCCTCTGCATGATGACCTGACCCAGCTCCTGCATCCCCCTGGGACCCAACAGAGCCAGGTAGACTCCGGCGGTGATGGCCCACAACCCGGTGGTGGTGCCGGTATACTCCTTGCCCTTCTCCCGGGAACCGTAGGAGGTCCGTTCGAAAAGCACCTCTCCAAAGCCGTATTCCCCTTCACGAACGGTCTCGGTGAGACCGAACATCAGGTCCTTGAATTCGGCGACATACCTCATGTCGTCATGGGTAGCGATAAAGCCTCCCTGCCCGCCGCCGCAGAGCAGATGCATGCCCAGGGGATGGAAATCCCCGCAGGCGAAGGTGGTCCCGTAATTTGCGGGAGGGGCCATCACACCCAGAGAAACAGGATCCGTGTAGACCACCAGCTCAGCGCCGCGGGCCATTGCCATGCGGCCGATCTCCTCGGCCCGGGTCTCGATCACACCCAGGTAGCCGGGATTTTCGATCGCCACTGCCGCCGTACGGTCCGACAGCTTGGAACTCAGGTCGCCGATATCCACCAGGCCGGTCGCCGGGTCCAACTCGATGAGACCCACTTCGAGTGCGGAGTCCCCGCCTCCCTTGAGATAGTTCCGGATGACGGACAGGGTCTCCTCACCCATCGATTTGGGCAGCAGAACCAGCGGGCGCCCGGTGATCCGGGAGGCCATGCGCAGAGAGGTGGCGGCTGCCTGAGGTCCGTCGTAGAGGGGACAGCTCAGGACATCCATCTCCAGCAGGTCTCCCATCAGGCTGGCGTACTCGAAGAACGCCTGCCACTTGCCGTGATCGGCATAGGACTCTCCCACGTAAGCCGTGAGGAACTCGGCGCGGTTGTTGATCTCGTCGCACACCGCCGGAACGTAGTGCCGAGCACAGCCGGCTCCCAGGAAGCTGAGGTACTCCGAACAGTTCCGGTTCTTGCGCAGCAACTGCTCCACGTGCCGCTTGATCGAAGCTTCGTCCAGAATGGGTTCGGGCAGATTCAGGGGTCCCTTGAACCGCAAGTGGCTCGGGATCTCGGCATACAGCTCCTCGATACCGGCTGCGCCGATCTCCTCCAGCATGCGCGCCTTGATCTCGGGAACCGAGTTGGGAATATAGGGATAAATGATAGGATCGTTGCCCATTACAGCTCCTCCGGCCGGGATCGGCCGCAAAAAGGCGGACAGCGCCGGCAGTTCTACCCGCTCACCCCGCACCAATCCATGGCCAGCAAGGCATAAGCCTTGGTGGCCACCATCAGCTCGTCGATCTCGACGTACTCGTCGGCAGCGTGGGCCACCAGGATGCTGCCGGGTCCGTAGACAATGCTTGGAATCGCCTGCGAGTTGAGAAAGGCGGCGTCGCACACCGCGTAGAAGCCGGCAAACCGGGCCGGCACATCGAATCGCGATCCCTGCGCGGCTTCCCCGTGGGCGGCGGCCATGGCTTGACAGATGGCATGGCCGGGATCCACCGAATAGGCGGGCCAGTTGACCTTCCATTCCACCTTGGGAGGATGGTGCCGGAGCCATTCGTCCAACTGGCAGGCATGGCCGAGATAGTCCTCGAACTCCTGCCGGACCGCCTCGGGAGAATCCTCGGGGTGATACCACAGGCAATATTCGATCGTGCAGAAATCCGAGATGAAGAAGGGCACCTGGACGCCGTGAGGGGCGCCGGTAATGACGCCCGGCAGCATGGTGAAGTGGCCGGGCTTGAAGAGTGGATGTTTCTTGGTCAGCCCCCATTCGTCTTCCAGCTTGCGGATCATGTTGACCAGGTAAACGCCCTTGTCGATGGCATTGACAGCCACCTCGGCTCCCAGGCCGCCGGCCCGAAAGGTCTCTCCGCGGGTGGAGGCGTGGCTGGCCTTCCCTTCGACGGTGACACTGACCCACCACAAGCCCGGAGAGACCGGCACCACTGCCAGGGGGTAGGGCGGCGCCGAAGGTTCCGAGACCACGGCGGCGTCGGCCCGATAGCCCCGCTTGGGCAGATCGCCGGCGCCGATGGTGGCGCTGTCCATGTTCTCCTCGCCCGCGGTGGCGGAGAGAGTCAGGTCCCCCTTGAGCCTGAGACCCACCGACCGGATCGCCTTGATCGCCATCGTCTGGGAGACCAGCGGCCCCTTCATGTCGCAGGAGCCCCGGCCGTAGATTCGGCCTCCCTCGACCTTGCCGCTCAGGGGATCTCCGGACTTCCAGGTCTCGGGCAGCCCGGTGGGAACCGTATCGATATGTCCATTGAAGAGCAGCGACTTGCCCCCGCCGGTTCCCCTCCAGACACCGGCCAGATTGGCCCGTTTCGGCTCTACCTCCCAAAGGTCGACTTCCACTCCGAGCTGCCGGTAGTGTCCGGCCAGGTATTGATTGGCTCTGGTTTCGCCCCCGACTTCCGCCTCGTAGTCGGTCCCGGGATAACCCGGATTGATACTGCGAATCCGGACCAGCTCGCTGACGGCTGTCACGATTTCCTCCTGCATGCCGTCAATGACGTCCAGAACGCGGCTCTTTTCAGCCTTGGTAGCCACTCCGTCCTCCTGTTTCAGGGAATCCCGACAGTAGGCGCTAGTCTATCACCGTTTGCCGCTGTTGCACGATGATCCTGCCACCGGCAGCAATGAGGACCGGCCTGCTCCCCCCGGGACATCAATGCGGACCAGGCAGCGGCTCGTCCAGGGGCCGGAGCCGGTGCCGGTCAAGGGGACCGCTTCTCTATTTCAAAAGAGGATCGCACCACTGGAGAGGGCATCAAAGAGGCTTGTCAAGGCGAACCATTGTAGCTACAATAGAGCTACACATAGGAGGTATCCAGATGAGTACCGATACAGTCGTTCGCGCTCGAATCGATAGCGGCACAAAAACACAAGCTGCGGAAGCGTTGCAAGCCATGGGCTTGTCGGTTTCCGATGCCATTCGTCTGCTGTTGCTGCGAGTGGCGGAGGAAAAGCGACTGCCATTTACCGTCCAGGTACCGAATGCCACCACGGTCAAGGCCATGAAGGAACTGGACGTGGGCAAGGGAAAACGTTTCGGTAGCGCCGAGGAGCTGTTCGAGGATCTCGACGTCTGACATGCTGACTCCAGTTCGATCGACGCAGTTCAAACGCGACGTTGGAAGAGCCGGCAAGCGAGGCAAAGATCTCACCAAGCTGCGCGTATTGCTGGCGTCTTTGATCCAGCAGGAACGCTTATCCGATCACTATCTCGATCATCCACTAAGGGGAACTTGGAAAGGTTATCGGGAGGCTCATATCGAGCCGGACCGGCTCTTGATTTACCGCGTCGGAGGAGACGAACTGCACTTGGTCCGTACCGGTTCCCATGCTGACCTCTTCAAGGAGTAACCCTCCTCTCCTGGAGCGGATGCAGCGGGTCTGCGACCTAGGCGTCAAGCGCAATTCCAACGGGCATCAGCAGAGTTGGACCGGCTTCAGGCTGCACACCGACACGATCGGCGAAGTCCCCCGAACTCCTCGGCCAGGGGTATTTGGTGGAAACCGGCAGGCGGGAGAACTGCCAACTGCCGGAAAGTCCCAAGGAATTCGAGATGAGACCTCCAGAAGGACTGTTGACCAGCCTTGCTCCCGGCTCCAGGATTCTATTCATCCGGCTTCGTTCTCTGGGCGACACCGTTCTGTCCACCCCGCTCTACGCCGCCCTCAAGGCCTGGAGACCCGACCTGCGGCTCTCGGTTCTGGTGGAAGAACCCTTTGACGAAGCTCTGTATCGCAATCCCGATCTGGAATCGGTGTTTCCGCTGCAGGTCCACAGGATCAAGCAAAGGTCCACCGCCAGGGCTCGCTGGCGGACGCTGCGGCGAATCCGGCGAAAGCGCTTCGATTGCTGCATCAACCTGCATGGAGGCGCCACCAGCGCCTGGCTCACAGGCCGGAGCGGGGCCCGCTTTCGTATCGGCCTGCAGGGCTATCGCAATGCCTTCTGCTACAACGTTCGCACCGAGCTGCCGTCGCCGCCCCCCGGGGTCCGGTGGCACTCGGCCAGGTTTCAATTGGAGTGGCTCTATCGATTGGGCCTGCAGAAGGGTCCCGATCCTCCGGCTCGCCTCTTCCCCGATCCGGGCCTCCGATCCGTCCTGCAGTCTCGTCTGCGAGACGCCGGTCTCGAGCCCTCACGCCCCGTGTGCGTCATCCAGCCCAGCTCCCGCTTCCATACCAAGGAGTGGACCGATGCCGGATTCGCCGAGATCTCCGATTTCCTGCAGGAGCACGGCTATGCCCCATTGCTGGTCGGTACCGAGGATGAGAAACCCAAGATCAGGAGGGTGGCCGGCCTTTGCCGAACCCGGCCTGCTTCGATTTGGGGCCTTACGATCTCCGAATTGACCGGAGTCCTGGATCAGGCCAGTCTGTTCGTGGGGAACGACAGCGGTCCCACCCACATGGCGGCGGCCCTGGGAGTCCCCGTGCTGGTGCTCTTCGGATCCTCCGATTCAAACCTGTGGCGCCCCTGGCAAGCCGTCCATGAAATCGTGCAGAATCCCTTCGACTGCAATCCCTGCCCCGGCTATCGCTGCCATGTGTACGGCGAACCCCAGTGTATTCTGAGCATTACCCCCCAACAAGTGAAGGAAGCCCTGCAGCGATTGCTAAAGCGGGTGCAATAACCCGGTCGAAATCAAGACGCCGGTTCACCTGCAGTGGAGTCCAGCGCACATTACTGGAAACTACGCGCTGGCACCCGGGAGAAAATTCAATCAAAAATCCTGCCCCCAGGCAGTGTTGTAGTTAAGTGGAGAGCGGTGTAACCGCGGTTGGCGTCGGTAGACCAAGGAATCGCTTGATATAAGCCATCCTTATAGAGCAGCGTAGCTGCGACTCAGGGTAGCCCCGGGCGGAAGCCCGGGGTCGTTTGAATCCCGCGCTACCCTAGCCGCGTAGGCGGCGAATTACATGCACCCTTCCCTAAACCACTTCCCCCCTAAAAGAGAGTAGGTTGCAAGATCCCATGGGACCCGGCTGGGCCAGCCTGCCAACGAGATATCAAGGCCGCAGCGACCGGGTTCTCACCGTCACCTGCTCGATGCGCTCAAGGTGGGGCCGGAAGCCGATACCTGCATCCGGCAGTACATGGATCCTTCCCTGCGGGTCTACTTCCACCTCCGGCTCGATCAGGTCCTTGCGGAAATAGCGCTTGCTGGCGGACACATCGCCCGGCAACCTGAAGTTCGCCAGGGTGGAGAGGGCCACGTTGTGGGCCCGGCCGATCCCCGTTTCCAGCATGCCCCCGCACCAGACGGGTATGTTGCGATCCCGGCAGACATCGTGAACCTGGAGGGCTTCGGTGTAGCCGCCGACTCTCCCCAGCTTGATGTTGATGATCCGGCAGGCCCCCGCCTCGATGGCCTTGCGGGCGTCCTCGCCGTCCAGGATGGATTCGTCCAGACAGATGGGCGTGCGCAGGACTTTCTGGAGCTGGACGTGGTCCAGGATGTCGTTCCAGGCCAGGGGCTGCTCGATCATCAACAGGTCGAATTCATCCAGAGCCTTCAGGCGATCCAGGTCGGCCAGGCTGTAGGCCGAATTGGCATCGCACATCAGCAGGATCTCGGGGAAGCGCCTTCGGACTTCCCTCACCACGGCCACGTCCCACCCCGGCTTGATCTTCATCTTGATCCGCTGGTAGCCCGCCGACAGCTCCTTCTCGATCTTCTCGAGCAGCTTTCCGGGGGTCTCCTGAATGCCGATGGAGACCCCGCAATCCAGGGTCTTGCGCTGCCCCCCAAGCAGTTCGTGGAGGGGCTTTCCCTGCAGGCGGGCATAAAGGTCCCAGATGGCCGTCTCCACGGCGGCCTTGGCCATATTGTGGCCGCGGATGGGTCTGAGGAGGGGCGCCACGTCCCGCGGATGGGCGATCTCCGCGGCAAAGACCCTGGGGATCACCCAGTCCTGGAGCACGTGCCAGGCGGTCGCGGTGGATTCGTGGTTGTAGAAAGGGCCCTCGGGAGCCGTGGATTCCCCGTAGCCGACCAGGCCCTCCCCGAAGACTCGAACCAGAATCACCCGTCGCAGGGTGGTCCGGCCGAAGCTGGTCTCGAAAAAGGAGATCAGCGGCATCTGCACTTCACGGAGCTCAATCTGTTCGATCTTCATAGATTCAGGGCCAGTTGGGTCAGCAACGCGGCTCGAGGAGCCAGGCTATCCACCAGCACATGTTCGTGCAAGGCGTGAGGACCGGCGCCGTCGGGGCCCAGGCCATCCAACGTAGGAATCCCCAGGGCCGCGGTGAAGCAACCGTCGCTGCCTCCACCGGTCGAACCCTCTTGCAGGTCGATTCCCAGCGCGGCAGCCAACTGGCGTGCCTCCCGGTATAGTTGAATCACCTGACTGTTGCGCTCCAGGGGTGGCCGATTCATGTTTCCCTGAACGGCAAGCCGGCTGCCCTCAACCCGGGGCCGGAGCCCGTGAATGCAGCGGGTGATGCGCTCTCCCTCGGCCATGGTGGCCACGCGCACATCCACTTCCAATTCAGCCCGGTCGGCGATCACGTTGGAGCGGGAACCCCCGCGGATCACCCCTGGATTTATCGTGGTCCCCAATTCCAGGTCGTTCAACTTGTAGAGCTCCAGGACCTGGTAGGCCAGTTCCTGAATGGCGCTCACCCCCTTCTGATAGTCCACCCCGGAATGGGCGGCCACCCCGCCGGCTGAAATCACGAAGGTGCCAACCCCTTTGCGGGCGGTCTTGACGGCGCCCCCCGGCAGGCAGGGCTCCAACACCAGAACGGCCCGGCAATCCCGTGCCTCCCTTTCGATCAAGGCCCGAGCCGTTGGCGTCCCGATCTCTTCGTCGGAGGCGAGCAGGATGGTCAGGGGCCGCGTCAACCTCCCCCGGCCACTCGACAGATAGTGGGCCAGCGCCAGCATCAGGGTGGTGCCGCCGCGCATGTCGAAGGAGGCAGGCCCGAAGATTTTTCCGTCTTCCAGCCTGGCCGGACGGCGCCCGGCCTCTCCCATGCCCCAAACCGTATCCAGGTGTCCCAGCAACAGCAGGGGCTTCCCTCGGGCATCGGGTCCTGAAAACCTGGCCAGCAGGTGGTCTCCCGCCTCCGGGTTGGGGACCAGTTCCACCGCGGCGCCGTAGCTGCCGAACCGGTCGCCCATGCGGCGGGCCAGCCGATCCAGAGCCGGCTTGTTGTCGGAAGGCGAATCGGTGTTGATCAGGTCCATCAGCCACTGGACCATCTGCGGCTCCAGATCGCGAAAGTAGGAGAGGAGTGTGCTCATGGAAAGAATGCCGGGGCTGGCGGGCTCTTCCCCGCTTCAGGGCTCTCGGAGGCATGCCCGCCCCGCCGGGCGTACGGAAAGCTTGGAAGATTCAGGGCCAAGGATTTGAAGCCGGATGCCCTTATCCCCTGCCACCGCCCGGCCGGAGCTTGCCGTCCGGGGCCTGGTGGCGCCGGCCCGCGCCCGAATGTCGCCACAAAATACCACAGTTGGTCCGAGCCCCTTTACCATAAATTTTCGCGAGTGACACACTGGTTCTTGCTAAGATACAGGTCCATCGCGGAATTAATGACGATCAGGGTAGCGCCCAATGGACCTGGTTCCCGAACCGGAGAGTCCCGTCGACCATCGACAAGCCGCTCCCAAGAAAGGCAGACCGAAATGAATTCCTCACGACGATCGTTTCTGAAGGTGTCCGGGGCCTGCACCATGGGCTTTCTGGGACTTCGCTCTCTTACCGGCAAGGGGTTGTCGAAGCCCCTTCCCAAACCCAAGGCTCCCGCCGGTTATGGAGATCTGCAGCCCGACCCGGAAGGAGTCATCGAACTCCCCGCGGGCTTCACCTATCGGATCTTGTCCGAGGTGGGTGAGTTGATGGACGACGGCTACAGAGTTCCGGGTCTGCATGACGGGATGGCTGCCTTCCCCGGTCCGGCAGGGAGCACCATCCTGGTCCGGAATCACGAGCTGGGCATCGATCACCAGACCATCGGAGCCTTTGGCCCCATCAACCAGTTGCTCAAGTCCGCGGACCGAGAAAAATTGTACGATGCCGGTCGAAGGAGGAGGGCCTGCCTTGGGGGAACCACCAACGTGGTCTACAACACTCGCGAGATGCGCCTGGAAAAGCACTTCCTGAGCCTGGGCGGAACGGTTCGCAACTGCGCGGGAGGACCGACTCCCTGGGGGAGCTGGATCACTTGCGAGGAGACGGTTCAGAAGGAGGAAGGACTCTACGCCAGGGACCACGGCTACAACTTCGAAGTGCCGGCCACCAGCGAAGTCGGGTTGATTCCCGCCGTTCCCCTGAAAGCCATGGGACGCTTCGTGCACGAAGCGGTCGCCGTCGATCCCAAATCCGGAATCGTCTATGAAACCGAGGACCGGGGTGACGGGCTCCTGTACCGCTTCATCCCGAACAAACCGGGTGAACTGACAGCCGGCGGACGTCTGCAGGTATTGAAAGTGAAGGGAAAACCCGGTCTCGACACCCGCAACTGGAACGCGCGCAAAGTGCTGCCGGGGCACGTTTTCGAGGTGGAGTGGGCCGACATTGATGACGTGGAGTCCCCCAACGACGATCTGCGCTATCGGGGATTCGAAGATCTGGGAGCAGCACGGTTCGCCCGAGGAGAAGGCATGTGGTGGGACAAGGGATGGATCTATTTCGTCTGCACCAACGGCGGTCTGAACAAGAAGGGGCAGGTTTGGCGATACGCCCCCAGTGCGGAGGAAGGAAAACCCGGCGAGAAAGGCAGCCCCGGCAAGCTGGAACTGTTCATTGAACCCAACGACGGCAACCTGGTCGAGAACGCAGACAACCTCACGGTCGCCCCCTGGGGAGACCTGGTCTTGTGCGAGGATGGACCGAACGAGCAATTCCTCGTCGGGGTGACTCCGCGGGGCGATCTCTACAAGCTGGGCCGCAACGTATTCAACAACTCCGAGTTTGCCGGTTCGACCTTTTCGCCCGACGGAACCACACTCTTCGCCAACATCCAGAATCCGGGCATTACCCTGGCCATCACCGGTCCGTGGACGCAAAAGAAGGGTTAGCCAACAACTGTTTGAAGCACCCCCTCCCCGCGCGCTGAGAGGGGGATAGCGGATAAGCAAGCGTGTCTCCCTCTCCACGCCTGCCCGTCCACACCTTTGAGCGCCGGGAGAGGCATTGCCTGATCCAGTCCCGGCCTCCCACTTCCAGTCTATCCCTGCCGGCACTTGGGCGATTCAGAGCGTGAGCGTTGCCCAAGGGCCTCGTTTGAACTAGAATTCCCGCCAACGGGCAAGTTGCCGCAGCCTCTCTCGATCAACCGCTCCGCCCGCCAAAGGGCAGCGTCGATGGTGCCCTTTGTCTGACAGCCACCCTCTATTGGATTCCTGTGCAGGGTCAACAACTCCTGGGAGAATCTCCCGCTCAAGTGGCTGAGGGATTGGAAGAGTAACATAACTATACCGCATGTCAAGAGGTTTATTACCGCATTTACAAAATAAATCCGCCCGTCGAGCGACAAGTTCGGCGCCTGAACGTCAATTCGTTGAAAACAAACCCATTACACTCTCCCGCCCCTAATGGATTTCACCGACTCGGCTCTTTCTACCGGGTCAGCGAAAGCAGGAACCTTGAGACGCTCGAACAGCGGGATGAACCCACGAGCATCTCCGCCCTCCGAGCCGGTCCAGGCGGAATTTTAACGGTGCGGAATGCCTACTCCTACCCCAATCAGTCCCAAAGACTTCCTTCATGACTTCACCTGTAACCTCTGAACCTATTGATAAACAATGGGTTAAATCCACACTTAACCGGCTTGGCCTGGAAGCCAGACTCGGCCAGCTCATCATGCCGGCCATCCGTGGAAGTCATCTCAATGAAGCCGGCGACGAATGGAGGCAGTTACGGCATCAGGCACGGGAACTCGGCATGGGCGGTTTCATTCTCTTCGAGGGAGACATCTACGAGTCAGCCGTTCTCATCGACCGACTGCAGTCCCAGGCTCCCGTTCCCCTGCTGATCGGTTCCGACTTCGAGCGGGGGGCCGCATTCCGCATTCGCAATACCCTTCCCCTGCCCTGGAACATGGCAGTGGGGGCCACCGGATCGGAGCAATGGGCCTACCGGCAGGGACGCGTCACCGCCGAGGAAGCTCGAGCCCTGGGAGTCAACTGGATATTTGCCCCGGTGGTGGACGTCAACAACAATCCGGCCAATCCGGTCATCAACATCCGTTCCTATGGAGAGGACCCGCAAATGGTGGGGCGCCTGGGCGCGGCATTCGTGGCCGGAGCCCAGCAGGCCGGAGTTCTGGCAACGGCCAAGCACTTTCCCGGCCACGGCGACACCGAGGTGGATTCCCATCTGTCCCTGCCGGTGATAGCGGCACAGCGCCGGCGCCTGGAACAGATCGAGTGGGTTCCCTTTCGGGAGGCGATCCGGTCCGGCGTCATGACGGTCATGACGGCCCACATCGCGGTCCCGGCCCTGGAGAGCGACCCTCGCCGTCCGGCCACCCTTTCGGAGGCGATACTGGAACAGGTTCTGAGGAACGAGTTGGGATTTCGGGGTCTGATCGTTTCCGATTCCATGAAGATGAAGGGACTGACTCGAGGGTACTGGAGCGGCGAAGCGGCTGTTCAGGCCCTGGAGGCCGGTGTGGACGTCCTGCTGGATCCACCCGACGCCCGGGTTGTCTTGGGCGCGTTGCTGGAGGCGGTGAAGACCGGCCGCATTTCCGAGGCCCGGGTGGAACGATCGGTTGAGCGCATCCTGCAAGCCAAGGCCTGGCTGGGACTGAGCCGACGGCGGCGAACCGGCTCGCTACGGCCGGCTCGAAGGATCAATGCCCCCGCGCTCCGGCAGCAAGTCCAGGACCTGGCCGATGCTTCCGTCACCCTGGTGAAGGACGATCCCTCTCACCTGCCGCTGGATGTCCGTGGAGTCCGTTCGGGACACCTGGTCATCGCTTCGGCCAGGCCATCCCCGGGGGCTGCCGCCGACCTGGAAGGTCATCTCAGGACGCGCCTCGATTCGCTGGAGGTGGATCGAGTCTCCCCGGAAGCGGCTCCCTCGCTGCTGAACCGGGTCAGGAACAGGGCCGGCAAAGCGGACCTCTGCCTGGTGGCCCTGCATGTTCCGCTGGTGACCGGAACCGGCCGGCTGGGACTGCCGCCACGCCTGGCGGATTGGCTGAAGGGGCTGCTCCGGGTCAAGCCCTCCGCCATACTGGTTTCCCTGGGCGACCCCTACCTGATTCGGCAGCTTTCCTTCTTCCGCACATACCTCTGCACCTTCAGCCACGTTTCCAGTTCCCAGAGGGCGATCGTGAAGGCCCTCTTCGGAGAAATTCCCGTGGCCGGCCGCCTGCCGGTGTCGATTCCGGGCGTAGCCGCACGGGACGCCGGCCTCCATCGGGACGCGTTACCGATGGTCCTGGGGAAGGCCCGTCCGGAGGAATCCAACCCATCCCGTAGGGAGGTCCGGGCGCTGCGAACCAGGCTTCAACGGCTCATCCGTCGCTTCATCGAGCTTCAGGCCTTCCCTGGCGCGTCATTGGCCGTAGGCTACCGCGAAAGGCTGCTGGTTTGCCGAGGTTACGGCAGGCTGGATTACACGTCCACCAGTCCCGCGGCAAACTTGAACTCCGTCTACGACCTGGCGTCGCTGACCAAGGTGGTTGGCACCACAACCCTGGTCATGCAGGCCTGCGAACGCGGGGTCATCGACCTGGACGAGCGGCTGGGACGTTACTTTCCGGAGTTTCGGGCGGGCAACAAAGGGCAGGTCGCACTCAGGCACCTGCTGACCCACTCCTCCGGGCTTGCCGCCCATGTGCCTCTTTACGCGCATGCCGGCGGCAAGGAGGACATCCTGCGACGGATTCTGAACACTCCTCTGGAGTACCGGCCCGGCAGCCGGAGCCTCTACAGCGACCTGGGCTTCATTCTGCTGGGGGCGGTGGTGGAGAGAGCTTGTGGAAAGAGCCTCGACAAGCTGGCTCAGGAACAGATCCTTCATCCCCTGGGAATGCGGCGGACCTGCTTTCACCCCCCTTCCGACTGGATGCCTCGCATCGCTCCCACGGAAATGGACCCGTGGAGGAAGCGCTTGCTGAGGGGCGAGGTTCATGATGAAAACGCCTGTGCCATGGGCGGCGTGGCTGCACACGCCGGTCTTTTCGGCACCGCGGCGGACCTGGCGGTCTTCTGCCAGGCCCTCCTCAACGGCGGAATCTACAACCATCGCCGAATCGTGAGGCGGAGCACCCTGGAAACCTTCACCCAACGCCAGGCCCAGCCATCGGAAAGCAGTCGAGCCCTCGGCTGGGACACCCCTTCGCCCAACAGCTCGGCCGGCAGCAGGCTTTCAACTCAGTCCTACGGCCACACGGGGTTTACGGGAACTTCCCTGTGGATCGACCCCCGGCGCCGGCTCTTCATCGTTTTCCTGACCAACCGCGTGCATCCTTCACGGGAGAACAACACCATCCAGTCAGCCCGGCGTCAACTGGCCGATTGCGTGGCGGAAGCCGTGGACCAATGGGAGATAATGCAGACGGACATTGCGGAGAGTGACGCAACATGAAGCGACTGGCAGTGATCGCCGGCAGGGTCATGACTCCCGACCGGGTCATTCTGGATGGAGTTGTACTGGTCGAGGGCACCAGGATCATGGAAGTCGGGAGCCGGGCGGCGGTGCGGTTCTCCAGGGACGAATTCGAAGTCTTGGACCACTCCCGGCACCTGCTGTCTCCGGGTTTCATCGACGTCCACATCCACGGCGCGATGGGGCGCGATGTGATGGAGGGCACGACCGAGGCTCTCGAAGCCATTTCCCGCTTTCTGGCTGCTCACGGCACCACCTCCTTTCTGGCCACGACGGTGACGGCTTCTCCCATTGCCACCCTGCAAGCCGTGGAGGCCCTGGGACGCCAGGTGGATCGACCGTTGCCGGGCGCCCACATGCTGGGCCTCCACCTGGAAGGCCCCTTCATCAATCCCGAAAAGCGGGGGGCCCACTCCGCCAGGCACATCCGCCCCCCATCCACGCTCATCCTCGAGCAATTGCTGGCCCGCTCCGGCCATCGGGTCAAGCTGATCACCCTGGCGCCGGAGGTCGAGGGCAGCCTGGAACTGATCCGGTTCGCCCGTTCCAGGGGGGTGGTTGTCTCCCTCGGCCACTCCAACGCCACCCTGGAAGAGACCATGGCAGCCATCGATCTGGGCGCCGGCAACGCCACCCACCTGTTCAATGCCATGAGGAGCTTCAGCCATCGCGACCCGGGCATTCTCGGCGCCGTCCTGACAACCCCGCGGATCCGGGCCGAGTTGATTGCCGACGGGGTTCACGTCTCGCCCGCCGCCGTCGACCTTTGCCTCAGGTGCAAGGGAGCCGGACGCATCCTTCTGATCAGCGATGCCGTCAGCGCAACCGGAATGCCCGAGGGACAGTACCGTCTGGCCGACATGGAAATAACGTTGTCGGAGGGGGTGTGTCGAACGCCCGACGGTACGCTGGCGGGCAGCATTCTGACCCAGGACCAGGCCCTGCGGAACATGATCCGCTGGAGCGGTCTGCCGGTGCACACCGTGCTGGGCATGCTTACCCGCAATCCGGCCCAATCGCTGGGCATCGCTTCCGGTAAGGGAACCCTGGCGCCGGGTCACGACGCCGACATGGTGCTTCTGGACCAGGACCTGCGGGTGCATACCACCATCGTCCAGGGGGAGGTGAGCCACACCGTTGGATAAGATCCTGATCAAAGGGGGCGCCGCGCTGCGGGGAAGGGTCGCCATCAGCGGAGCCAAGAATGCGGCCCTGCCGGCCATGGCGGCGGCGCTGCTGACCGACGAGCCCGTCAAGCTGCGCAATTTGCCCAGGGTTCGCGACATTCAGACCACGGGCCGCCTCCTTCAGGAAATGGGCTGCCGGGTCGGCCTGGAGAACCCGCGGAAGGACCACGGCTGTGAGCTGGTCGCCGGAAATCCCCTCTCCTGCGTGGCTCCCTACGAGAGGGTCAAGACCATGCGTTCTTCGGTCCTGGTCCTGGGGCCGCTGCTGGCCCGCTTCGGCCGGGCCCGGGTTTCCCTGCCAGGAGGGTGCGCCATTGGGGCCCGACCCATTGATCTCCACATCAAGGGCCTGAAAAAACTCGGCGCCAGCCTGACTATCGAACACGGCTATGTCGAGGCCAAGGCGCCCCGCCTGACCGGAGAAAAGGTGGTCTTCGACCGGATCACGGTCACCGGGACCGAGAACCTGATGATGGCGGCTTGCCTGGCGAAGGGCGAGACCATCCTGCACAATGCCGCCCGCGAGCCCGAAGTCACCGACCTGGCCGACTTGCTGCGCTCGATGGGGGCGAGGATCGAGGGAGACGGCGGCAGCACCATTCGAATTCAGGGGAGGTCCGAGTTGGGAGGAGCCGACCACACCATCATTCCCGACCGCATCGAGGCGGGGACCTTCATGGTGGCCGGAGCCATCACCGGCGGCGTTGTCGAACTGGCCAATTGCCGTCCCGAGCACCTGACGGCCGTGACTGAGAAGTTGGAAGAAACCGGCATCGCCATCGAACGCAGCGGCCCGGACTCCTGCCGGGTCACGTCCCCCCGCCGGCTCCAGGCGAGAGATGTCACCACCATGGAATACCCCGGCTTCGCGACCGACATGCAGGCCCAGTACATGGCGCTGATGACCCAGGCTCACGGCCCTTCAATCGTCACCGAGACCATATTCGAGAGTCGCTTCATGCACGCCAGCGAACTGGTGCGGATGGGAGCCGATATCAGGATCGAGGGCAACCGGGCCGTGATCTCGGGTCGCCGGGATCTGACCGGGGCCAAGGTGCTGGCCTCCGATTTGAGAGCCAGCGCCTCCCTGATCCTGGCGGGGCTGGTCGCCGGCGGAGAGACGCTGGTTCAACGGGTGTACCACCTGGACCGCGGCTACGAGGCCATTGAGAAGAAACTGAAGGCACTGGGAGCAAGGATTGAGCGCATCGCCGATTGATTGCCAATCGGCCCTTACGGATTGGATAACTGGGGTATAATCCGAGGGTTTCTTCGGTGACTTGACTGAAAAGGGGCTTGCTACCATGCCAGATCGCGGAGATGGGATATTGTCGGCGTTGTCGGACTTCGTCAAGGAATGCCAGTGCCCGGCCTGCGGTTCGGCGATGAAGGTGGCGCCCGTCTGGGATTTCGTCCTGGGCAAGGGACGGTCGGCCTGCGGGCACTGCTGGAAAACCTACGGTCTCAAGGAAGGCGCTCAACTCGACGGCTACAGCGTCAAGGTCGAGGATCTCGAACCCATCTCCGAGGAAACCGACGCCAACAGCTCCAGCGGCTACGTCTGGAATGCCGTCAAGCTGGAGAGCAGCCGGGTGGCGGCCGTGGACTTCTTCGTGAGCGTCGCCTTCACCGCCTTTTTCGACGGCCTGGAGCGGAACTACCCGGTCCTCAGCCAGCAGGACTTCGACGTCACCTGGCGCTACCTCTCCCAGGCGGGAGCCTTCGCCGTCGACAGTCTCGACACCCGCATCATTGCCGACGCCTTCGAAAAGGTGGAACGCTACAAACCTACGAGCTGATGTGCCGGTGGCTTCCACCCATTCGCAGACACCACCGAGGGGCATTCGAGCGCTTTTCCATTTGAATCCACATCCCTGCCCTGGACATGAGTAGACCCGTTTGGAAAAAGGTGGCGGTGTTTGTGGCCCTGGTGTCGTTGGGTCCGGGCACGTTACCCGTTTATTGGCTCTTGCAGCCGGTAACGGGGCCAGGCACCGCCTCGGCCTCGCACCGCGGCCAGTGCGCCATGGGACAAAAACGCTGCTGCTGTCCCGAGAAGTCCCGCCAGGCTCGGCCGGTCAGGACGAGTCGGTGCCACCGTCCTTCCCTCCCCAATATGGAGTTTCCGGGTAAGTCGTGCGCCTGGTCGGCAGGATGTCAACGACCGGAGGCCGACTTCCTGACGGTTCGTGAACAGAGCGGCTGGCCGGCCCAGGAAAAGGCCGTTTTCTCCGTTCTCACCTGGACCGCCGGCAACCGCATCCCTCTGCAGAAACCCCGACTTCCCCGAGGGCACCACCCCTCCCCGTTTCACCCGCCGCGATTTTCCTGACGTACCCCCATCTCCGTCCCGGTTTCTGCGCCTGTATAGGTCCCAGTGCGTCCGCATTCGTCTTCGAATTGCGATGGACCATGGCTCGCCTTGCCAGGCGCACGCAGACACCGGATCGTCCCATACCAGACCTTCCAGCACTTGCTTCGTCCACCGCGGAGGATCAGATGAAGACGAGTACACCCTGCCTGTCCCTTCTGGGTATCCTTATGCTCTTGTGTGGGAACCTCTTTTCTCAGGAGGAGGGAACGATCACCGTTCGGGTGCAGGACCCGTCGGGCCTACCCATCTCCGAGGCCACTGTCTCGCTGGCCTTGCCCTCCGGCCATCAGACAGCCAGAGGGCACACCCGGAGCGCCGGAAGCGTGACCCTCAACGTCCCCAGCGGGTCTTATCTCCTATCGGTAACCGCTCCAGGCTTCGCGCCGCACCGGAGAGAACTGGCCCTCCCGGCGGGCGAGACGGCGGTACTGGCGATTGAGCTGCAGTTGGGTTCGGTGGCCACTAAAATCGAGGTTCTGGCCAGTGCGCCGACTCAAATCGCCATTGAGGAAATTCCGGCCGGCCGCCTGCAGTCGGGCCCACCTCGGGACCTGGCCGAACGACTCAAGGAAATGCCGGGCGTCCTGGCCGTTCGACGGGGCGGCACCAACCTGGAGCCGGTGGTCCAGGGACTGCGGGAGTACCAGGTGGCCATGGTGGTTGACGGATCCCGCGCCTTTGCCGCGGGACCTGCCAGGATGGACTCCGAGATCAGCCACGTGGACCCGGCCACGGTCAGCAGCCTGGAGGTGATCAAGGGCCCTTACGCTCTGAGCGAGTGCGCCGGCGGCCTGGCCGCCGTCCTGGTAAAGACCGATCCCGTGCCCGTGCACGACAGGATGACTTTCGGCGGTTCCGTCTCCACCGGATTTTCCCTGAACGGCGCCAACCGCTGGGGCCATACCCGATTTTTCGCTGCCGGGCGGAGAACCGGCATCAGTGTGAGAGCCTCCGGAGGCAAGGGAGGCGACTATCGCGCCGGAGCCCAAAGCGGCGCCGGCCCAACCATTCCGGGCGGGTTCGGAGAATATCAGCTAGGCGGGAAGCTGCGGTTGAACCTGACCTCCAACCAGGAACTCACCTTTGGCTCGGGCCTCGACACCCAACAGGACCTGGACTATCCCGGGCGACTGCTCGACGCCAACCATTTCATCACTCGGTCCTGGAACGGCGCCTACACCCTGAAAGAACCCGCCTCCGCCATTCAGAGCGCCGCCTTCAGGCTTTACCTGAGCAAAAAGAGCCATCGCATGAACAACGACGGCAAACCTACGGCCGTGGACATGCCCGGGAGAGTGCCTCCCTTCGGGCTCGCCGTCTCTCTGCCGACGGAATCGGACACCCTGGGAGGAGCGGGACGGATCAGCTTCCAGCCCCGTTCCGGATGGGCCATTCAAACCGGCTTCGACTTCTACGACCTGGCCCAGCAGGCAACCCGAATCATCTCCCGGCGCAGCAACGACCGGCTCCTGTTTCGGGACGATGTCTGGCCGGATGCGCGTATCCGCGATCAGGGGTTCTACCTCACTTCCTCCAAGTCGGGCGAGAACTGGGGAATGGCGGCTGCCCTTCGATTCGACGCCGTCCAGGCCGAGGCCGGCCGGCCGTCGGATTTCTTCAGGGCCAACACCTCGGGGCCCATGAAGCGGAAAGAGTTCAACACGAGCTGGAGCCTCACCGCCCGCAGAAATCTGACCGAGGCGGTGACGGTATCGGGCGGACTAGGCCGGGTGGTTCGCACAGCCAATGTGCTGGAGCGCTACTCCGACCGCTTCCCCAGCACCAAGTTTCAGGTGGCGGCCGAATTCATGGGGGCTCCCGGCATCGAACCGGAAACCAGCTATCAGGCGGACCTGGGACTGGAGCTCCGTTGGGCGGGAATGCGCCTGCGAGGAGGAGGATTCTATCGTCGAATCCAGGATTTCATCACGGTGGCTCCGGCTCCCGGCATCCGCAGGCGGCTGCCCCTGAGCCCGCCGCAGGTCTTTCGCTATCTCAACGGCGACCATGCCGACTTCAGGGGCTTGGACGTTTCCTTTCGCGCCCCCATAACGGATGAATTGGAGTTCGGAATTCAAGGTGCCTACACCCTGGCCGACGACATCGAGCAATCCCTGGCAGCCATTGGCGTCAATGAGCCCGTACTCGGCATACCGCCCTTTGAAGTTCGCTCGCGGCTGCGGTACACGGGGCGCTCGACTCCGTTTTTTGGAGAATTCGAAATGCGCAACGTCGGGCCCCAGGACCGGGTGGCGTCCTCCCGCCTGGAGGCGCCCTCCCCCGGATTCACCACCCTCGGCCTGCGAGGCGGGATGCAACTACCCAAGCGGCTCTCCCTGGAAGCGGGGATAGAGAACCTCGGCGACAGGTTCTACTTCGAACACCTGAACTCCCTGAATCCCTTCACCCGCCAGAGAATTCCGGAGATGGGACGCAATGTCTTTGTGGGTGTGACTAAAAAATGGTAAGTCTTCGGGTAGGGGTTCCGGTTGGCGTTTACCGGGTTACCGAGAGGTCGCCATGGTTCGGCCGAAAATAGTCTCCCGCATAGCAGTATTGGTTGTCCTCACGCTGGGCCCGTCCCTGGCTGCCCAGATCCGGGTCGGCACCGTACGGGGAATGGTTCTCGACCCCGCAGGAGCAGCCGTTACGGGGGCCCTGGTCCGGCTCAGCAACCGCACCACCGGGTTTCAACGCCAGACCTCTACCGGCGCCGGGGGCGCCTTTCACTTCAACAACCTCCCCTTCGACCCCTACCTGCTGCGGGTCGAGGCTGCCGGCTTTCAGCCCTGGAACGGCCCGGTGCGCGTCCGCTCCAACCTCCCCGTTCAGGTAGAGGCTTCGCTCAGCCTGACCACACCCACCGAAACCATCCGGGTGGAGGCGCTGGTGGAATCCGACACGCAAGGCCTGGAAACCGACCTGGACCAGTCCTTTATCGAGCGGCAGCCCGGCGCCCAGCCCTCGGCGGGACTGCAGGAGGTGATCGCCACGGTTGCGGGCTGGATCAGCGAAGACAACGGCTTGCTGCACGTGAGGGGGGTGGACGACGGGTTCCTGTTTCTGATCGACGGGATCCCCTTGACCGACCGCACCGACCGCCTGTTTGCCGGCTCGCCCCAGACGGAGATTATCCAGTCCCTGCAGGTCATCAACGGCCACTTGCCGGTGGAGTATGGAAATGCCTCCGGGGCCGTCGTCCACCTCACCCCCAAGTCGGGGATCGACCGGCCGCTGGGCGGTTCCGTCACTCTGGCCGGCGGCAACTTTCGGAGCGGCCAGGCCGGCTACACCCTGGCCGGAGGCCTCGGCAACCGACTGGGCTTTTTCCTGGCCCACTCCCTGGCCGGATCGGGCCGGCGCTACCTCGATCCGGTAGACCCGGGCAACTTCAACAACCGGGGATGGACTCAGCGCTTCGACTCCCGCCTCGACTGGCATCCCTCGGCCCGCGACATCCTGGTCGCGAACCTGTCGGGCCACGGAAGCCGCTTCAGGGTCACCAACACCCAGGCACAGGAACTGGCCGGACAGCGCCAGCGCCAGCGACTGGATGACAACCACCAGTCGTTTGCCTGGCAGCGAAACTGGTCGCCCTACACGACCACCAATCTGGGGGGGGTATCGCCGTTACTTCCGGTCCGAGCTGATCCCGAGCGCCAACGACCTGCCGGTCTCGGCCTCTCAGCTTCGCCGCCACCTGCGCTCGGGTGTTCTGGTGAATCTGACTCACTGGGCCGGGGGGCACACCCTCAAGGCGGGGGCCGACGCCCAGCGGGTCACCCCCCGGGAGTTCTTCTCCTTTTTCGTGACCGACGAGGAATTCGGCGAAGAAGTGGACTTGAGCGACCTGGCGCTCGAGTTCGACCGGGAGAATCCCTTTCTCTTCCAGGAACGGGCTGTGCGGGGCCAGGGGTCCGTTTTCCTGCAGGATACCTTTTCGCTGGGCAGGAACCTGACCGTCAACGCCGGCGTCCGCATCGACCACACTGCCGTCATGGTCTCCGCCACCCAGGTCAGCCCTCGGGCCGGCGCCGCCCTTCTGGTGCCCTACAGCCAAACGGTCCTGCGGGCTTCCTACAACCGACTGTTCATGCCGCCTCAGATCGAGAATCTGCTGCTCTCCTCCTCCGAGCAGGCCCGGCGTCTCTCTCCCTTTGCGACACCCGAGGGCATGGGCGGCGCCAGGGTGGCGCCGGAGCGACAACATGCGTTCGAGGTGGGCTTCGGTCAACCCTTCGGCGACTGGTTCCAACTCAATGCCGCCTATTGGTGGAGACTAGTGAGAAACTATGCCGACCCCAACGTGTTTCTGGGCACAACCGTCATCTTTCCCAACTCGGTGGCTGAAGGAAAGGCCCAGGGACTGGAGGCCCGCGTCGATTTTCCCGAGCGAAAGGGGTGGTCCGGATACCTGAGCTATTCCAACGCGCGAGTCTTTCAGGTAGGGCCGATCAACGGAGGCCTGTTTCTGGAGGAAGAAGTGATCGAGATCGGGCCCGGGACCAAGTTCAATCCCGACCACGATCAAAGGAATACCGGCGGGTTCGGGATGATCTACGAGCATCCCTCCGGTTTCTGGGTCGGTTTGTCGGGGCGCCACGAAAGCGGGGCGCCCCTGGAAGTGGAACTGGACGAATTGGATGAGCTGCGGGAGCGGCCGGGGGCGGAGCTGGTCAACTTCGAGCGCGGGCGGGTCAAGCCCAGAACCCTCTTCGATTTTTCGCTGGGCAAGGATTTATTCTCAGAACGGCGGGTCACCCTCAGGACCCAGTTCGATATCCGCAACCTGACCAACCGCCGTTTCGCCTACAATTTCGGCAATCCCTTCAGCGGGACCCACTTCGGCCATCCCCGGATGTGGAGCGGCCGCATCCGGATCGGATTCTGAGCCCCCCGCCTGAAGTCAAGGGCTGGTTTTCCGGCCGGTCATCCGGTAAGCTGTACGCTTTGACGGCGCCAACAGAGGGCGCATAGATTCCCATCTCAGCCCCCCGAATCCAGTGAACGACAAGAAAGCCCAAGCCCTGATCCTCCCCGCCCTGGCCGTGATGCTGTTCGGCCTGCTGGCCGTCTCCTGCGCGCCGGCTCCCGAGCCGGAACCTGATCCCGAACCGCCAAAGCCTCCCTCGCCGGTAGCGGCCCATACGGCCTTTCACCGGCTCTACGTACAGGCCCGGCACTGGTCCCCCGATTCGCTGCCGCTCCGCCTGTCGAGCTTCAATCTCAAGGAGGTCCCCGCCAAGGCCGGAAGATACGCCGTATGGCAGGCCACCTTCGTGTCCCCCCAAAAGCGAAAGTCCGTCACCTACACCTACTCGGTGGTCAAGTCCGGCACCAGCATCCGCAAGGGGGTCCGGGCCGGCATACCGGAAGCCTGGTCGGGAAGAGGACAGGCCCGGCCCTTCATCCTACCGCTCTTCAAGATCGACTCGACCAAGGCCTATGAAAAGGCGGCGGAAAAGAGCGCGGCCTTTCTCAAGAAGAACCCCGATCTCCCCATCCACTTCCTGCTGGAATCCACCCCCCGCTACACCCACCCCGTCTGGCGCGTGATCTGGGGCGAAACCCGCGGCTCCGCCAAGCGCACGGTCTTCGTGGACGCGGCCACCGGCCTCCACCTGAATACGCTGTAGGCCCGTGGAAGCGGAGGGTCATGTTCCCACATCCTCCGCTGTGTGGCGCGGGAACTCCTTCTCCAGTTGCTCTGCCTCTTCATTGTCTTCGTGGTCCTTCCCGTGTCTTCGTGGAGATCTTCTTGTACTCTCGGGCTCAGTCCTCCAGGGAAAACGCCTGTTCCAATTCCCTGCGGACCAGGACGGCGGGATTGGCGGGATCGTAGCGCACGTCGGACCAGCCGATGGGGCTGCCGGAGGGAATGTCGTTGAGGAGGGTCACTTTGTGGGCCAGGCCGATGGGAAGGCCTCCAATTCGAGCGGCCGTGGCCGAAGGTTGCAGCCTGCCGTAAACGGTATAGCCGCCCTCTCCGTCCAGCACTTCGCCGGCGGAGAGATCCCGCTTGGCAGTGGCTACGACATCCCCGACAAATGCGGTAGGACCTCCGGTTGCTTCTCCGGCCAGTCCCGCTTTGAGCACGCTGACGGAAAGTTCCATTCCCACCAGGTGAACCGGCCGGTATAAGGCCGCGTATCTGCCACTGGGATCGGTCTGTAGACCGTATTCGTTAAAGCATTCCTTGACGTATTCGTTGGGCGCCTCGAAGCAGACGTACACACCCCAGCGCAGGTCCGCGGACACGGGACGGCCGTCTCGTTCCAGGCTGGAGACGACCTCGACCGTTCCCGAGCGCGACAGACAGCCCCCGCTGGAGCGCGGCCGGCAAACTTCCGCAAGCCGGTCCTGACCACAGGGTGGAAAGTTCAGGCCTTCCGGCTGGGGTTGAAGCCCGGTGGCGTTGGCCACGGCAGCCATCTCGATCGCCGACTTGGTGCCGTCCAGAAAGGAATTGAACATTCTCGGATTGAGCTCGCCGCCCGTTACCTTGGCCTGGCTGAATCCATAGTGTTCCCATACGGTGTCCGGGGTGGAGGCGTGAAAGGCGAGGAGATACTTGGTCCCCTTGCCCGCGCAAACCACCTCGAAGCCGCTGCAGCGGGCCCAATCCACCAGTTCGCAGATCAGCGCCGGCTGGTCTCCGTAAGCCAGGCTATAGACAATGCCGGCCTGCCGGGCCCGCCGGGCCAACAGGGGGCCGGCCACCACGTCGGCCTCAACGTTGACCATGACCAGGTGCTTGCCGTGCTCGATGGCCTTCAAGGCGTGACCGATCCCCGCGACCGGATCGCCCGTGGCTTCCACGATGACATCCACGCCCTCGCACGACAAGAGTGCATCGGCGTCTTCCGACAGCCAGGTCGAGCCCTTTTCCATCGCCTCCTGGAGGTCACTCGCGTCCAATTGCTCGGCAGGCCAACCGGCCCGCCGAAGCGCCTGGCTCGCCTTGTCCCTGCCGAGATCCACTACTCCCGCCAAGTGAAGCCCGTTCAGGCGGCGGGCCTGGCTGAAGAACATGGTGGCGAACTTCCCCGCCCCGATCACCCCGACCCGGAGCGGCTTGTCCGCCTCGGCCCGGGCCGCCAATTCCTGCAGCAATGGTTTTCTCATCCGGATCTCTTGAGTCGAAACGACCTTGACGAGTGAGTCAGGTTTCGTGAATCGGTACTGTCCCGGCAGCAGACAGGGTGGCTCGCGGCAAAGATCAGAGGCAACCAAAGGAAAATGATGCGGGCGGGACGCCCGCGCTCCCGGGTGGTCCTGTCAATCCATGTAAGGCAAAATGCAAACGTCGGATCTGTGGCAGAATCAGTTGGCGTAACTCCTCAATCGACCATCAGCAATCAACCATGGATCCATCATTCCCTTCGTGGCCCTTCGTCGTTCTTCGTGGTCCTTCGTGGTCATTTTTTTTTTTTTGGATCGCATTCCCATTCCCCGGCTATTCCCAGCCGACCCGGACCCGGGTCCAGCGAATGCCGAACTTCTCCTGCTCCAGGCACCAATGGACGCAGAGCAGGGTCTCGCGGTCCAGTGGGATGGCCGAGGGCAAACCGAAGGCGAAGGTCTCCAGCTCATTGATTCCGTCAGCCTCCTCCGGGGCTTCCCTGGAAGCCTGTGCGTCCCAGAGTGTCTCTTCGCAGTCCACCGTCCAGGAATCATCCGTGAAACGCACCAGGCAGGCGACAACACCCTGCTTTCCGTATCGCCGGTTGTAGAGCACCAGCAATCGGTCTCCACCCAGCCAGATGGGGGTCATGGTCTGGCCCCGGATTCCGGTGGACCGCAGCGGCCCCCAGGTGTCCCCTCCGTCGTCGGATATGACGAAGTGATCCTCGTAGTCGGAGTAGTCGCCCATGCGCAGCGTCCAGGACACCGCCATCACCCGATCGCCGTCGAGCCGGGTCAGCTTCTGCTCGAAAAACCCCTTGATTCCTTCCGGATCCTTCATCGCGACGGAGGTGCGGGGCCAGGTCTTCCCCTCGTCCTCGGAGATGAACATCACCAGCCGTTCTCCCAGCCGATCCTGCTCGGTGAGGGTTGCAGCCGGAGCCAGCCAGTTGCCGTTGCCGGTGACTATGATGGGGCTGGCGATCTCGAAGGGGCCGGGGATGGAGGCCGGCAGCAACTGGGGATCGGTCCAGGTCCTGCCCTGGTCTCGCGAAAGACAAAGGATGGGGTCTTTGCGCGTGGCGCTCCCGAACTGCTTCTTCTCTTCCGGCGGATAGGCCCGGGTGCCATAGGCAATCACCATGCCCTGCGGAGTACGGCTCAGGCGAAGCGAATTGGTGGTGCGTGGATTGTCTCCCGGCTCCAGGATGGTTCCCTCCAGGCTCCAGGACCTGCCGTTGTCGGTGGAGCGAGCCAGGTCGGTCCCCCCGGTGACGCTTGGCCCTCCGCCCACCGTAAAGCCGGCCAGAATATCCCCGTTGTCCAGCCGGACCAGGGTGGGAAAGGAAGAGTCCCGGTTGTCGATGATTCCGGAGTCTAGGATCTCGATACTTGGCATAACCTCGGTCTCCTTTGGGGGTGGTTGATTGGAGAATGGACGGCCATGAATGGGCGAAACCGGTCAAGGAAGACGGCAGCGCCACTTTCAGCGGTAAGACTCACGAGCCGGCCGGATGGGAGAGGGATGGAATCTTGCGCCGGAACAGCCCGCCGGCGAGAGCAAATAATGCTATCATAAGTGTTTAGCCGCACCAATCGCCCTCACGGGATGCATTCTTGCCTGATGATTACGACCCATCTCCCTGGATTTTTGCACTCTCCGGGCACCGGCTTGAACCGCACGTCGCCGAGGCCGCGTCCGGTGAATCGGGCGACGGTACCCAACCGGTCGGTTTGCAATCGGGTGCGTTGCCTGGGACTGATGCTCGCGATGCTGGCCCTGGGTACAGTCGTTGCCCGGGGCGCTCTTGCCGCTGCGGACCCGGAAGACTTCTTCGAGCTGCGGATACGCCCCCTGCTGGTGGAGAAGTGCTATAGCTGCCACAGCGAAACGGCCAGCAGCGGACTCAAGGTGAATTCCCGGCAGGCCCTGATCCAGGGGGGGACCCTGGGGCCCGCTGTCGTCCCCGGAAATCCGGCGGCGAGTCTCCTGATCCAGGCCGTGGATCATACCCATTCCCGATTGCGAATGCCGCTGGGGGAGAAGCTCCCGGCGCAGCAGATCGCCGACCTCACTCGCTGGGTCGAGATGGGCGCGCCCTGGCCCCAGTCCCCGACCGAAGTTCCTGCCGTTTCGAATGACCGGGAATTCGCCATCACGGACAAGGACCGGCAATACTGGGCGTTTCTCCCCGTTCAACCCCCTGCCCCGCCTGCCGTCAGGGACACGGGCTGGTCCCGCACGGCCATCGATCGCTTCATCCTGGCCGGCCTGGAAAGGGCGGGGTTGAGTCCGTCCCCGCAGGCCGGCCGTCGAGAGCTGATCCGGCGGCTGAGCTACAACCTCATCGGCTTGCCTCCCACCCCGGCGGAGGTGGATGCCTTTCTGCAGGATCGGTCGCCACAGGCCTGGTCCAGGCTGGTGGATCGCTTGTTGGAGTCTCCCCACTACGGGGAGCGCTGGGGACGTCACTGGCTGGACGTGGCCCGCTATGCCGAGGATGACCTCTACGGCCCCGCGGGAAATTCCCGATATCCCAACGCCTGGCGCTACCGGGACTGGGTGATCCAGGCCTTCAACCGGGACATGCCCTTCGACCTGTTCGTCAAGGCCCAGATCGCCGGAGACCTGCTGGAGCGGGAGGACCGGGACAAGCTGCTCGCCGGCACCGGATTCCTCAGCCTGGGAGTCTGGTATTACGGCGCCGTCCAGGCTCCCCAGGCCCGGGCCGACGAACGCTTCGACCGCATCGACGCTATCACGCGGGGATTCCTCGGTCTGACGGTCGGGTGCGCCCGCTGCCACGACCACAAGTACGACCCCATCGCCTTCAAGGACTACTGGGCACTGGATGGGATCATGGCCAGCACCGTCTACCGGGAGTATCCGCTGGCGCCCCAGGAAACCGTCAAGGCTTACAAAGAGCATGACAAGAAGGTGAAGTCCCTGGAGGACTCGATCAAGAAGTTTCTCGACGAGCAGTCCATCCAGCTCAGCGAAATGCTGGCCTGGAAGACCGCGCGATACCTGCTGGCGACCTGGAAATCCCTGCAGGACCCGGATCTCTCCCGCGACCGGTTGGCCCAAGCCGAGGGAATCGACCCCGAGTTGCTGGAAGCCTGGTTCGCTTACCTGACCGCCGAGGAAAGACAGCACCCCTACCTGCAGGCCTGGGACGATCTGCGGGCTCGCGGTGGAACCCTGGCGGATGCGACAAGGATCGCCGAGGACTTTCAGGCTCTGGCGCTGGCAGTTTTCGCCGAAAAGAAGGAAGCCGACGCGAAGAACCACATCATCCTGGAGTCCAACAAGCCCAAGGTGGACCCCGAGACGGCCGTCTACCTGCCCAACGGGTTTCTCGTCGAAGACATCTGCCACATCTGCGAGCTGACGCTCGAACCCATCCCCCGTGAAAAGTACATTCTCTGGCTGGACCTGTTCGGTGCCACCGACCTGACCAACAGTTTCATGAAGGAGGACTACGGCCTGTTCCGACTGCAGGAAGAAAAACTGGAAAGTTACCTCGAGGGGGAATGGAAGACTTATCTGACGGCATTGCGCTCCAGGCTGGAGGGGTTGAAGAGCAGCAGCCCGGCTGCCTATGCCTTTATCCACGGGATGGCCGACTCTCCCCGCCCCGGTGATTCCCGAATCCACGTGCGGGGCAATCCCTACGACCTGGGCGATACGACCCCGCGCCGGTTCCTGACGGTGCTGGGCGACGGCGGGCCTCAACCTCTTGACCAGGGAAGCGGTCGCCGGCAACTGGCCGAGGCCATAGCCGGCCATCCCCTCTCGGCACGGGTCATGGTCAATCGTATCTGGCAACACCACTTCGGCCAGGGCATTGTCCGGACCCCAGGCAACTTCGGCCGGCTGGGCGCCCCACCCACTCACCCGGAACTGCTGGAATACTTGACCCACCGCTTCATCCGGGGCAACTACTCGGTCAAGGCCCTGCACCGCGAGATTCTTCTGTCGGCCGCCTACCGGCAAAGCAGCCTCCACCGGGAAGCAGCGGCCGCCAAGGATCCCGAGAACCGGCTGTTGTGGCGAGCCAACCGGCGGCGGCTGGACGCCGAGGCCTTGCGCGATTCCATTCTAGCCATAGCGGGAACACTGAGTCCCGACATCGGCGGGGATTCGGTGGATCTGTCCACGGATGCACGCCGCCGGAGCGTCTACGGCCAGGTGAATCGGTCCAAGCTGGACAGCATGCTGGCCCTGTTCGACTTTCCCGACCCCAGCTTGAGCAGCCAGCAGCGGGCCGTCACCAACGTGCCTTCGCAAAAGCTCTTCTTTCTCAACAGCAAGCTGGTCTGGGAGCAGGCTGGAATTCTGGCGGATCGGGTCCACGGGAAAGGAGACCGGTTGGACGGCCACACGATCGACCGGGTCTACCGACTGATCTTCGGCCGCCAGGCCACCCGGGAGGAACATAGCCTGGCTCTGAACTTCATGGAGACGGTCGAAGCCGGGAACAATCCGCCCACCGACCCGGTGAGGCAATATCTGCAGACCCTGTTGAGCTCGAACGAGTTTTTGTTCGTGGACTGATTGAGGGAAACTCCATGGCTATCCCCAAGACCTCTGAAATTGCGGTGAGTCGGCGCGACCTGCTCCGGATGATCGGCGGTGGCTTCGGCCTCTACGGGTATGCCAGTCTGCTCGAGCATTCCGGGGTGCAGGCCGCCGTGCCGGCCCCGTCGACCGATCCCCTGGCGGTCAAGGAAACCCACTTCCCCGCCAAAGCCAGGCGGGTCATCTTTCTCTTCATGAATGGAGGACTCTCACAGGTCGACACCTTCGACCCCAAGCCGCAGTTGACCAGACATCACGGCCAGCCCATGCCGGGAGGGTACGTCAAGACCGAGCGCAAGACCGGCAACCTGATGCGGTCGCCCTTCCGCTTCGAGAGATACGGGCAGAGCGGGATTGAAGTCAGCGAGCTCTTCTCCGAGACGGCCAGGCACATCGACGACATCAGCGTGATCCGGTCCATGCACACCGAGGTTCCCAACCATCCTCCCGGAATGTTCCTGATGAACTGCGGCCACCAGCAACCGGGACGCCCCTCCCTGGGTTCCTGGATCACCTACGGACTGGGTACCGAGAACCGCAATCTGCCGGGCTTCATGGTGCTCTGCCCCTCCGGTGGTCCTCCGACCGGAGGCGTCCCCCTATGGAACTCGGCCTTCCTGCCGGCGGTCTACCAGGGAACCCGCATCCCCAACGATCAGACGACCCCGGACGAGCTCATCCATGACATTCGCAACTCCAACCTGACCCGGCGGCAACAGCGACGCCAACTGGACCTGCTGGCCCGGCTCAACAGTTTTCACCGGGGTCAGCGCCCGGCCGATCCCCAGTTGGAGGGCAGCATCCACTCCATGGAAATCGCCTACCGCATGCAGGTGGAGGCCCCGGAAGTCTTCGACCTCTCCAAGGAGAATCCGGCCACCCTGGAGCGCTACGGGCAGAGCGATTTCGCCCGGGGCTGCCTCATGGCCCTGCGCCTGGTGGAAAGAGGGGTTCGGGTGGTGCAGGTCTATTTTGGCACCGGACAACCCTGGGACAGCCACTACGACATCATGGCCCACCAACGGCTGGCTCGGGAGGCCGACCCGGCCATGGCGAACCTGTTGCAGGATCTGAAAGACCGGGGCCTGTTCGAAGACACGCTGGTGATCTGCGGCAGCGAGTTCGGTCGCACCCCGGTGGTGGAGACCAGTGGCGCCAGCGTGGTCCAGAACGGCCGCGACCACAACCATTGGGGCTTCTCGGTCTGGCTGGCGGGAGCGGGCGTCCGCGGCGGAACCACCTACGGGAGCACCGACGACTTCGGTTTCAAGGCCGTGGAGAACAAGGTCCATGTCCACGACCTGCACGCCACCGTCCTGCATCTGCTCGGCCTGGACCACGAAAAGCTGACCTACCGCTACAGTGGCCGCGACTTCCGCCTGACCGACGTCCACGGCCGGATCATCCGGGAAGTGCTTGCCTGAAACAAACGCGGGTGAACCACAAAGGCCAAAAAGAAATCCACGAAGACACACGAAGAATGACGAAGGGACACGAAGCGAGACGGATCTGCTTCAACGGCGCGTACTGCCACTAAGGATTATTAACATCGATGCACAGGATTTACAGGATACACAGGATAGGGCCTTGGGTGTCTGGTGTCCTGTAATCCCGGGCATCCGCAATCCCGGACCGGTTCATCACCAGAGCCGGCTTCCGATGCAGAAAGCTCTCGTCCTGTTAATCCTGTGCATCCTGTGCATCGATGTTCAATAATCTTGTTCCCGACAGACC
>VXMN01000066.1:0-27825 GCA_009841055.1 Acidobacteriota bacterium
TTTCCTCGACGACCTCGAGATCAACACCTCTCCCTCGACCCTGATTCTCTCCGACTCCCCTGCCAACCTCGTCCACCAGAAGACCCGCAGGGTTTTCGGCAATGACGAAGTCCTGCTGATCGGTCTCACGGCCGACAACCTGATCCAGCCGGACACCCTCGCTTCCATTCGGCAAGTCACCCGGGACATCGAGGCGATTCCCGGCGTGAGGCGGGTGCTGAGTCTCACCAACACGCTCGACATTCTGGAGAGAGACGGCGCCGTTGAAATTTCCCCCCTGATTCCCGAGTCCCTGGAGCAGCCGGACCTGCAGGGACTACGGGCGCGCCTTCGCGACAACCCCTTGTACGAAAAGGAGTTGATCTCGTCCGATCTGAGAACCACTTCCCTGCTGGTTTTCCTGAAGGAACGATCCTCCCGCGGCGAAGACCAGATATTCCGCCTGGTGGCCGGAATACGGACCGCGGCGGCCCCGCTGGCCCGTCTGGGACAGCTTTACTTTGGGGGAGTTCCGGAGATGGAAACAGCCGGAATGCGGAACATGATCCGGGACCTCTGGGTCTTTACTCCCATCACCGTGGTCCTGGTGATGGTGATTCTGATCCTCAACTTTCACTCCCGCCGGGGCGTTGCCCTGCCGCTGCTGGCGATCGGACTGACCCTGGTGTGCACCTTGGCAGCCATGGTTCTGGGCCGGTTCCCGCTGAAACCCACCACGCTGGTGCTGCCCTCGCTGCTGATCGCCAATGGCAGCGCCTATACGATTCACCTCCTCACTCACTACTACCAGTGCCTGCTCCAGGCCTACGACCGGATCTCCGACGACGAGCAGGGACAGCTCACCCGCCATCGATATCGGGAAGTGTTGTCCGAGAGCCTGCAGCGTGCCCACCGACCGATTGCCACTTCGGCTTTCACTACCATGGCCGGCTTCGCCGCCCTCATATTCAATCGCATTCCGGCCATCCGCGATCTCGGACTTTTCGCCGTCCTGGGTGTGTTCCTGAGCTATCTCTTCTGCATGCACCTGATTCCGGCAATCCTGGTTTACCTGCGCGTGCCCCTCAGGCGCCGCATTTCCGGACACGAGCGCAGCCATCGACACACCTTTTTCCAGAAGTTGGGCCATTTCAATCTCAAACACCGGGGCTGGATCTACGTGACAGCGGGTCTTTGCGCCGTCCTGGGACTGGCGGGAGCCTTTCAGGTCAACGTTCGGACCGATTATCTGGGACACTTTCGGGACTCGGCTCCAGTGGTGCAGGCCACCAGAACCTTCGAGGAGCATCTTTCCGGTCTATCCGGCTTTTCCATTGTGATCGAGAGCCGGGACCAGTCGCCTCTGACCGACGCAGCTACCCTGGGCGCCGTGGATCGGCTCCAGCAGAAATTGCAGGATTTGCCCGGCGTAGATCGAAGCCTCTCCATCGTCGACAGCATGAAACTGCTGAATCAAGCCTTTCATCAGAACCAGCCGGCCTTCTTCCGACTTCCCGACAGGCAGGACGTCCTGGAAGAAATGGTGGATCTGATCGAATCCGATCCTCGCGAATTGAGCCGCGATTTTCTGTCCGAGGATCATACGGCGCTACGAATTCTGGTTCGGTCTTCCCTGTTCGAATCCACTCGGTTGAAAGCCCTCACTGACCAGGTGGCCCAACTGTCCGCCCCATTGCTCCCCCCGACCGTGCAACTGCAGACCACCGGCACTCTGGTGCTGATGAACCTGACCTCGGACCAACTGGCGAGGGAACAAGTCAAGAGCCTGTTGCTTTCGGTGACCTTCATTCTCACCATCCTGATCTTCCTGTGCCGATCGTTCAAGGTGGGCCTGATGTGCATGATTCCGGCCGGCCTGCCCGTCCTGATGTTTTTCGGCCTGCTGGGGTGGAGCGGCCTTTCGCTGAACGTCAACACCAGCGTCATTGCCGCCATCGCCATCGGGATCGCCGTCGACAACTGCATCCAGTACCTGGTCCGGTTCCAACGCTGCCGAAGGGAAGGCCTGCCCCCCCAGGCCGCTGCCCGCGAGAGTCTTACCAGGGCCGGCGGCCCCATGACGGCGGCCGCGGCCGTGGTGGTGCTGGGATTTCTGGTCTTCGGGTTGTCGCGTTTTGCTCCCGTTTCCCAGTTCGGCTTGCTTTCGGCCTTCGTATTGGGGTTCAATTTGGTAACGAACCTGCTGCTCCTGCCCACTCTTCTCCTGGTTGTGCACGGGAGTGCCCGGGTTCCGGAGGGTGCGCCCCCTATCTCCCCAAGGAAATCCCAATGAAGCCCCAGCACCTGCTGATCCTCTGCATTAGCCTGGCGGTGGCATCCCCGGCGCTGGGCGATGAGCGTGGCGACGAGCTGATCGCCGCCTACCTGGAACAGGCCGCCCGCAAGAACAAGCGTGTGACGGTCCAGGTGAAGCACGTCAAGGGCAGCCAACCGCCCATCGTTCTGGCTTTTACCTGGATGAGACGGGTTCAGGCCAAGCTGACCTCCCACTTCATTCGCATGGAGTCACCCGAGTCCGAACAGGGGAAGCTCCTCCTGGTCCACGAACGAGCCGACGGTTCCTCCGACTTCGTGGCTTATCGCCCCCAAAGCGCGCTCAGAAAGAAAGTTCGTATTTCCGGCGCCCGCCACTACAAGTACAAGAGCCTTCGAATCTCTGTCCAGGAGCTGATTGGCGGAGAGTTGGCCAAGTACACGCACCACTTCCTGGGTAATCGGGAAATCAGCGGCGTGCTTTGCCACCTGGTGGAGAACCGGCTCAAGCCCGAGTTCATCGGCAAGAGCGATTTTCCCCGTTCCATCCTGGCATTGAGCGTGGACAGCATGACCATGGTCCAGTGGGAGCTGTACGACCGGACCAACCGGTTGGCGAGAAGGATCGTGGCGACCGAAACCAAGGTCGTCGAGGGAACACCCACGGTCACCCAGGCCCGCATCAGCAGTCCCCAACGAGACTCCCACCTGCAATGGACGGTGCAGTCCATCGAGTTCGATCCCCAGTTTGAACCGGATCTGTTTCGAAAGGAATCCCTCCAGCGCCGAACCGACTCACCGACTTCCAAGAGGTAGACTCCTCTTCGCCATCTGCAACCGGAAGGGAAGCACCCTGCGGTGAAATTTGGGGGAGGGCGCGGGAGATGTTACCCTATCGCTTTCTGGCGCGGCCGGCGGCTCGCGTCGATCTTGACGAGACGTTCGGAAGCCATCGAGGAGCGTTGCAGTGGCGATCCCAAAGGTAGCCATCATTGGAGCCAGCGGATACTCGGGCTCGGAGATCGTCCGATTGCTTTTGTCCCATCCGGAGGTGGAGCTGACCACGTTGATGACCGCCAACCGGGAGCGTAGCGGGACCCGGCTCTACAGTGACGAGTTGAGGCAGTTCCGCCGCCGCTGCGACCTGAAGATCGAGCCACTGGACTATGACCTTCTCCAGCAACGAGATATCTCCCTGGTGTTCCTGGCTACCCCCAACCAGACCGCCCACGACCTGGCGCCCGAACTGCTCAAGAGGCAACTGCGCCTGATCGATCTGAGCGGGGCTTTTCGACTGAGAGAAGCCGGTCTCTACCCGCGCTGGTACGGATTCGAACACCGGTTTTCGCAACACCTGTCGGAGGCCGTCTATGGACTGACAGAGGTGCTGCGTCCGGCGATTCGGGAGGCACGACTTCTGGCCAATCCCGGCTGCTATCCCACGTCCGCGCTGCTCCCCCTGATTCCCCTGCAGCAGGCCGGCATGGTGGACCCCCAAAGCCGGATCGTTTGCGACTCCAAGTCGGGGGTGAGCGGAGCGGGAAAGACACCGTCCTCGAACACGCACTTTTCGGAAGTTACCGAAAGCTTCAAGGCGTACAACGTCTGGCGCCACCGCCACTCGCCCGAAATCTGGCAGGAACTGGGCCACCAGCGTCTCATTTTCACGGCGCATCTGCTGCCCATCAACCGAGGCATCCTCTCGACCATCTACGTGAAGACCGCAAGCTCGGCTTCGCCCGCGGAGGTCAGCGCCTGCCTGACCCAAGCCTACGCACGGGAGCCCCTCATACGCCTGTACCCCGACGGTGAGTTCCCGGAGGTGAAGCACGTGGCTCACACCAATTTCTGCGACATCGGCTGGCGTCAGCACGGCCCGGATCTCATCATCGTGTCCACCATCGACAACCTGGGCAAGGGAGCAGCCGGGCAGGCGGTCCAGAACATGAACGTCATGCTGGGAGTGGAGGAAACCCTGGGCCTGCTGTGACCTTCCCTTCGGCCCTGCCCCCGGGCGATTCCGGAAGAGTTCCGATACGGGAGTAACTGCTGTGCGCTTGGTCGTCAAACTGGGTGGAAGCTTGTTGACGGAACCCGGGCTTCTCCATAGAATTGTCGCCCAACTCCTGGGCCTGAGGCGCCGCGGCCACCAGGTCATCGTGGTTCACGGCGGCGGGAAGCAGATCAAGCATTACTTGAAGGAGTTGCGCATTCCCACAGAATCCCATAGGGGATTGCGTGTCACCGATCCGGAGACCATGCGGGTGGTTCTGATGGTCCTGGGCGGCTTGGTCAACAAGAACATCGTTGCGGTGTTCAATGACATGGAGGGGAGAGCCGTCGGGCTGTGCGGCGCCGACGGATCGAGTTTTGTCGCTCACAAGTACCAGGATGACCAGGAGGAAGATCCTCCCTTCGACTACGGGCAGGTCGGAGAGATCTCCCAGGGGAATCCCGCCCTGGTGGACCTGCTGCTGGAGAACAACTACTGTCCGATCATAGCCTGTGTCGGAGTCGGGCCTGACGCCACATTCTACAATGTCAACGCCGATGAGATGGCCTCGGCGGTGGCCCTCATCTGCCGGGCCGATCGCCTGATCTTTCTCACCGATGTCCCGGGCGTGCTGGATGCCTCCCGCCAGGTCATCCCCCGACTCAACCGCACGGAAATGGAGCGTCTGCGTCGTCGGGGCGTGATTTCGGAGGGAATGCTCCCCAAGACCCGCGCCTGTGAACGGGCCATCCGGGAAGGACTCTCCCAGGTGAATATTGTGGGCGGTCGGGAGGAAGACTGCCTGGTTCGGCTGCTGGAAAACGGTGAACCCCTGGGGACGGCGATTCATTGACGGTCGCCCACCGGGAGTTGGACGGACGCACGGCTTCCCGCAATCGAAAGGCGCTCCCATCGGCTTCCCGGTCAGTCGCCGGTCATCTCCCCGGCTCCACCCCGGAACCCATCACACGATTCGGAGGAGTTATCGATGAATCTGAAACAAATCGAGGAATTCGAGTCCCAGGTCCTGTTCAGCAACTACAAGAAGTACCCCCTGGTTGTTCAGAAAGGCCGCAAGTGCATGCTTTACGACTTCGAGGGCAAGCGTTACCTCGACCTGCTCTCCGGTATCGCAGTCTGTGCCCTGGGCTACAATCATCCCCGTATCGTCAACGCGATGCGCAAGCAGCTCAAGAAGTCGGTCCACGTCTCCAACCTCTTCTATCACCCCTATCAGGCCCTGCTGGCCCGCAAGCTGCTGGAGATCTCGGGAATGGAGCGGGCGTTCTTCTGCAATAGCGGCACCGAGGCCGTGGAAGCCTCCATCAAGCTGGCCCGGGGCTATGCCTACAAGAACAAGCTGGGCGAAGACAAGAACCAGGTCCTGACACTGGACGATTCCTTCCACGGACGGACTTATGGAAGCCTTTCCGCAACCTACAACGATACCTACCGGGTCCCATTCGGTCCCCTGGTTCCGGGATTTCAGTTTGTGAAGCGCGACGCGGTGGAAGACCTGGAAGCCAAGTTCAATGACAAGGTGTGCGCCATTATCATCGAACCGCTCCAGGGCGAGGGCGGGGTGCACGCCTGTTCCCGGGAATTTCTGCAAGCGGCCCGAGACCTTTCCCGAAAACACCGGGCCCTGCTCATTTTCGACGAGATCCAGTGCGGACTGGGACGAACGGGACGCTACTTCTACTTCCAGAAATACGGCATCCGGCCGGATATCATTACCCTCGCCAAACCTCTGGGGGTGGGTTTGCCGCTGGGGTCGGTGCTGACCTCCAAGGAGATTTCCCTGACCTTTGGACCCGGCGACCACGGAACCACCTTCGGAGGAGGTCCCCTGGCCTGCCGCCTGGGATTCGAATTCATCAAGGTTCTTCAGGAGGACGGGTTTCTCGCGGCAATTCGCGAGAAGGGAGAGTTTTTCAAGCAGAAGCTGCTGGATCTGAAAGAAAAGTATCCCTTCGTGGTGGACGTGCGCGGCGAGGGTCTGATGCTGGCCATCGAAGTCGACTTTCCGGCCCGCGAGATCGTCAATCAGTGCCTGGAGGCCGGTTATGTGATCAACGTGACCGCCAACACGGTGTTGCGTGTTCTTCCGCCCTATATCATCACCAGAAAAGAGATTGCTCGCTTTGCCAAAGCCCTCGACAAAATTTTCTCCAAAGTTCCCGCCGATCAGTAGGTCCCGGAGCATCCCGGCGGCACCCGGCGGGTCCCGGAGCATCCTCGCACTTCCGGCCGTCCGGCCCAGGGGCGGTGCTCATGTCTGATCCCGCCGCACCCGGCCCGGCCCCCAGGGAGCGTCTCAGCGTCTCCGATCTGCTGTCCATTCAGGACCTGACTCCCGACGACATCCAGCTCATCTTCAAGGTCGCCGGCCGAATCAAGAAAGCTCCGGACGATTTCGCCCTCAGCCTGAAGGGCAAGACGTTGGCCATGATCTTCGAGAAGCCGTCCCTGCGAACACGCGTGACTTTCGACGTGGGAATGACCAGCATGGGAGGACAAGCCCTGTTTTTGGATCATAGCGACGCCAAGCTCGGCGAGCGGGAATCCATCAGGGACGTGGCCCGCAACCTGGAGCGCTGGGTCCATGGAATCGTTGCCCGCACCTACAAGAACCGCTCGGTGGTGGAGTTGGCGGAACAGGCCCGAATCCCGGTGATCAACGGCCTCACGGATCTACTGCATCCCTGCCAGGCCCTGGCAGACTATTTCACGCTTGCCGAAAGGCTGTCCTTGAGCTCCGGCGTCAGACTCTGCTTCGTGGGAGACGGAAACAACACCTGCCATTCTCTGATCCTGGGAGCTGCCCGACTGGGAATTCACTTGTCGGTAGCCAGCCCGGCAGGCTACGAGCCCAACCCTGAAATCGTGCGTCAAGCCAGGGGGACCGCTGCCGCCACCGGAGCCACCATCACGATTATGAGAAATCCCAGGGAAGCCGTGCGGGAAGCGAACGCCGTCTACACCGACGTATGGGCCAGCATGGGCCAGGAAGCGGAGACGGAAGACCGGGCAGCCGTTTTTGCCGGCTACCAGGTAAACAGCCAACTGATGGAACTTGCCGGCAGCGAGGCGTTGTTCATGCACTGCCTGCCCGCCCATCGCGGCTACGAAGTGGCGCCCCAGGTGATCGACTCGCCGCAATCGGTCGTTTACGACCAGGCGGAGAATCGCCTTCACGTGCAAAAAGCCCTGCTGTTGCTGCTGATGGCCGGAGAGGCCGTGTAGAGGAGGTAAGTCGTGGTCAGGAAAGTGGTGCTCGCCTACTCCGGCGGGTTGGATACCTCGATCATCATCCCCTGGTTGAAGGAGAACTACGGTTGTGAAGTGATCGCCATGGCGGGCGATGTCGGCCAGGCTGATGAGCTGGAAGGACTGGAAGAAAAGGCGCTGAGAACCGGAGCCAGCAAACTCTTCGTGGAGGATCTCAAGGAGGAGTTCGTTCGGGATTACGTCTGGCCCACCTTGCGGGCCGGAGCCATTTTCGAGCGCAAGTACCTGCTGGGAACCTCCATTGCCCGCCCCATACTGGCCAAGAGGCAGGTTGAGATCGCCATCGGCGAAGGGGCCGACGCGGTCGCTCACGGCTGCACCGGCAAGGGCAACGACCAGGTTCGTTTCGAACTCACCTACAAGGCCCTGGCTCCCCACCTGCAGGTGATCGCTCCCTGGAGGGAGTGGGACATCAAGTCGCGGGAGGATGCCATCGACTACGCCCACCAGCGGCGGATTCCCATCACGGCAAGCAAGGAAAAGATCTATAGCGAGGATCGCAACCTGTGGCACCTCAGCCACGAAGGCGGGTCGCTGGAAGATCCGACCTCGGAACCCGCGGAGTCTCTCTGGAGCCTCACCACGGCGCCGGAAAATGCCCCCGACCGGCCCCGCTATCTGGAAGTGGAATTCGAATCGGGAACCCCGGTCGGGCTGGACGGCCGGCGCCTGGCGGCAGCCGAACTGGTTGAGCAGGCCAACCGGATTGGAGGGGAGCACGGCATCGGCAGGGTGGACATGGTTGAAAACCGCTTGGTGGGAATGAAATCCAGGGGAACCTACGAGACTCCGGGTGGAACCATTCTGATGCAGGCTCACCGGGAACTGGAGTCCATCTGCCTTGACAGGGACACGCTGCGGGTGAAAGACATGCTGGCGCTCACCTACGCCGATCTGGTCTACAACGGGCAGTGGTTCACCCCGCTGCGCGAGGCCCTGGATTCCTTTGTCACGGCGACTCAACAGCCGGTCAGCGGCGCCGTCCGACTGAAACTCTACAAGGGCAACCTGACGGTGGCTTCCCGGGCCTCCTGCCACAGTCTCTACCGGGAAGACCTGGCCAGCTTCGATCAGGCCGGGGGTTACCGTCAGGCAGACGCCAAGGGATTCATCAACCTCTTCGGGCTGCCCGTTCAGGTCCGTGCCCTGATTCAGAGGCAACAATCCCGCCGCTGAGGCCTCGGTTGGCCGGCAGGTTGGACCGAACGGTTCAACCGGGTGAGACGTGAGTCTCACGTGCAAACGGAAGGTTGGAGACGTGAATACCTGGGGCGGAAGATTCACTCAAGGCATGGATGAGGCTTTCGAGCGCTTCAACGCCAGTCTCAGCATGGATCGCCGACTTATCCTGGAAGACATCGAGGGGTCCATGGCTTACGCCGAGGCCCTGGAACAGGCAGGGGTGCTCTCTCCGCAGGAACTCCGGCGGATCCAGGAGGGACTGGGGGAAATCCGCGACCGGGCCCAGCGGGATCGCGGTTTCCTGGCGGAGGCAAAGGACGAGGATGTCCACAGCTTCGTGGAAGCGCGCCTGGTGGAGATCATCGGAGAAGCGGGGATGAAGCTTCACACCGGACGAAGCCGAAACGACCAGGTGGCGCTGGATACCCGGCTCTTTCTCAAAAAGGCCATCGGCCAGGTCCAGCAGGGTCTCAAGGGACTGATGGGCGAACTGCTGGGCCAGGCCAGGAGGCACCGTGACCTGGTGATTCCCGGCTATACCCATCTAAGGAAGGCCCAGCCCATTCTGCTGGCTCACTACCTGCTGGCCTGGTTCGAGATGTTTTCCCGGGATCGCGATCGCTTCGAGGACTGCTTCCGCCGCACCGACTGCATGCCGCTGGGAGCGGGAGCGCTGGCCGGCAATGCCTTCGGCGTCGATCGCGAGGCCTTGCGCAAGAAGCTCAATTTCTCGCGCATCACGTCCAACAGCCTGGACGCCGTCAGCGACCGGGACTACCTGGTGGACTTCGTCGGCGCCGGCTCGCTCACTCTGGTGCATCTCAGCCGGCTGGCCGAGGATTTGATTTTCTTTTCGACGCCGGAGTGCGGCTGGATCGAGCTTTCCGATGAGGTCACCACCGGCAGCAGCCTCATGCCTCAGAAGAAGAATCCGGATTCCCTGGAGCTGCTGCGCGGCAAATCGGGACGAGTGATCGGCAATCTCACCCGGCTCCTGGTTCTGCTCAAGGGATTGCCGCTGACCTACAACAAGGACCTGCAGGAAGACAAGGAGGCTCTCTTCGACACCCTGGACACCCTGCTGGACTGCCTGCAGGTGGCTCAGGCGGTGGTGCGCACCCTCGAGGTCGACGCCGGGGCCGCCCGAAAAGCGCTCGAGGGCGACTTCATGACCGCCACCGATCTTGCCGATTACCTGGTCCGCAAGGGAATGCCCTTCCGCGAGGCCCACGGGTTGGTGGGGAGGATCGTTCTGGAATGCGAAGGGCGGCAAATCGGGCTTTCGGAACTGCCCCTGAGCCGCTACCGGGAGTTTTCTTCGCTCTTCGCCGAAGACCTCTTTCAAGCCTTGTCCGTCCGGCATGGCATCGAGGCGCGGTCGGTGCCGGGCGGGACGGCGCCGGAGCGAGTTGCCGAAGCATTGTCCCGCGCAGAACAGTCCCTGACCCTGCAGAATCCCTCGGAAAGGGGAACAAGTGTCTGAAACCTGGACCCTGAATCCTGCTGAAATCCTGCCTCCCAAGGACTTCCAGGCAGCCGCCGCGGCTTCCGGCATCAAGACGTCCGGCCTGGACCTGGCCCTGCTTTACTCCACCCGTCCCTCGCGGGGTGCGGCGGTATTTACTACCAATGCGGTCAAGGCCGCACCGGTGGTGCTTTCCCAGCGGCACCTGCTTGAAAGCCGGGGGACGCTTCAAGCCATGATCATCAATTCGGGAAACGCCAATGCCTGTACCGGAGAACCCGGCATGTTGGCGGCCCAAGCCATGGCGGAGGCCACTGCCGGGACCCTGGCCGTCCCGGTGGAACAGGTTCTGGTGTGCTCCACCGGAGTCATCGGAGTTCCCCTCCCGGCCGACCGCATCACAGCCAGACTGGATGACTTGAAACGGGGGCTGAGTCCCGGGGAGATCGGAGCCGCCGCGCGGGCCATCCTGACCACCGACACCAGGCCAAAGGTCTGTACCGCCGATGCCTCCATAGGCGGACGGCCGGTGCGCATTGCCGGCATGACCAAGGGGGCCGGCATGATTCATCCACAAATGGCCACCACGCTGGCTTTTGTGCTGACCGATGCCTCGATCGGCCCGGCCCTGCTGCGGGAAGCGCTTGAACAGGCCTGCCGGCGCAGCTATAACCGGATCTCCGTCGACGGGGATACCTCGACCAACGACACCCTGGCCATCATGGCCAACGGCGGTTCGGGAATTCCAACCATCGAGCCGAACAGTCCCGCCCGGGATTGGTTCGTCGAGGGACTGACCCGGGTATGCCAGAGCCTGGCTCAGCAAGTGGTCCGGGACGGAGAAGGCGCCAGCAAGTTTGTGACCATACGGGTGACGGGAGCCCCCTCCGAGGAGGATGCGGCTCAAATCGCCCGCAGCATCGCCAACTCCCCCCTGGTGAAAACGGCCCTGGCCGGAGAGGACGCCAACTGGGGACGAATCATCTGCGCCGCGGGCTATTCCGGCGTTCCTTTCGACAGCAGCAGAGTTTCCATCTCACTGGGGGACCTGGTCGTCTGCCGTGAGGGTGGTGCCGTCCGCTTTGAGGAAAGCCGCGCCAGCGAGATCCTGCGTCAACGGGACATCGATCTGACCGTTCAACTCCATGCCGGCAGCTCGGATGCCACTTTTTGGACCTGCGACCTCACCACCGAATATATTCACATCAATGCCGATTACCGCACCTGAGGCGGTGGAGAAGCGCCACTTGCTGTCGCTGGCCTCCCCTCGAGATCGCCATGCCGATACGGACGGGAGTGCCCGGCAAACATGACCATACTGGTTCCGGCCCTGCGCTTCTACCTGGTCCTGTGGCTTCTGGCTATGGGGATCATTTTCCTTCAGGGCCGACTGACCTGGATTCTCTTTTTCCCAACGGAACAAACAACTGCTCCAACTCACCTGCTGTGGGGCCTGGGGGCAGCCCTGCTGCTGATCGCGCTATCGCTATACGCCAGCAGGAATTTTCGCTGGGCTCAGCAACTGGACCAGGAGTTCCGAAGGATACTGGTGCCCTTGGCGGGTTGGCAGATCGGAGCCATCGCCCTGTTCAGCGGCGCGGCCGAAGAAGTCTTCTTCCGTGGCGCCATACAACCTCTGCTGGGACTGATCCCCACCAGCCTGCTCTTTGGAGCCGTGCACCTCATTCCCCGCAAGGTCTTTCTGCCCTGGGCCGCCTACGCGGCCTTTGCAGGCCTTCTCTTCGGGTCTCTCTTCGAGCTGAGCGGCACCCTGTTCCCCAATTCGCTGGCGCATGTCGCTGTCAACTTTGTGATGATCTGGCTGCTCAACCGTTCGGACCCGGACCCAACTACCCATTCGGGCTGACCGCCGGCCTTCCTGCCGTTCGGATCATACCGAGGAAAAACGAACGATCGTTTCAATGAAGACGAACCACGAATGAACACGAATAGACACGAGCCTTTTGTGGCAATTTCCGGTAATCGCTCCGCTGCCGAATTTTACAGAGGGCTCAACGCATCAATCCGATTATTGGTGTTCATTCGTGTCCATTCGTGGTTCGTCTTTCCCCTTCGTGGATATCTCTTCGTGGCCTTCGTGCCCCTTCCGCATGGTTGGAGAAGAGCTTGCATCGTCCGTCGGTGGCCTGAGAATCGCGCCGGATCAACCCCGTTCCATGACTCGATTCATTCCCCTGCAATGGCTGCTGCTTGAACAGTGGCGCCGCAATCACCTGGCCGCCACCTTTTCGGCCGCTCTCATCGGCGCCGGGTTCATGCTGGTCATGCCCTTCCTTCCGATATATGTGGCTCAACTGGGGGTCGAGTCCAAGGCGGCGGTAGCTGTCTGGTCCGGTCTCATCCTGGGAATCAGTCCCCTGATCACCTCGTTCGTCGGTCCCTTCTGGGGCAAGCTTGCGGACCGCCACGGCCTCCGGATCATGGCCATCCGCGTCTCATTGGTGCTGTTCCTGATCTGGTTCCTGATGGGCTTGGCCAGAAACGTCCAGGAACTGCTGTTTCTGAGGATTCTCTCGGGGTTCTTCGGGGGATTCGGGTCCGTCTCCGTTGCCCTGGTGGCCCACTCCGCTCCAAAGGACAGGATCAGCCGGGCGATCGGCGGTTTGCAGGCCACCCAGACCTTCAGCATGGCCCTGGGCCCGTTCCTGGGCGGAGTGCTGGCAGCCTGGATCGGCATTCGAAACACCTTCTTCGTCACGGCGGGCATGTGCTTGCTCACCCTGGTGCTGTTTCTCCTTCTATACCGGGACAATCCCAATCGCGAGTCTTCTCGTACAACACCCGAAGACGAACCTGCCCCCGAGAGTTTACTCTCCCTGTGGCAACTGCCCAACCTGAAGACCCTGGCCATCCTGCTGCTCGCGGCCACCGCGATCGAACGAAGCTTTGCCCCGGCCATCCCGCTATTCGTAACCTCCGTAACCGCCAATCAGGTCCGGGCGGCACGCTTGTCCGGCCTGATCCTCTCGCTGTCCGCCTTCGGGGAAGCCCTGGCTGCCTGGTATTTCGGCCGAAAGATGGCCCGACACTCGGCCCGCGGTCTTCTTCTGCAGCGGCTGGGCCTCGGGTTTGCCTTTTGCCTGGCGTTGACATTGGCGACCAGCGCTAGCCATCTCCTGGTGCTCAGGGTCTCGCAGGCGTTTCTGGCAGGGGGCATCGTGACCATTGCCTACAGCCTGGCCACTCGGGTCATCCCCAACGAGCGACGGGCTTCAGGCTTTGGCCTGCTTTCGAGTTTCACCATGATGGGCAACGCCGTCGGCCCCATTATGGCCGGACTGCTGGCTTCCATCAGCGTGTACTGGGTTTTTTGGGGGGACGGGATTCTCTACGGGCTGCTGGCGCTGATGGTCTATCGATGCCTTGGGAAAGGCAGTGGGAAAGGCAGTGATTAGTGATTAGTGGTTAGCCGCTCCTCCGCCCTGTCGGGCGGTTCTTACGAGAGTGAAACAGGCTTGCTTCCGTTGCTGAGCGTGTCGATTGAATCACTATCCACTAACCACTGACCACTAATCACTTTTCACCTGGTTGCGCCGCCGTCCCATACGACGAGGCGGCTCATACGGGGCGAAACATGGGCGTTCCAGACAGGTTGACCTACTCCACCTTCGACGGTCCCTGCCGCTCGAGCTTGATGCCGAAGCCTCGGCCCTTGACAATAGCGTCGCCTCCGAACTTTTCCCGCACGGCGTCCAGCGCTTTCTCAACCTTGTCGTGGGTCGACCCAACGCCGCCGAAAAGCTCGCCCTGGACAAACTGGCCGGACTCGACAAGGTCATGGACGCCGATGCCGATCAGGCGGAAGGCGCGCCCGTCGGTTTCCCGAACCAGCAGGGGTTCGGCAGCCTGGAACAGCTTTTCGGCTGACTGAGTCACACCCCCCAGGCGGCGGCTGCGGGTGACGATGCGAAAGTCGGCGGTCTTGAGTTTCAACGTGACGCCCTTGCCGGCGATGCCGGCCTCTTTCATGCGCCGGGCCACCGTCTCGGCAAGCTTCCACAGAATGGGGCGCAGTTCGGTAAACTCGGCCGTGTCTCTGTCGAGGGTGGTTTCGGATGAAATGCTCTTGACCTTGCTCTCCGGGTCGACCTGGCGGTTATCTTCGCCCCTGGCGCACATCGACAACCGCCGCCCGATCTTGCCGTAGCGGGCCACAAGCTCGGCCTCGTCGATGCGGGCCAGCTCGCCAATCAGAGTGATGCCGTCCTCGTGCAACCGCTGGCGCATGGCCTTCCCCACGCCCCACAACAGGCTGACGGGCTTGTCGGAGAGAAAGGTCCTGGCCTCGGCTCGTCCGATAACGGAGAAGCCGCGCGGCTTGTCTCGATCAGAGGCGATCTTGGCGAGAAACTTGTTGTAGCTGAGCCCGATGGAGGCGGTGATGGCAAGCTCCTCCTCCACCCTGCGCGCCAGCGCCGCCAGAGTCGTCGCCGGGCTGCCACGGTGCAGCGCCTCCGTGCCCGCCAGGTCCATAAAGGCTTCGTCTATGGAGAGGGGCTCCACCTGAGGGGTCAAGTTCAGCATCATCTCCCGGACCTTGCGTCCCACCGCGACATACTTCTTCATGTCCGGCTTGATGACCGTGGCGCCGGGACAGGCTTTCAAGGCCTTGAACATCGGCATGGCCGAGTGCACACCCTGGGCCCGGGCGATGTAGCAGCAGGCGGCCACCACGCCCCGATGGTGCCCGCCGACGACCACCGGAAGGTCCCGCAACTCCGGCCGGTCGCGTTTCTCGATGGCGGCGTAGAAAGCGTCGCAGTCGAGATGGGCGATGGTGAGACTATGAAGCTCCTCGTGCCGCGCGATGCGAGCCGATTCGCAGTCCGGGCAGGTTTCGGCCTCGGGGAACGGCTGGTTGCCACAGTCACGGCACAGGGTTTCCACAACCCTACTCTCCGATGAACTGCAACAGGACTTTCCGCTGCCGGGGACGATTGTCGAAGTCAACCAGCACAACCTGCTGCCAGGTACCGGTCTTCAACTCCCTGTCGGCGAACGGAACCTGCAGCGATGGACCCAGCAGCGCCGCCCGGATATGGGAAAAGCCGTTGCCGTCTCCCCAGCGGGCGTTGTGCACATAGTGGGCGGCCTGGGGCAGCAGTCGTTCCAGCGCGTCCTGAAGATCCTGGATGCACCCCGGCTCATATTCCAGGGTGGTCAGGCCCGCGGTGGAACCGGGAACAAACAGCGTAACCACGCCGGTCGAGAGCGATTGGCCGGCCAGGGCGGATTCGATTTCAGGGGTAATGTCCACCACATCGCAGAAACCTCGCGTGGACAAGTGGATGGTTCGGCTTTCGACCGGCACGGTTTCTCCTCCTCAATCAGCCCGTTTCCCTGTCCCCATGAGAGCAGGTCAGTCCTCCACGGGAAAGTATTGTCCCCGGCAGACGATCCGCGCGGGTCCAGTAAGGGACAACTGGTTGTCCTCCTGCCAATGAACCTGCAGGATCCCTCCCGGAGTATGGACCTGGGCCGCCCGGTCGGAGACCCCGTTCAGGCAAGCGGCAACGACGGCGGCGCAGCCGCCCGTGCCCGAGGCCAGGGTCGCCCCCACTCCACGCTCCCAGAAGCGCACGGCCAGGTTTCGTCGGTCCAGAACCTGTACGAACTCCACGTTGGTTCGGCGCGGAAAGCACTGGTGGACTTCAATCAGCCGCCCCAATCCTTCCCAATCGATTTTTTCCAGATCCGACACCAGCAATGAGCAATGCGGGTTGCCCATGGATGTAACCGTGACGGGATGGATGCGGTCTTCCACTGGCAGCGGATACCCTACCAGGGAGGCGCCGGGCGGATCCGGTTGGAAGTCGATGGCCGCCGGATCCAGAACAGGCTCTCCCATCAGCAGATTGAAGCCGTACCGGGGCGGTCTGGAGTCGGTCAGCCTCAGCCGCCTGGCGCCGGCGCCAGTCTGGACAACCAACCTCCCTGCGGTTGTCTGCCCCTGCTGGACCAACAACGCCGCCAGGCAGCGCAAGCCGTTGCCGGAGATCTCCGCCTCGCTCCCGTCTGCATTGAAGACCTGCATGGAAAACCGCGGCTGCCCGGAAACCTCCGTCCGCCGAAACAGGATCAGGCCGTCCGCTCCCAGATCGAGGGAACGCCGGCAGACCTGCCGGGCGACCCGGGAGGCATCCTTCCCCGCCAGTTGCCCGGCATCGACGATCACGAAATCGTTGCCCAGGGCCTCTGCTTTTGCAAACTGCATCGAGTATTGCGACCTAAAGGGAATTCTCGGCTTCGAAGTGGGTGAGTTCCTTGAATTGAAGGAAGCGGCGCCGAATGTCGGACGCCTTCAAGGTCCTTAACCGGTTCAGGCTGAAGTCTTCCACGTTGAAAGAGGCCATCGCCGAACCGTATATCACCGCCTGGCGAAGGGATTCGTCATTGAGCGCCTTGGACCGGGCCAGGTAACCCACCAATCCTCCGGCGAAACTGTCTCCGGCCCCGGTGGGGTCAAAGACTTCCTCCAACGGGAAAGCCGGAGCGCCGAAGATGGATCCGCCGTGGTACATCGCCACTCCATATTCCCCCTTCTTGACAACCAGCGTTTTGGGACCCCAGTCGGCGATGCGCCGGGCCGCCCTGGTCAGGTTGTGCTCCCCGGTGAGCATCCGCACTTCGGCGTCGTTGATGATCAGGATATCCACCCGCCCCAGCGTCTCCCGGAGTTCATCGGGCTTGGACTCGATCCAGTAATTCATGGTATCGCAGGCCACGAAACGGGGTTTTTCCACCTGGGAGAGCACTCCCGCCTGCAGCACCGGATCGATGTTGCCCAAAAAGACGCAATCCGACTTCCGGTAAGGGTCGGGAATGCGCGGACTGAAGGTTTCGAACACATTGAGCCGGGTATCCAGGGTCCTGGCCTCATTGAGAGCGTAGCCGTACTCACCCTTCCAACGGAAGGTCTTACCGGGGGATTGTTGCAGTCCCCGGATGTCTATAGAGAAATCCCTGAACAACTGGAGGTGGTCTTCCGGAAAGTCCTCTCCAACCACGGCAACCAGTCGGACCGATGCAAAAAAGCTGGCCGCCAGGGAAAAATAGGAGGCGGAGCCACCCAGAACCTCCTCGGCCTTGCCGAAAGGGGTTTCAACGGAATCGAAAGCCACCGAGCCTACAACCAGGATTGACATAAGCGGAGTTTTCCAATTGGGAGGGCGGTCAGGTCAGCTGTGCCCCGCCCTGCGATGCGCATCATTCACAGGAAATCACCCAACGGCTGTTGAAGACGAACCACGAATGAACACGAATAGACACAAATACAGTTGGTGCGAGCGGGTGAGAAATGCTGTCCAACCACAAAAAGCACAAAAGTCACAAAATTTTTGTTTTTGTGCCTTTTGTGGCCATTCCCGGTATACGCCCCCCTGCCGAATTTTGCACAACGTTCAACTCATCAATCCGTTAATTGGTGTTCATTCGTGTCCATTCGTGGTTCGCCGTTCTCCTTTTGTTTCAGGACACGTACTTGCTTATTAGCGGGCGAAGTTTTTCCCGGGTGGCGGCGGGAATGAGGCTCCGATCCGTCAGCAGGGCCGACCTCAGCGCCGAACGGCACTTGCAGGCCGGCGCTTCCCCCAGTTGGGCCACCGCTTCACGGATCAGCTTTTGGGCGTTTTCGCTGTTTTGATTCAGAACGGCGATCACCTGGTCCACCGTCACCGCGTCATGTTCCGGATGCCAGCAGTCGTAGTCGGTCACCAGGGCCAGAGTGGCGTAGCAGATCTCGGCTTCCCGGGCCAGCTTGGCTTCCTGCAGATTGGTCATCCCGATCACGTCCATGCCCCAACTCCGGTAGAGATTGGACTCGGCCAGGGTCGAAAAGGCCGGCCCCTCCATGCAGAGGTAGGTGCCTCCCCGCTTTGCGTTCACCCCGACGGCCGCTGCCGCCGACTCCAGTATCCGGCTCAGGTCCGGGCATATCGGGTGGGCAAAGCTGACGTGCCCCACCAGCCCCTCTCCAAAAAACGTGGAAACGCGACCCCGGGTTCGGTCGAAGAATTGATCCGGAATGACAATGTCCAGCGGGCGATGCTCTTCCTTGAGAGATCCCACGGCGCTGGCAGAGATCAGGATCTCCACTCCCAGGACCTTCATGGCGTAGATATTGGCCCGGAAGTTGAGCTCCGAAGGCAGGATGCGATGCCCCCGCCCGTGCCTGGCCAGAAAGGCGACCCGCTTCCCACTCAAACTTCCGACCGCCAGACGGTCCGAGGGAGGACCGAAGGGCGTCTCGATCGCAACCTCCTCCACCGCCTCCAGACCTTCCATGCCGTAGAGACCGCTGCCTCCAATGATTCCAATGGAAATGGATTCCAAAATCCCTCCTTCTCCAGGAACAGACTGACCCGTCCCGTCAATCCTCTACCAGCTCAATCAATACCCCGTGGGTCGAACGCGGATGGAGAAAGGCGATCCGCCGGCCCTCGTAACCGGTGCTGTCCGTATCGGGAAGAATCTGGATTCCGGCCTTCCTGAAAGCTGCCAGCTTCTCGTCCAGGTCCTCGACCTTGAAGCAGATGTGGTGCACACCCTCTCCCTTCTTGGCCAGGAAGCGGCAGATGGGAGAGGAAGGATCGGTGGCTTCCAGGAGCTCGATCCGACTCTCACCAACCGGCAGCATGGCCACTCGCACCTTCTGCTCTTCAACGTCGATGGCACCTTCCATCTCAAGTCCCATAGCCACCTGGTAGCTGCGCAGCGCCTTTTCGATGGAATGGACGGCGATACCGATGTGGTCGAGCTTCATGGGATTGGCGGCCCTCTCCACACACGTTTCGGGAAGCGTCCCGACGGGCTCTGGATTCTATCCCAAATGCCCCTGGGCGAATAGATTTTTCAAGGAGATGGCCTGCAGAGACCCCAATGCCGCTCCAAGCTGAAAGACCACGCTCTGTCCAGGTTTGCACCGGCTGCGCAGCCGGCCCGGAAACGCTCCTCCTTCCGGTGGAAGGCCTTCCGGCGGACCGCATGAGAAATGGAGGGCCGCCCCGGGGGCTTTCGCGGGAACTGTGTTAGGATGCAGGTTTTTTGACGGGTTCCATCCCGATCCAGAGGCGCCATGCTGGAATCGCTGATCGATCGCATCAAGGACAGGCTGGTCGCATACGTCAAGGACCGTTACGAGTATTCCCTTCTTCAGGTGGTCGCGGAACAACCGCCCAGGGTCGAGTTGGGGGACCTGGCCTTCCCCTTTTGCTTTGAACTGGCCAGGCACCTGAGAAGGGCGCCCCGCCAGATCGCCACCGAGATCGTGCAGGATCTTCCCGATCTCCCGGGCGTGGCCAAAGTGGAGGTCGCCGGCCCCGGCTACCTCAATTGCTTCCTGAAACGGGATGACGTTTTCAGAAGACTGCTGCAGCCAACCGAGGACCAACCACCTCGCCTCGAATCGGGCAAGATCATCCTGGAGCACACCAATATCAACCCCAACAAGGCCGCCCACATCGGACACCTGCGCAACGCCGTCCTGGGCGACACCTTCGCCCGGCTGCTGCGCTCGGTCGGCGAGCCGGTCGAAGTCCAGAACTACATCGACGACACCGGCGTCCAGGTGGCCGACGTGGTGGTCGGCTTCAAGTACCTGGAAAAGAAGACCCTGGAGGACATCCAGGCTCTCCCCGGCAAGTTCGACTACTACTGCTGGGATCTCTACGCCAGGGTGTCCTCCTTCTATGAGGCGGCTCCCGAGAACCGCGAACTCCGGGGCCGGACGCTTCGGGAGATCGAGGCAGGCGAGGGAGAAACCGCCGCCATTGCCCGCTACGTTTCCCGAGCCATTGTCCGCTGCCACCTGGCGACCATGAGTCGCATCGGGGTTGCCTACGACCTGCTCCCCAAGGAAAGCGACATCCTACACCTCAACTTCTGGAGCCATGCCTTCCAACGCTTGAAGGAGGCCAAGGCGATTCACTACGAAACCGACGGAAGGAACCGGGGATGCTGGGTCATGAGAGCCGGAGAATACAGCCTGCACGGCCAGGCCCGTACCTCGGCAGCCGGCGGCGATTCGGGGCACGAGGAGGACAAGATCATTGTCCGTTCCAACGGCACCGTCACCTATGTGGGCAAGGACATCGCCTACCAGCTCTGGAAGCTGGGGCTGCTGGGCATGGATTTTTTCTATCGTCCCTTCCATGTCTATCCCGACGGCCATCGGGTCATGATGACCAGTTCCGATCCCACTCAGAATCCGACAGACTCGGATTTCGGGCGTGGCGAACGCGTCTACAACGTCATCGACTCCCGCCAGTCCTACCTGCAGAACATCGTGGTCACCGGCCTGCGGGCGCTGGGATTCCACCTTCAGGCCGAACGCTCCATCCACTTCTCCTATGAGATGGTGGGCCTCTCGCCGGCCTGCTGCCAGGATCTGGGAATTCGACTGTCGGAAGAAGACCGGCGCCGCCCGTACGTGGAGGTCTCGGGCCGCAAGGGCCTGGGAGTCAAGGCCGACGATCTGATCGACAGGCTTCGGGAAAAGTCGGCAGCCGAGGTGCAGAACCGCCACCCCCAGCTCCCAGCCCGAGAGGTGGAGGCCATCGCCCACTCCATTGCGGTGGGCGCCCTGCGCTATTTCCTGTTGAAGTACACCCGCAATTCGATCATCGCCTTCGATTTCCGGGAGGCATTGAGCTTCGAGGGGGAAACCGGCCCCTATCTCCAGTACACCGTGGTGCGCATCAACAGCATCTTTCGCAAGGTCGAAGAGCTCGATCCTCGTTTCGACAGCCAGTCGCTGCTGGAATTCATGGATGAGCCGAAAACCGCCGCCTTCCTTCGCGAGTCCATCAGCGACGACTTCTGGACTCTCATCTATTTGGCAGCCCAGCTCGAAACCCAGGTCCGCGTCGCCATTCACAACTGTGAGCCGGCCGGAGTGGCCAAGTACCTCTTCAACCTGGCCCAGGCCCTCAACCACTTCTACCACCGCCATCGGATCAAGGACGAGCCCGACCCCGTACGAAAAGGGTTCTACCTGGCCCTGATTACGATCCTGCGAAACCAGTTGCAGGCGGGCATGGACCTGCTGGGAATTTCCGTTCCGGACAGGATGTAGGGAACCGCTCAGCTCCCCGTGCTTTGGTAGCCCCGCACCCCTCGGCTCCACAGCAAGAGCGCCAGCAGCACGAATGTTGCCGCCACCAACGGCACCAGGGCGAAGAAGGACGAAAACTCGTGGCGCTGCAGAAAATAGGTGGTCGGATAGAAGGAAGCGAAGGCGAAGGGAATGATCCAGCTCAACAGGAACTGGATGAAGACATTGTAGATCGTCACCGGATAGCGCCCGAATGCGATCATGTTGTAGACGGGCGGAGAGACGCCCACCCTGTCCTCGAACCAGAAGCTCAGGGTGCTTAGCATCACGAACACCGAGAGATAGATGGTCACGCCGCAGGCCGTCATCAGCAGAAACAGCACCAGGTCCAGCGGGGTCAAGGGCAGGTCCAGCTTGTGCCACACGTAGACGACCACCACCAGGCCGGTGGCGAATTCCTGGAAGGACTCGATTCGAAAGGCTTCGAAGATCACCTGGAAAAGGGAATGCAGCGGACGCAGCAGAAACAGCACCAGGTCCAGCGGGGTCAAGGGCAGGTCCAGCTTGTGCCACACGTAGACGACCACCACCAGGCCGGTGGCGAATTCCTGGAAGGACTCGATTCGAAAGGCTTCGAAGATCACCTGGAAAAGGGAATGCAGCGGACGCAGCATGATCTGATCGAACCGTCCCTCCATGATGTAGCGCTCGCCGAACTCGTAGAGGTTCATGCTGAGCACGTTGAAGAGACCCAGACAGACCAGGTTGAACCCGTAGATGAAGAGCAGTTCCTCGAATGCCCACCCCTGGAGGGAACTCACCCGATGAAAGAGGATGTAGAGGAAGCCGAAGCTCGCCACCGTGCCCGCCAGGCTGGTGAACACCGAGATCAGGAAGTCTCCCGGATAAGCCAGCCGGACCTTGATGTACTGGGCAAAGTAATAGCCCAGAATGGAGAGGTGTCTCATTCGCCTGTCTCCGGTTAAGGCCTCCGATCCGTCCAATCCGAAAATGCTGCTGCAGCGCCGTGAGTCGAGGGCGGGTCTTCAGCCTCCCTGCACGGTCAGTTTCGTGGCGGCTTTCCGCCAGAACCAGTGGCCCAGGCCGACCAGCACCAGCGTCCATCCCAGGCCCAGCAGGAAACTGGTGACCAGTTGCTCCCCCTGAAACTTGCCCATGTAGATCATGAGCGGCGTAAAGCTGATCAATTGAAAGGGCAGCCATCGGGAGATCTCGGCCAGCGCGTCCGGAAAGAAGCTGATCGGAATCAGCAGGCCGGAAAGAATCTCCACCAGAAAATACTTGGCCCGAATCAACCCCAGGATGGAATGCAGGTAGACGGCGCAGGTGCCTACCAGGAAATTGAGAGCCGCGAAGACCATGAAGGAGAACAGCAGGGCGGCCAGAAAGGCCAGGGCCGAGTACGGGGAGGCCGGCGCCCGCAAGGGAAAGACCACCAGGATTGCCAGGGCGGTGGGGACGGTGAACATGAAGAGCCGGAAGAACGACTCGCCCGCTGCCTGGGCGATGTTCATCCACTGGTAGTTCACCGGCCGGGTCATCTTGGCGGCGATATGCCCCAACAGGATGTCATTGGCGATTTCCCGATCGATATTGTTGAAGTAGAAGGTACGAATAATGAATCCAACCGATACATATGTAATCATTTCCTCGAAAGTAAACTCTCCCAGGGACTCCTTCCCCCGGTAAAGGGCCTTCCAGATGAAATAATAGACGGAAACATTGACCATATAGGTCACGATGCCCGTGTAGTAGCGTAGTCGGTAAGCCAGGATCTTGAGGAAGGCAATTCTGGCGAAGGCAATGTAAGGGGTGACGTTCAAGAAGGCACAACCTCGCCGCGGCTGTAGATCTCACGCACGATTTCCTCGATGGTGGTGTCGTCCAGGGTAACGTCACGAACCGCCAGAGAGTTCACGATGGACTTGATCAGCTCGGCGGAGGCCACCTGCTTCTTGTCGAACACGGCTTGGCAGCGAAGGGCGTCCAGTTGCTGGAACTCCACCGAAGAATTGAACCCCAGACGACCGAAATCCACCTGCCCCGGCTCTCGCAACTCGAAAACAATCTGGGATTTGCACTCGAATCGTTCACGCAGACCTTCCAGACTGCCGTCGAAAAGCAAGTGACCGCGATCGATGATCAGGACCCGCCGGCAAAGCTCTTCGATATCGGAGAGATCGTGGGTGGTCAGAACCACCGTGACCTGCAATTCGGCGTTGATCCTCTTTAGAAATTGCCGGATGTTCTCCTTGGCCACCACGTCCAGCCCGATGGTGGGTTCATCCAGAAACACGATCCTCGGGCGATGGAGGAAGGCGGCAGCCAGATCGCAGCGCATGCGTTCTCCCAGGCTGAGCTTGCGAACCGGCGTATACAGCAAGGGTTTCAGGTTGAGGACCGCGTCGAAAATCTCCAACTGCTCCTCGAAGTCGCGGTCGCTGACGTCGTAGATGCGCTTGAGCAACTGGAAGGACTCCACCACCGCTATGTCCCACCAGAGCTGGGTTCTCTGTCCGAAGACCACGCCGATTCCCCGAGTGTACTGGTGCCGGTCACGATAGGGCACATATCCGTTGGCCCGAATCGATCCCGAGGAGGGCACCAGAATTCCGGTCAACATTTTGATGGTGGTGGACTTTCCCGCCCCGTTGGCCCCGATGTACCCCACCATTTCACCGGCATCCACGGTAAAGGAAACATCATCGACCGCCCTCACCTCGCGGGGATTCCTCCGGAAGAGGTTCTGAATGCCTCCCCAGACGCCCTCCTTGCGGTCGTAGGTCTTGAAGCGCTTGGAGACCTTGCTGACTTCAATCAACGCCATATCGACTCACCTTGTCCGGAAGCGAGATACGACTCCATAGTCCTGCCTCCCGGATTGACGCCAGGTTGCCCTGGCGCAACCGGTCCGTTGGGGGAAACCGGGATACTCCGGTGGAGCCGGCGAATGTTCGTCCCCGTCGCGGGGCCCCGGTGTCCCGGCCGCCCGAGTGGGCGTTGTCAGTGGAAGTTTCAGGAGCTGGGCCTGAAATAGAGAACCATGGCGGCGCCGACGGCTACCATGACGAACCCCAGGTAGAGCAACGGATTGGGCGCCGTCTTGGGAGGATGAAGCAACACCGAGCCCAGGACGTTCACCAGCGGAGCGCCTCCAAACACCAGCGGCATGACATACAGGGGCTTGCCTCCGGACTTGAATGCCCAGATGATGCAAATGGCCCCTGCCGCTCCCAGGCAACCGGCAAAGATGGCGGTCAGGGTCCCACCGGTGGTGAACCCCTGGAATCCTCCCTTGGACCACATGGCTACCGACGGCACCAGGACGGCGATCAGAAAGTAGGCGAAGCCCACACAGAGGAGTGCCCGAAGCGGACTGGCCAACTGGGCCTGCCCCCGGTGCAGGGTGACGCCGTACATGCCCCAGGCCAGTACCGCTCCGCATACAAACGTAAGCCAGTTCATTATTGTCGTCTTCCTTTCCTGTCGTTTTAGGGATGCTCCGGAGGGCGGTGCTCGCCGAAGCAGTAGAGAAACTCCCGAGTCCGAATATAGAGCCGGCCCTCGGAGATGGCCGGCGTCGCGCTGCATTCGCTCCCGAGGTCATTCACCGACAACACCTGCCAGTCGGCTCCGGCCCGGATGACGCTCACCTTCCCCTCATGGCTGACGGCGAAGATCTTACCATCCCCCGCCACCGGCGACGCGTAGTAAGTGCCCAGGGCCTCCCGGATGCGATCCTGCTTGAGCACGCTTCCGTTGGAGGGATCCAGGGCGGTCAGTATTCCGCCTTCCTTCATCAGATAGAGGACGTCCTCGTATAGCAGCGGAGACGGCACATTGGGCAGCGTCCGCTGATACCTCCAGAGGAGATTGCTTGCCGTCATATCCCCTTCGCCCCCCAGGCGGATGCCCAGTGCCCCGTTGCGGGCCGATCGCTTGGCCCGGTAGATCCGCCAATCCCGGTCTTCCAGAAAGCCGCTGCGATCCAGGTCCAAACGGTCAAAATTCCACCTCAAGCGCAGGCCCTCAATTTCCTGTTGGGAAAGGCGCTGGTCTCCATCGGCATCCCGCTCGGACAGGAAATCGGCAAAGCTAGGCACCTCTTCCCGCTGGCTGTCGTCCGCCCCGCCGGCCCATCCATTCAGGTAGAGCATGTCCCGATCGATCACGGGGGTCGACTTCATCTGCCAGGTCAAGCCGCGCACCCACCAGATCTCCTCTCCGCTGTCCACCGCGTAGGCCGTCAACTGGTGGGAACCCGAGATCAGGGCCTGCAGCGCTTCGCCCTCGGGCCGGTAGAGCACCGGCGTGGAAAAACCCCGGGTAAAGCCGGGGCGTTCCACGCGCCAGAGGACTTCACCCGTCATTTGATCCACCGCCACGAAAAAGGATCCGCTTTCCTGGTCGCAGATCATCAGGACCCTGCCGTCGGCCAGAATGGGGGAAGCGGCCTGCCCCATGGGGTTGACGAAGGGCCCCAGGGGCAAGCGCCAGCGCTCCCGGCCTTCGGAGTCGAATGAAATCAGGCCGAAATCGCCGAAGAAGGCATACACGTTGCTGCCGTCAGTCACCGGAGTGGGCGAGGCAGGGCCGTTGGCCCGATGCATCACCTCCGACCGAGGGCGCGGGACTTCCTTTTTCCACAGCAGATCGCCGCTGGACCGGTCCAGGCAGATCACCCACAGCCGCTTTCCCTCCAGGGACGACAGAAAGATGCGGTTTCGGGTCAGGACGGGTGAAGATTGGCCGGGACCGGTCGAAGCGCGCCAGACCAGGTTTCGGTGGGGCCCGAACCGCACCGGCAAAGGGGACGTCTCCACAACTCCGGTGCTGTTTCTCCCACGGAACTGGGACCATTCCGCGGCTGCGACACGCGGGACAAGGTGCCCCAGGCATAGAAGCAACGCCACCCAGACAGCACGGCTGAAGGCTCGCCCCAGACGCCCACCGAACCGCCTTCCCGCAAAAACCGAACGGCCGTTGCACCCGAAGCCAGCCAGCCTCTCCAGCCCGGTGACAAACCTAAACCCGAAGAAGTCTTTCATCCTGACTCTCACCCTGACCTCCCTCAGACTCGCACCCAACGATTGGACTTGAACTCGGGTCGCGGCAAGGTCCCCCCGGCCACGATGGACACCGGAATGCGCAAGGCGAATGCCGACCGCAGTTCGGTCTCCAACCGTTTTTCCAGCTTTGGACCGTCGACAGAGTCACAGGAGGCCTCGGCCTGCACCTTCAACTCGCACAGACTTCCCCGCGTGTCGACTTCCACCCGGTATTCCGCGACCTCGCCACATCGACGGATCACCGCTTCCACCGCGCCGGGATAGAGATTGACGCCTCGAACCACAACCATATCATCGCTGCGGCCCAGGATCCCACCCTCCAGGCCCAGTTCCCAACTCCCGCAGGCACAGGATTCCGGCCGGGACGGCCGGACCAGGTCCCCGGTCCGATAGCGCAGCAGCGGAGATCCGGTCCGCCCCAGCGTCGTCAGGACCAATTCCCCGACCTCTCCCGCCGCCACCGGCTGATGCTCTTCCGGATCGATGACCTCGGCAAGGTAGGCCGACTCCAAAACGTGCAGCCGCAGCGGCTCCAGCGGACGGCCGTAGCTGACGGGGCCGGTTTCGGTCATCCCGTGGTGGTCCACCACCCGCGCCTTGGGCCACAGCCGCTCGATTGCAGCCACGGTACCGCCGATGCTTCCCCCGGGCTCTCCGGCTACCAGAATGGTCCGAACGCTTCCCCGGCTCAAATCAAGGCCCTCGCCGGCCGCCACTTCGCCCAGGCGTAGTGCGTAGGTCGGCGTGCAGCAGAGGACGCTGACGCCATTTTCCAGAATGGCTTCCAGCCGGGCCAGGCTGCTCATTCCTCCGCCGGGAATGCAAAGACACCCTCGTTGCGAGGCTGCTTCGAAGGCGGTCCAAAACCCCAGAAAGGGCCCGAAGGAAAACGCGAAAAGGACCCGATCCCGCGAGGAGACACCCGCCGCCGCAAAGACGCGGTCCCAGTTGTCGAGCATCCATTGCCAGCTTTCCGGCGTATCCAGCCAGTGCATGGGCTTGCCGGTGGTTCCGCTGGTCCGGCTGAACCGGGTGTAGCGGTCCAGTTCGTAGGTCAAATTGGAGCCGTAGGGAGGATGACGGCGTTGATCCTCAACCAATTCCGCCTTCTGGGTGAAGGGCATGGAGGACCTGAATGCGTCCAGGCTCGGGACCTCCGAAGACAGTCCCGCCTCCTGCAGCTTGGGGGCATAGAAGCGATTGCCGGCCAGCAGTTCCCGCACGAGGACCCGCAGTCGGGCAAGCTGGGCAGCCTCTATCCGGCTGCGGTCCTGCACCGAGGAGTCTTCCAAACCGGACTCCGGATTGGTTCGACCAGATTGCAATGGTTTAATCGACACCTTCAGCAACTAAAAAAACCTGCTTCACTCTCGTATGATCCGCCCGCCAGGCCGTAAGCACGACTAACCATCCTTCAAACTTCATCCTTCAAACTTCATCCTTCAAACTTCATCCTTCAAACTTCATCCTTCAAACTTCA
>VXMN01000066.1:27835-31447 GCA_009841055.1 Acidobacteriota bacterium
CCTTCAAACTTCATCCTTCAAACTTCATCCTTCAAACTTCATCCTTCAAACTTCACCCTTCAAACTTCATCACCAGGCGCCACCCCGATCTTGTCGCCGATGGACCTGGGAATGGTAATCGAAGTCATGGGACCCTGGGGTTCGGGCCTGGAGACACAGGCTACCACCAGTTTGCCCCGAGCGACTTCCGGGGATGCCGGGTTGTTCAACCGCCGAAACGTGAAGGAGTAGACCAGGGAGCGTTCCCTCTTTTCCGCCACTTGCAGGTGTATCTCGACCAGGTCTTCGAAACGGAGGGGATGACGGAAATCGCAGCTTGCGTGAACACGCGGCCAGCCGATGACCGGACGTCGCCGGTTGTCGTGAATCGAAAATCCCAGGGATCGAAAGAAGGCCTGCTCCGCAGCTTCCATAAAACGAAAGAAGTTGGAAAAGTGCATGATGCCCGCCATGTCGGTGTCGCAAAACTCGACCCGGCGGGTCAACTTGAACTCGAAGGCTCCGCTGGTCATCGCGCCTCGATCAGGGCCTTGCCGTGAGACAGGGGCTCGGGGGTTGCGGCAAACTCGGCAACGCCGTCGAACAGCGGCTGCAGATCACGGAAGAGGTTGCCGATCAGACAGTCGGTCAGATCTCCGCGTAGTTGAGGAAATCGCTCGATGAAGGCTCGAAAGCTGAATTCCTCGTCGTAGAAGGCATAGACCAGCTTCCGCATGGCCTCCAGCCCGCGCGTGATCTCTTTCCCGTAGCCATCGAACATTGCGGCGGAAAGATCTCCCGAGGCCAGGGCGCGATCGGCGGCTTCGGCAGCCAGTTCCCCGCCCCTCAGGGCCAGAAAGACCCCCGAGGAAAAGACCGGATCCAGAAAGGCGAAGGCGTCGCCCACCAGCACCAGTCCGTTGGCCGCGCAGTACCTGGATCGATAGGAGTATTCCCCGGTCACCCAATAACGCCCCTCCTGCCTGCCGGGCGCCAAGTGATCCCGAATCCATGGGTTGGTGCCGATCTCGCTCTGAAAGATGGCCTGTGGTTCGCGGGAGTTCCGGTAAAGATATTCCTTTTCGGCGACGATTCCCACGCTCACCCGGTCCTCGGGGAGAGGGATGTACCAGAACCACCCTTTGTGGGGAAGATAGGCCACCGTGGTGGCGCCTTCGTCCAACCCCGGGTCTCGCCGAGCCGCCCGGTAGTAGGTCCAGATCGCAATCTTGTTCAAGCTGGGGTCACGCACTTTCCAGCGGTTGCGGGTCATGCTGAAGACCTCGCGACCGCTGGCATCCAGGGTCAGGGGAGCCCGGAACTCGTGCTTCCGTCCCTGGCCGTCGATGGCCCGCACCCCTGCCACCGCCCCCTGTCCGTCCACCGTCTCGACGGCCCGGGTTCCCTCCCGAACCTCCACTCCCTTTTCGCGAGCGTTGTCGAGCAGAATCTGGTCGAACTCGCTGCGCAGGACCTGCCAGGTGGTGGCTGCTTCGTGATCGAAATGCTCGAAGAAATAGAAGGGGGTCGAGACCGTGCCTTGGGTGCTGACGAACTGGACGCTGTACTTCCTGGGGAAATGGGACTTCTTGATCTTGTCGATAACCCCCAGCCGCTCCAGCGTGAAGTAGCAGTAGGGCATCAGGGACTCGCCGATGCGATAGCGGGGAAAGCGTTCCTTCTCCAGCAGCAGGACTCGCCATCCCTTCCGGGCCAGGAAGGCGCCGGCGGTGGCTCCGGCCGGCCCCCCGCCCACCACGACGGCGTCGAACGAATCGTTCCGCTGGAAAGTGTCGTTTCCGGAGTTCATTGGAAAACTGACCTCGGTGGATCAGCTATAGCGGCTGCCACGATGCCGGCTCAAGAAAAAGTCGGGCAGGAAACTGTCCACCTGCAGAAGCCCCTCGCGGCTGAGCCTGAGGCTGTTGTCCCCAACTTCCAGGTAGTTCCGTTGCTGCAAACTCTGCAAAGGAGAAGCGAATCGCTGCCGGATATCCGTATCGAACTTATCCCGAAAGTAGCTCGGCCGGACCGTCCCCAACTTGAACTGAAGGATCAGTTCCCGGATGAGACGCTCTTCCTGGCTGGGTGTGAGCGCCCGGTAAATGGGAAGCCGGCCCTCCTCCAGGCTCTTCCGGTACCCCGGCAGGTCATGTTCGTTCTGGTAATGGGTGCCGTTGACATGGGAAAAGGAGGCCACGCCCAGCCCCACCAGGTCGGCGCCGGTCCAGAGCAGGTCACGGTAGAGAAAGCGAGTGCGATCCGGGTCCTTGACCGCCGTGTAGGCGCTGCTGACGGAGTAGCCACCCTGTTCCAGCAGCAAGAAGGCTTCGTCCACCCAGGCTCGCTTGGTTCCCCAATCGGCCACCGGGGCCACGCTCTTGCCGGCGGCCTTCATCTCCTGAAAAACGGTGGTGTTGTAGGGAATCTCCATCTGGTAGATGGTCACGCTGTCGGGCTCCATCTCCAGGGTACGCCGCACGCAGTCGCGCCAGTTTTGGACAGTCTCTCCCACCATCCCGGCAATCAGGTCGATGTTGATCTGCGGGAATCCCACCGACCTGGCGACCCGGTAGGCCCGGTCGATTTCTTTCGAACCGTGGGCGCGGCCGTTAGCCTCGAGGATCGCATCGTTGAAATTCTCGATCCCCAGGCTGAGCCGGGTCACGCCGATATCCCGGATCACCCGCAGCTTGTGTTCGGTCAATGTCCCGGGCTCGCACTCGAAGGTGATTTCCTCGGCCGCATCCCAGGAGAGCTGCGCCTTCAACTCGTCGGCAAGCCGCACCAGTTGTTTGGAGGAGATGTAGGAAGGCGTGCCGCCGCCGAAATAGATGAAGAGCGGCCGGCGGCCGCCGACAAAGGGCTTGCCGGCGTAGAGTTTCAGCTCGCCGGCAAGCGCCTCCAGATAGCGCTCGACCGCCGGAGCGTCCTGCTGGGTATACACTTTGAAATAACAGAAATGGCAGCGCTTGCGGCAAAAGGGAATGTGCAGGTAGATGCCCAGGGGAGTGCCCGGGAGGGGCGGCCTTTGAAGGGCGGCTGAAGCCTCGCCCACCCGATCGGGCTTCCAGAAGGAGTAGGGAGGGTAGTTGGAAACGAAGTAGTTGCCCGCGGTCGTCTGGTCGCCGCCCCGCTGGGGTCCGGAGCTATCCGAGCTCATGAATTACCTCACCCTGCACAGGCTCTGTTCCTTCCAAATCAACATTTTAGCACGGCTCCCCCCGATTGCTTGCCGGCGAGCCCCGCTCATTTAAAACAAACGAAAAAAGAGTGATCCACGAAGGCACACGAAGAACTACGAAGTGACACGAAGCGGGACGGCTCTGCCACATCGACACGGCTGTGGCCCGGCAACCCAACCCGCGCACTCGGGTGGGCTTCCTCCCATGACCCCTGTTGGCTGGTAACCGGTTCTAAGTCGAACGTGGGCAAATTTGGATTCACATCGATGCACAGGATGGACAGGATTTACAGGATTCTTATTGGAGACACCGGGCTTGTAGTCCTAAACATCCGCAAATCCCCAGCGATCATCGCCGGAGTCAACCTCTTGTGCAGCAACTGACTCTCACATTCCAGAAGCGTCTACGTTCGTCCAGCACAGTCCATAAATTGTAATAGTTAATTTAT
>VXMN01000018.1 GCA_009841055.1 Acidobacteriota bacterium
GACTCCCAATCCTGTAAGCAGTTGATATTGTTCGACTTTTAACCGGACAGTACTGGTGGTGAATACCGAATCCTGCAGCACTCCGCCCCCGGAACTCCGCCCTCGGAAAATTGACCCGGGCTTGCCGGTTTGCTAGCATTTGCCGCGGTGAGTGCCAGGTGCTCGCGGCAGTCCTGCGAGTGAAAAGGGAAGCGGGTGCAATTCCCGCACGGTCGCGCCACTGTAAGCAGCGAGTGTTTCAGCATTGCAATGGGCCACTGTTGTTTTCGATAACGGGAAGGCCGTCTGAAACGCCTTGACCTGCGAGTCAGGAGACCTGCCTGGGACCGCGCCCCACTGCTGGGTCGCTTCGCATGAGAGCGATGGTGCCGCTCCTCTTTTTCCCTTCTCTCACCGAATTCCAGGTTCATTGTCGCGGACCGCTCCCCGGTTTTTTGCGTCAGGAAAGCGTCTGCCTGAATTGGGCGCGGCAGAGTCGATGCCACAAACAAGCACCCGATCTTTCTACAGCCGGCTCCGCCGCGGGGCCTGGCTGAGCCCGCTACTGGTCTTTGCCTTGTGCCTTTGGTCCTGTCAACGACCGGGCACCGGTGACTCTCAGGGTTCATCCGACACCGAAGAACGAACCATTGATCCGGGCAATCCCGGGCGCATTATCTCCCTGTCCCCCAACGTCACCGACATATTGGAGGGGGTGGGAGCCTTCGATCGGGTCGTCGCCGTTTCGGACTATTGCTTTTACCCTCCGGGCGTCGCCACTCTGCCTCGAGTGGGCGGCTGGCAGAACGCCAGCCTGGAGGAGGTGGCCAGCCTGGCGCCCGACCTGGTGGTCATGGCGGAGGTTCAGGCCCCCTTCGTCGACGACCACCTGCAGGCATTGGGAATCCCGACACTGGTGGTTCCGAGTCAGTCGCTGCAGGATGTCTTCACGGCCATCGATGCCGTGGGACGGGGTGTGGGGCGGCAGCAGCAGGCCCGTCGCCTCCAAAACGAGGTTCGTGCCGTTCTGGACAGGGTCGCCGTCCGCACCCGGAATTTGCCCAAACCCTCGGTTCTCTGCGTGGTGGACCGGGTGCCCGGAACCCTGCGCGGTCTCTATGCCGCCACTCGGGGAAGCTATTTGTCCCGGTTGATCGAGATCGCCGGTGGGAAGCCCATAGCCCCGCCCGCCACCTTCAATTACGGCAGGATCGGCAAGGAGGCCGTGGTCACCCTCGATCCCGACGTGGTGATCGACATGGTACAGGGAGCCAAGGGGCCCTTTGCCGAAGAACCCGTCGCAATCTGGTCGGAACTGAAAGAGATCCAGGCCGTTCGCCGCGGTCGAGTCCATCCGGTTCGCGAAATGTTTGTCCTTCATGCTTCCCAGTTTGTAGCGCAGACGGCCGAGCTCTTCTCTCGGTTGATTCATCCGGAGGTGTTTGGGAAGGATGGCGTCCGGTAATCCCATCAGCCCCGGCAATGCCGGCCCTCTCATCGAAGCCCGTGGGCTCCGCTTCGCCTACGAGGCCGACCGCTGGGTGGTCGATGACGTCTCCCTTGAGCTCGAGCGCGGCGCCCTGGCGGCCCTCATCGGCGCCAACGGGTCCGGCAAGTCCACGCTCATCCGCCTGTTGGCTGGTCTTCGTTCCGCAAACGCCGGAGAGGTTCTTTTTTCGGGGCAACCCTTGAAAAGCATTCCGCGGAAGCGGCTGGCCCGATCGCTGGCCTACGTTCCCCAGATCAATCCCATGATTTTTCCCTTTACGGCCATGGAAGTGGTGTTGACCGGGAGGAGTCCCTACACCCCCCGCTTCCGCTTCGAGAACCGCCTCGACGTGGAACAGGCCATGAAGGCCCTGGCCACGGTAGGCGCCGATCATCTGGCTCCTCGTCCGGTGACGGCGTTGTCGGGAGGCGAAAGGCAGCTGGTGGCCGTGGCCAGGGCCCTGGCCCAGGAGCCGGAGTGTTTGGTCCTGGATGAACCCGCGGCCGCCCTGGACCTGAAGCACCGGGCCGCACTCATCCGCATCCTGAGGCAGCTTCGGAACCGGCAGGGGATGACGGCGCTGATGGTGACTCACGACCTGCAGCTGCTGGATCCTGCCTTCGATCGGGTCTTTGCCATCCACCGGGGATCGCTGCTGGCCGAGGGTCCTCCAGGACCGGTCCTGAGAGACGAGGTGCTTTCCCGGGTCTACGACGACCCCCAGGTCCGGGCCCGGAAGTTGGAGGGACGCACCTTTGTATGGTCCGGCACCTGATCCGCAACGGTGAAACGGAAACCAGGAGATGAGGATGGATGCTTCACGCCGGGCTCCCAAAGGTGCGGGATCCAGCCGGGAATCCACCGCCGCCTCCCCGCGGCGGCCCGGGAAAGCCTCCCGGGCCACGCCTCGAAATCTGATGCGTCCCCTGGTTCTGGCGCTCCTCCTCCTGGCCGCCTCCACGCTAGTTTCGCTCTGGGTGGGATATCGCATGCTGGATCTGAGCCTCTTGCGCGAGGACGAGACGGCGCGCACCCTCTTTTTCCAGTTGCGCCTTCCCCGAGTGGTTTTGGGAGGCATCCTGGGCGCCTCCCTGGGCGCGGTCGGGGCCTGCTTGCAGGCCTTCTTTCGCAATCCGCTGGCGGAGCCGTTCACACTGGGTGTCTCAGGAGGCGGAACCCTGGGGGCCAGTGTGGCCATTGCCCTTGGATGGGGCATTAACCTGGCCGGTGTGCCGATGGTGTTTCTGGCAGCATTCGCCGGCTCGGCTGCGGCCGTCCTGGTGGTCTACTGGCTCTCGCGAACCGGCGATGTGGTCATGCCCGGCACACTGCTGCTGGCCGGAGTGGTGGTGAACCTGATTGCCAGCGCCGGCGTGATCCTGATTCAGTACATTGCCGACTACAGCCGGGCCCTTCAGATCCTTCGCTGGACCATCGGAACCATCGACGTGGTGGGATTCGACCGCATCTGGCGCATGCTGATTCTACTGATTCCGGGCTGGGCGATCCTGTTGGCCATTACCCGGGACCTGCACCTGCTGGCCATGGGAGAGGAATCGGCGGCCAGCCTGGGGGTCAACGTGCGCCGCTGCGAGCGCCTGGTCTATAT
>VXMN01000179.1 GCA_009841055.1 Acidobacteriota bacterium
AACAGGAAGATGCAGGACTTGGCCTTGGCCGCCAAGTGGGGGGGCTTGGGGGCCAGTGGGCTGGCGGGAGATTCCGAGGCCAGCAGAGTCTCTCTTTGCATCAGGTAGGAAAGGGCCAAGCCCCCCAGGCCGGCTCCACCCTGCAAGAGAAAGTGTCGGCGTCCCACGGGTCCCGTCTGCGGACCGTTCATGGGATTCGGGCCGGGGTTCCATTTCGACAGACCATGAGCCATGGTGAGGGTTCTCCTTGCCGGGGATGAGGGTCTCATTCTCCCGCGCTGCAATTACTCGATATAGATGAATTCGTTCAGGTTGAACAGGGCCAGACAGAGATCGGTCAAGGTTCCCTGGGCATCCTTTTTCCGCCGTGCGGCGGGATTTCCCCGGTCGTCGTCTATCGAACCGCCCCCGCCCGCGGCCAGACTCACAGTATCCCTTGGATCTCCCGAAACCGGCCGAGCGGCTCCCAGAAACTCCAGGCCGTCGCTTCGTTCCGAAGGAGTTGGGGGGCGTTGCAGGGCGAGTTGGAAGGCTTGCTCGACCTGTTGTCCGGGATCATGCCCAACCTCTGCAACGATCCTGTCTGCCAGGGCCCGGCTCTGCTCGTGGGCAAACCGGCTGTTGAAGAGGACGAAAACCTGGGGAGTCACCGTGGTGACCTCCCGGGCGGCACAGCTCTCGTCCAGTTGGGTGCCGTCAAAGACCTTCACCAGGGGCAACACCAGGCTGCGCTGCTGGTACATGTAAAGGCTGCGCCGATTTCTCGCCTCGGCAGGGGAGGGCTCGAACCAGGTCACGGCCCCTTCCAGCAGGTCCTTGTCGATCCTGGGATAGAATCCGGGCCCTCCCATGAGCGGATTCAACCGGCCGCTCACCGCCAGGACACTGTCCCGGATGGCCTCGGCTTCCAGCCGCAGCATGTTCCATCGCCAGTAATAGCGGTTCTCGGGGTCGATCTCCTGGAAACGGTCGAATTCCGGATGATGCATCGACTGACGATAGGTGTTGGACTGCAGGATGAGCCGGTGCATCGACTTGACGCTCCAACCGCTCCGGATGAACCGGGTGGCCAGCCAGTCGATGAGCTCGGGATAGTCGGTGCCGGAGCCGTTGCGGCCAAAGTCGTTGGGGGTCCTGACCAGTCCTCGGCCGAAATGGTGCTGCCAGATCCGATTGACCATCACCCGGGCCGTCAGCGGGTTTTCAGGGCTGGCGATCCACTCGGCCAGGACCTTGGTGGGGTTGCGGATGGGGCGGGAGACCCCGTCGTGTCCAACCTCTTCCAGCCCGGCCGGTTCCGAGTGGCCGGTCAGGGCACTGAGAAATCCCGGCAGGACCACCTCGCCCCGCTTCTTGGGATCTCCTCCCTCCAGGACAAAGGTGGTCGGCGGGTCCGGAAGGCCTCCGGCATCCGTTCCCGCGGCCGCGTAGTTCAGTCCCAGGGAGGCCGAGGCCGAGTGGGCCATGGCCTTGTAGTAGTCGGGGCTGTGCGGATTGCGATAGGCGGTGGTCTGCATGCGCATCAGGTGGTAGAGCCCCTGTTCCTGCTCATTCAGGAGGACGCCTTCGAGGGCTGCCCGCTTGAGGTCTCCGTTCACGGGACTGTTGCTCAAGGGAGGCAGTTCCTTGAGATCCTGAAAAGCCTGCAGGAAGCGGGCCTTTTCCAGGCGTTCCTTGAACCTGGCCGTGGTCTCTTCGCGAAACTCCTTCTGGCGCTTGAGCAGACCTTCCCAGTGGGCCTTGCCGTCTTCCCAGGCCTTGGGGTCCCGGCCGGGCAGCTCGTACTGGCTGAAGGGCACTTCCATGGTGCTGAGCTTGACGGGTGCGAAGAAGGCTTCCATCCGGTAGTAGTCACGGATGGGGATGGGGTCGTACTTGTGATCGTGGCAGCGGGCGCAGGCCAGAGTCAGTCCCAGGAAGGCCGAAGCGGTGGTGTTGACGATGTCGTTGAGGGCGTCGCGCCGCACGCCGTCCTCACTATAGACCGTGCCATGCAGGAATCCGACACCCAGCTTGCCTTCCTTTCCATAGTGCGGATAGGAGTCGCCGGCAATCTGCTCCCGAATGAAGCGGTCGAAAGGCCGGTCCTGGTTGAAAGCCCGGACCACGTAGTCCCGATAGCGCCAGATGTGGGGGAGGGGGCCGTCATAGCCGCCGTCGGTATCGGCATAGCGCGCAATGTCCAGCCAATGCCGCCCCCAGCGCTCGCCGTAGCGAGGGTCTCGGAGCAGCCGGTCGATTTCCTTACGGTATGCGTCGGGGTCGGGATCGCTGGTGAATCGATGCATCTGCTCGGGGGTCGGGGGCAGGCCGATGAGGTCGAAATAGAGGCGCCGCAGCAGGAGCCGCTTCGAGGCCGGAGAGGCGGGAGCCAGCTTGCGGCTCTCCAGCTTGGCCAGGATGAAGGCATCGATGGGGTTCTTTACCCACTGATCATGGCGCACCCGCGGAATCTCGGGCGCCTTTAACGCCCTCCAGGGCCATCCCGGCGCCTGGTTTCCGGCTTCCGAAAGTGGCGGCAGTTGATCGATCCAACCGGCTATCGAGGCAATCTCTTCGTCGCTGAGTGGATTACCGGTCAAGGGCATCCGCGGTTGCTTGCGGCCGGTCAGGTAGAGAATCAACGGACTCTCCGCGCTCTTTCCCGGGATGACGGCGGGCCCATTCAAGGCTCCTCCCTGGAGTGCGGTTTGGGGGCTCTCCAGGACCAGACCGCTCTGGTGCGACCGGGAGTCGTGACAGGCCAGGCAGTGTTTCTCGAGAATGGGCCGGATGGCTTCGAAGGCGGAGGCGGATTGGGCCGTAGCCGCGGAAGGCAGGGATCCCAGCAGCAGTGGCAACACCAGCCATGGAAGAAGTCTTGCCGGCATGCGGTTCACGGTTGTCGTGGGTCGAGTGGGAAAAGCCTTGTCCGAACGCCTCTACTTTATCGGAAATTCACTCCGATCTCAATGGGGCAGGGCCGCCGTGCTTGCCTGAAACAAAAGGAAAAAAGAGTTATCCACGAAGACCTGTATCATATAAACAACTCCGAGCCCCCTAGACAAGA
>VXMN01000035.1 GCA_009841055.1 Acidobacteriota bacterium
AAAGGTTACGACAGATCTTGCGGGCCAAGCGGTTAGGTATTTCCGTATGGCGTGGAACGGTCTCGACGGCACCAGTATTTGAATTGCACCACAGCGAATGAGAACGCCCTTCGCGTTTGAGGTAACAACCGTGCAGCCGAAGATGTCGGAGCAAACTGACCCGTTTCACGGGATGGTGACCGTTTCTCGGATGGCCTCCGGCGGCACACCGCGCAACCCCTCCTCCCGACGATCCGTGAGAATAAGCACTATGGCCTCAGCTAGATTCTCGCGTGCTTCGTCCCTGGACTTGCCTTGACCGTTGGCCCCGGGAATTTCAGGGCAGTAGGCAACATACCATTCACCATCCTGCTCAATTACCGCCGTGAACTCGTTTCTCATCGATCACCCTTCGTGAAGACCATTACGCTCCAAGACGAAATTTTACTCGTTACATGAAGAAACATCGAGGCATTCCAATGGGTCGATGAAGTTGAGAGCTTCTTTCCCATAAGGCGCTTCGTTAGTCTGCAAAAAGTATCGCCTCGTTTTCCGCCCGACGGTCGGCGCGTGGATCTTCTTCGGACTTGAATACTCGAAGCCACTCCACATAGCTACTGGGAAGGTCGTGCTCGACAGCGCCAGACACCACCAGTGCCTTGTACCAATGATACGGTCGCAACCCCCGCTCCTTTCTCGTGGCGATGTAGGTTTGCGCCAAAGCTGTTCCCTGTTTCGTAATTACCTCGACAGTCTCGAGCTCGTATCCTTTCCCACGACCCTCTGCCCTGTTTAAATCACATTTGTCCGAGAAGCTGATTTCAAAGATGACGCCGTAGACACGGTCTGTGGCGTTTCCAGTCTCCTCGGCATCGCATTTTCCAGAGCCATCCCGGCTTCGTTTGTCAAAAGTCAGCCTGCGACCTGCAATGTATCCGGTTCCTATGGACACGGCGGAGGGTGCTCGCTCGCGCGAAGTGAGCCGACGTGTGAGCATGTTTGAGCCATATGCGAAATAGTGAAACGTTAAGTGTGCCATGCCGATGGTCAGTTCCAATCAACGCAGAAAAACGTGGATTGAATGGCGTGTGATGCCCTTCTCAGGGAAGATATCGATCAGTTTCCATCGCGCCATGAAATACACCGAGGATGTCAATTTGCTCATTGCCCGCCAGAAGATACGCAATTCTGTAATGTCCGTAGAGCAATATACGAATCTCGCCTTCTGGTTCGGAACGGTACCTATAACCTATTTCCGGATATTCCTTAGAGTAGTTGCGCCTTTCCATATATCCCCTCCACAACCTTGGCTGCTGCCCTGGGATCGTCCTGGGCAATATAGTCGTAGATGTTTTTCAGCCAGGTTTCCGCCTCTATTGTCCATCTTATTTCTGCCATGAGCGGAAACGGTGCCCCATCTCTCTATCGGATATCACACGGCCTTCTCGGGAATCCATGAGACCACGCTCCACCATACGTTCGAACGCAAGTTCACGCAGGATCTCCTCATAGGTCGCATCATCCGGTTGCGAATCAATGACTTTCTTCATTTTCTCTTTCACTATTGCCATAGACTCTCTCCTCCACTTTAGGCAACCACGTGCTCAGACAGCCACTGAGCTTGAAACCGCCCCGAATCACCCAAGCTTACTCCTTCCCCGCCGCTTCGGCGGCGGACTGGGGCCGACCGGAGACGTCGCCTCCCAACCAGCGATAGGGCCGCGGGTAGAGGGCCAGGGAGCGGTCTTCCAGCGGCAGCTTGACGGGCACGCTCCCGCGCTGGGCCGAGATCTTGCTGGCAATGGCCACTTCCAGGGCGTGGCGCTGGGTCTCTCCGGAGATACGTGGCGGAATTCCCTTGGCCACGGCGTCGATCAGGCAACTGATGGGGGCCAGCACGTAATGCCGCTCCGACCCGTGGTGGCCGATTCGATCCAATAGTGGGTCCAGTTGCTTGGATACCGGCGCCCAGGACCAGGGCCGATAGCCGTGGTCCACTTCCTTGCGCGCCCCCTTGGCGTCGAATCCCTGGAAGATCTGGGTCAGGGGCTCTCCGTGGCGGTCCCATCTCACCAGCGCATCCTCCGTCCACACTTCCACTCCCCGGTGGGGAGCCTCCTCCTCGCTGCCAAAGACCTGGCACTCCAGCCCGGAGGTCAGTCGGAAACGGCCGTTGATGTTCAGTCCATAGTCGGTGGCGGCATCGTCCAGTGCCTCGGGCGGGCTTCCCCAGGTGATCAGTTCCTCCACCCGGGCCTGGGCGAAGTGCTCCAGAACCAGGATGCGTGCCGATCCTCCAGCCAGGATTTCGCCTCGGTAGCTGTGGACGGCCGCCCCCTGGCGCTTCCCCAGTTCTCCCGAGGCCAGTCGCCTTCCGGCCTCCTCCACCTCCCAGTTGGCCCTCTCCAGGGCGCCCCCTGCCAGCACCGTCCCGCGCTGCTTGCAGGTCTCGATCATCCGGTCGGCATCGGACAGCTTGGCGGCAAAGGGCCGGTCGGTCTGGACTCCCTTGACTCCTGCCTCGGCGCAGGCCACCACGCCGGGCGTCATGTACTTGGTGGGGGTGATGATGGCTGCCAGGTCGGGAACCACCTCCTTCAGCAGGGCGTCGGCGTCCCGGAAGAGAGCCTTCACCCCGAAGCGTTCTCCCACCACCTTGCGCCGCTCGGGGTTCCACTCCGCGATGGCCACCAGGTCGGTCTGGGGGAGAGCCTGGTAGATCTCGGCGTATTGCTGACCCAGGCGGCCGCAGCCGATGATGGCTACACTCAGCCTGTCCTTTGCCGCGGTCCCGGCCGCCTTGCGAGGATAGAGCCCTCCGGCCGCTACCGCCGCCGATACCGATTGAATGAGGAAATCCCTTCTGTTCACCGTGTTCATGCTTTCCGCTCCTTGAACTCTGCAGCTCCAATCGTTCACATCTCAATTCTCCCTCCAGAATGGACATAAGTATACGACTAGATCTCCTGAGCCGAAACGACATTGACAGATGGGTCAGAGTGCAGCGCTGGGGACGTTGTTGAATTACTGGAATAACTTCGATCGGCCGCTCCTGAACGACTCTTGTCCAATTACACCCCCTTCCCACTCTTTACAAGTTATTCCAGTAATTCAACAACGTCCCCTAATTCGCCACACGTGTACATCAGCCACTCTTTTCCACATTAACCCGGAGAAAGTATGGCTGACATCGTGCAGCACGTTGAAGTCGCAAACACTCGTTTCTACTCGTAACTTTTTTGAATTAAATCTGTTACAACAAAATCGCAAAAGCTTAACCGGACAGTACTGATTGTAGATCGTTTGTGGAAGGAGCACCGAAACCGGAAGGCAATAGTCTCCCGGCAAGAGGGGTTCATGATATCCTGCACATCCTTCAAAACCTCTGCGGACGGGAAGCCGCGGCGACAACCTCAACAGGAGGTCGCTTCCCTGAACCTGGCTGCTTCCGGTCCACTGCGTGCAAGGAGATTTGCGATGATCAGACGCCAATTCATGAAAACAGCCCTGGCTGCCGGTCTGACCTCGGCCGCCGTCCCGGCGGCATCGGGCGCGGGGCGGCCGGCCTCCGCAGCCGGCGGTCACGGGGGCAGGAAGAAACCCCGGATCATGTTCTATAACGACGCTCGCCATCCGGCCATCTACATGTACGAACCTCCCATGGAGAAGGAGCAGTTCGAGGCCGCGGTGGATGAAGTGCTGGGAACTCCGGTCGATGCCATGGTGTTCGGTCTGGGGGACGGGCGCACGGTCTTTCACAAGACCGAGGTCGGGGAGCTGTGGGGAGATCCGGTCGAGAAGTGGCCCCACCTGATCTTCCGCCGGGCCCACCAGAACGCCAAGATGATGCTGGAATCGGGACGGGACCCCTTGCGCATCGTGTGCGACCACGCCCGGGCAAACGGACTGATGCTCTATCCGTCTCTGTTGCTCAACCGGGGGCGGGGAGCGGACCGCCATCGGGACGTTCGCGCCGCCAATTTCACCTGGGAAAACCGGCACCTGGAAATTGGAGCCGGGGGCAACCTGGACGAGAGCTTCAACGGGGCGAGGCAACTGGACTTCAAACACCAGGAGGTGCAGGACGAGCGTTTCGCGCTCATCGAGGAAGTGCTCAAGAATTACCCCATCGACGGGTTCGAGTTGTGGTTCGGCCACCACTACTTCTTCCACCCCAAGGAGGTGGAAGCCGGCCTGGAAATCATGACCAAGTGGGTCAAGCGGGTCCACAAGGCCGTCAAGGCCAGCGGCAAGGACCGCGAACTGGCGGTTCTGGTCCCCGCCAACATCGAGTGGGCGCGCTCGCTGGGGCTGGATGTGCCGGAGTGGATCCGGCAGGGCATCGTGGATGTGATCAACGGCCAGAACTACTATCAGAAGATCGACAACCTGGCGGACTTTCGGCCGCTGCTCGAGATTGCCAAGGGCACCTCCTGCCGCATTCACGCCGGCACCAACGCCGTTCTGAACTCGGACCGCGTGAGCGGCGGCACCATCGAAATGATTCGTGGCGTGGCCTGCAACTACTGGGCCCAGGGAGTCGACGGTCTCTACCTGGGCCAGTGGTTCGCCGGCACCAACTGGCCCTACCAGGCTCCCTTCTACGAGCGGTTGAGAGAGGTCGCCTATCCCAAGCTCATGGCCCCCAAGGACAAGTTCTACATGGTCCCCACGGCCGATCAGACTCGAAGCAGGCCACCGACCCAAACGGCTCCGCTCCCTGTCGAGCTGAAGGAGAACCGGCCCGTCAAGTTCGAGCTGCCCATTGCCGACGATCTGCCTTACTGGGACAAGCAGAAACGGGTTCACGAAGTCCTGTTGCGAATCCGTCTGGCCGACAGCACCGAACTCGATCGAGTGACTTTCAGGTTCAACGGCAAGGAACTGCCCCAATCCCAGGCGCGCAAGATCAACCACCTCTACCGTATGCATGCGCCTCGTTTCCGGGTCAACAACGCCTACTGGTATATCTACCGGCTGGACCGGGACCACTGGCCCAGGCAGGGCAAGAACACCATCGAGGTCACCCTCAACAAGCGGGACCCCGACATCACTCCTTCGCTGAAACTCCGCGACATCGAGATCGAGACACGATACTTGATGGGGAAAAACTACTATCGAAGCAACGAGGATACCGACCTCGGTCCCGCGGCCATCGCGAGGCCCCGAGCCTAGAGCAATCGTTGGAGGAACTGACGGCATGCGTCCCTTCACCAGACTGGGGACAGTCTTTTTCCTGCTGCTCTGCTGGTGCGGCGGCTCCGTGTTTTGGGGACAACCGCCCCCGGAAGTCCCCATGACCCAGATTTCTCACATCGCCCCGTTCGCCCGGGACCGGGAGATCGCCGACCGCTTCACCGGCCTGGCCGAGTTTTCCATCCGACTTCTGCAGTGGAAGGACACGGACCGTCCGTCAGTGATCAAGGCGCAACGGTGGCTCAAGTCGGAAATCTACAAGCAGACCGCGCTAGGCGGCGGCGCCAGGACTCCGAACCGGGCCGAGTCCATCCGCATGGCCAGCGACGGCTACTGGTCGCTGGAGAGTCCCCACCTGGTTAAAATCGAGGTTGGGGAAGACATCGAGGTGATCGCGGAGCCGCGCGCACTGCGCCTCTTGGGAGGCAAGCCCTATCCGCTTCCGGTGGTCCTGCGAAACGGCGCCTCCGCCCCGCAGACGGTCACCCTCAAAACGACCAGCAGGAAAGGATCGGCGACTCATTCCTTTCGTCTACTGCCCGGCCAGGTGACGGGCACCTATATGACGCTGCACACCGAGGCGGACTCGGAGGCCATGCCCAGCCTGGAAGTGCGAGCCCAAGGCCGTACCAGGCCCATTCCTCTGGAGGGTAGGGTGGTCCAGGCGGGCCGCCTGAAGCTGCGGGTGCTGGATGAGGAGGGCTCGGTGACGCCGGCCCGAATCTACCTTACAGGCTCCGACGGGCGGGACTACCGGCCGGCGGGGACCCAGGCCCGGGTGTCCAATGCCGACTACGGACAGCCCTTCGGCGGGGACTACTACTTTTACAGCGGCGGCGAGTTCCAGGTGGATCTGCCTCCCGGCGAAGCCACCCTGGAGGTAGTGAAGGGTTTCGAATACCAACCGGTCTCCCGGCAAGTTTCCATCCTGGCCGGCGGTTCGGGCACCACCGAAGTCCGGCTGCAAAAGCCGTTCGACCTGCGCCGGCAGGGTTGGTTCTCCGGAGACACCCACATTCACCCCAACGTCTATAACGATCATCTCATCCGGCCCGCCGAGGTTCGACTCATCTCCAGGGCCGAAGACCTCAACCTTCCCCACTTGCTGGTTTGCAATGACGTTGACTCGCACATCAATGACCGGCAGTACTTCCAGGGGCGGCCCCATCATCTCTCCGGGGAGCACACCATCCTCTACTGGAACCAGGAGATGAGGGCCGGGGACGTCAACAACCACGTGGGCTACCTGGGCTTGAAGACTCTGGTTCAGCCGGCCTACGTGGGCTGGCCGGGGACCCCCCTTCCCTACGACTATCCACCCAACTACCACATGGGCCTGGCAGCCAAGGCCCAGGGAGCCGTGGTCACCTACGTGCATCCCGGCCTGCCTTCCCAATACCCGGCAGATATTGCGCTGGGAGCCGCAGACACCATCGACGTAATTTGCCAGCGCAACGAGGATGTCAACACCGAACACTGGTACCAACTGCTCAACTGCGGCTTTCAGTGCCCCATCTCGGCGGGAACCGATGCCTTCCTGAACGTCCCCTATCACCTCATCCCGGGCGCCGGACGGCTCTATGCCCGGGTCGACTCCCCCCTCACCTACGACGCTTGGCTCGAGGCCTACCGGAAAGGCCGCAGCTTTGCCACCAACGGGCCGCTGCTGAAGTTCCGAGTCAATGGCAAGGAAGCCGGAGAGGAAATCCGCTGGAAGACCGGGAGTCTGCCGTTGGAGATCGAGGCCGAGGCCGTCTCCCACGTGCCCATGACCCGCATGGACCTGATCATCAACGGCCAGGTTGCCGCCAGCCAGGAGGCCGAGGAAGGCGGGAAACTCATTCGACTGATCCGCGAACTGGAGATCTCCGACAGCTCCTGGGTTGCCGTGCGGGTCCACGGCGAAGCCCACAAGCTGATCCCCAACGATGTGGCTCTTTACGCTCACAGCAGTCCCGTGTATTGTTACCGGGGCAACAGGAGGATCGCCGTCAGGGAGTCGGCCGCCTTCCTCATCCGACAAATCGACCAGCTCATCCACAGGGTGGAAACCCGAGGGGTATTCAGGGAAGCGGCCGACAAAGAGGCCATGTTGGAATGGTTCAGAAAGGGACAGCAGGTATACCGCAAGATCGAGGCCGAGGCGGCGTGGTGACCTCCCGCGGAGCCTGTTACCGCCTGGCAGCCGGGCTTTCGCGGCAGAGCCCTGGCCGGAATTTCGAAACTCTCCGGCACGAACTCGGAATCGCTATCTCACAGGGAGGTTTCTTGTGATCAGACGTGAATTCATCAGGTCGGCCGCGACTCTGGGTGCGGTATCGGCCGGCGGACTCTCTTTGGGTGCGGCGCCCGCCGCCTTGCCCAAGAAGAAGGGAAAAGCCAAGTACCGAGGCGGCGTGGTGGGCCTGGGCTGGATGGGCGTGCTCTACGACATGGGCACGCGCGACTACGATAATATTGGCGGGTCTTACAAGGATCCCAAGTACGACCTGGAGAGCGCCAACCGTCCCACTCCCGACTGGCTGAACGTCCACCGCAAGTTCTACCACCACGAGCATCCCGGCAAGGAGGGCCTGGTGTCCACCTACGCCGAGGCCATCTGGGACCGGCCCGAGGTAGAGCTGGTGGCCGGCGCCGACCGGGACAAGAAGCGGCTGTCCATGTTCGGGGAGCGCTACGGCATCAGCGCCCTCTACACCGACGCCCTGGAGATGTACGAGAAGGAGAACCTGGATGTCCTGGCCATCGCAACCAACACCAGGGGCCGCTCCTTCCTGACCGTCAAGGCGGTGGAGGCCGGAGTGAAGGGGATCTTCGTGGACAAGCCCATGACCTTCACCCTGAAGGAGGCCGACGACATGGTCAACGCCTGCGCCAAGGCTGGCGTCCCCCTGGTGGGCGGCGCCACCACCGTCTCCCACCCCTCCTTCCAAAAAGCCAAGGAGCTGATCAAGAGCGGGGTCATCGGAGAGGTTACCTCGATCGAGGCCCAGGTTCCCCTCACCTCTCAACATCAGGACTGGAGCTATTTCGTGGACAGCGAGCTGGCCTGGGTCAGCGGCACAGGGGACAAGCCCCGGCGCGAGCGCGGCAGCAGCGAGTTCATGGGACAGGGGATCATCGTGGCCAGGGACGGCACGGTCGTCCATATCCGGGACGGCGCGCCCATGGTGCGCATCTCCGGCAGCACGGGCGAGATGAGTTTCGACAGGACTCAACACTACTGGCGGCTGTGGCAGGACAGCGAAACACCCGCCGGCAAGCGGAGAGTCCGGATGCCCTGGCCGGACCCGCAGTTCGGCCTGGGAATGCGAACGGTCTACTGCCTGGACGACCTGATCGCCTGCATGGAGGGCCGCATGGACGAGCCCAAGAACTCGGGCCGCCTGGTGGCCGTGGCCCTTGAGGCGGAATTGGCAATGAAGCAGTCCTCGGCCAAGGGCGGCGAGCGGGTCGACCTGCCTCTCACGGACCGCAGCCTGGGTTTGACCTATGACTGGTTCCGTTAGGGAGACCGCCGGCCTTAGCCTGAATTCGGTTTGTCGGGGCCCAACCGCCGAGCCCGCCTGCATTCCCGCGGTCGGCGCGATCTGCAATCCATAACAAGTAAGGAGAACCAAGATGATTCGACGTGACTTCATGAAGTCGGCCGTGACCCTGGGGGCGGTTTCGGCCAGCGGACTTTCGCTGGGTGCGGCGCCCGCCGCCCTGCCCGGAAAGAAAGGAAAAGCCAAGTATCGGGGCGGCGTGGTGGGCCTGGGCTGGATGGGCGTGCTCTACGACATGGGCACGCGCGACTACGATAATATTGGCGGGTCTTACAAGGATCCCAAGTACGACCTGGAGAGCGCCAACCGTCCCACTCCCGACTGGCTGAACGTCCACCGCAAGTTCTACCACCACGAGCATCCCGGCAAGGAGGGCCTGGTGTCCACCTACGCCGAGGCCATCTGGGACCGGCCCGAGGTAGAGCTGGTGGCCGGCGCCGACCGGGACAAGAAGCGGCTGTCCATGTTCGGGGAGCGCTACGGCATCAGCGCCCTCTACACCGACGCCCTGGAGATGTACGAGAAGGAGAACCTGGATGTCCTGGCCATCGCAACCAACACCAGGGGCCGCTCCTTCCTGACCGTCAAGGCGGTGGAGGCCGGAGTGAAGGGGATCTTCGTGGACAAGCCCATGACCTTCACCCTGAAGGAGGCCGACGACATGGTCAACGCCTGCGCCAAGGCCGGTGTACCCCTGGTGGGCGGGGCCACCACGACGTCCCATCCGTCGTTCGCCAAGGCAAAGGAGCTGGTCACCGGCGGCGCCATCGGGGACGTCACCTCCATCGAGGCACGGGTCCCCCTGTTGTCCCAACACCAGTGCTGGGCCTACTTCGTGGACAGCGAGCTGGCCTGGGTCAGCGGCATCGGCGACAAGCCCCGGCGCGACCGCGGCAGCAGCGAGTTCATGGGACAGGGAATCATCGTGGCCAAGGACGGCACCGTGGTCCACATCCGGGACGGAGCCCCTCAAGTCAAGATCTCGGGAAGCACGGGAGAGATCGTCTTCGACGGCAAACGCTGGATCCTGACGCAGGACGTGGACACCCCCTCGGGACGCAAGGGGCGGGTAGAGATGCCCTGGCCCGATCCCCAGTGGGGGAGCATGCGCACCCCCTGGTGCCTGGACGACCTGATCGCCGCCATGGAGGGCCGCATGAAGGAGCCCAAGAACTCGGGACGCATCGTGGCCATGGCCCTGGAGGCGGAATTGGGGTTGAAGCAGTCCTCGGCCCGAGGCGGCGAGCGCATCCAACTGCCGCTCGCAGACCGCAGCCTGGGACTGACCTACGACTGGTTCCGTTAATCCTTCGAGGCGCAATCGAGCCGGCGGTCGCCAGCGCACCAATCAGCCCAACTACCAACCCCGGGGGACCCTTGCCTTCCGAATCGTTGCAAGGATTCCCGTCACGGGCCCTGCGGCGATCGACCGGGAACAAAGGAGAACAACCATGATTCGACGCGACTTCATGCGATCCGCCCTGGCCCTGGGGGCTGTCTCCGGGACTGGCCTCACCTTGGGGACGGCGCCCCCCGCGGCGGCCGGGAAGACCTCGAAGCCCAAGTATCGGGCCGGCGTCGTCGGCCTGGGTTGGACAGGGGTCCTCTATGATGTCGCCAAACGGGACGGATCACACCGTCAGGGCCCCTGGTGGGATCCGGCCTACAAGGTGGAGGACACCCGGCGCATTACCCCGGAGGTGGATGTCCACCGCAAGTTCCACCACCACGACCATCCGGGCTTCGAGGGATTGCCCTCTTCCTACGCCGAGGCTCTGTGGGATCGCCCTGAGGTCGAGCTGGTGGCCGGGGCCGAGCGGGATGTGGAACGCCTGAAGATTTTCGGGGATCGCTACGGCATCGAGGCCCTCTATACCGACGCCTTGGAAATGTACGAAAAGGAGGCGCTGGACATCGTGGCCGTCTGCACCAACACCAAGGGTCGGGCCTTCCTGACGGTCAAGGCTGCCGAGGCCGGAGCCAAGGCCATCTTCACCGAGAAGCCCATGGCCTTCACCCTGGAAGAGGCGGACCGCATGGTCAAGGTCTGCGCCGACCGGGGGATCCCCCTTTCCTGCGGGGCCATCACCACCACCCACCCATCCTTCGCCAAGGCCAAGGAACTGGTGACCGGCGGCGCCATCGGAGAGGTGACCTCCATCGAAGCCAGAGGCCCCGGCGCCCAGCATCAGAACTGGTCCTACTTCCTGGACAGCCCGCCGGCCTGGGTGAGCGCCACCGGAGACCCGCCCCGCCGTCCGGGTGGCAGCACCGAGTTTGGCGGCCAGGGCATGCTGGTGGCGGAGAACGGACAGGTGGTCCACTTCAGAAAGGGAGCCCCGGGGGTGAGGATCAGCGGGACCAAGGGCGAAATCCAGTTCAGCTTCCGCCCCGGCTGGCAATTGTTTCAGGAAGTGACTCCGCCCGGAGGCAGAAAGCAGATGGTGGAAATGCCCTGGCCGGCGCCCCGGTTCATTCCTCCTTACGGGGCGGTCTACAGCCTGGACGACCTGATGAGATGCCTGGCCGGAGAGATGGATGAACCCAAGAACTCAGGCCGGCGGGTGGCCACCGCCATAGAGGTCGAAGTCGCCCTCAAGCAGTCTTCGGCCCAGGGCGGCGCCCGGGTTTCCCTGCCGCTCGAGGACCGGTCCCTGGGCCTGCTTTACGACTGGTTCCGTTAGAACGGGAGTTCTGTCGTTTTCTGTCTGATTGCCCCAGCCGTGTGCATGTCGGGGTGGGCTACTCAAAGGGTGCCGCTCGGTGGAAGGACAGAGCTCCGGTCAGCATAACCGGCCGACTGCCCTATACCGAAAATCGAAGCTTGATGCCGCAGGCAGCAGACAACTTCGCCAGCGTGTCAAGCCGAGGGTTTCTGCGCCCGGAGAGTGCGCGGGAGAGCGAAACTCGATCCAACCTCGCCTGTCGCGCAATCTCGGACACACCGCCTTGCGCCTCGGCAACGTTGCGAAACGCCTTCATGAGCAAGCGGGGGTCGTCGTCCATTTCTTCGATCGCCGCATTCAAGTAGGCGGCGATATCCTGGGGTGTTTTGAGGTATTGGCTGGCCTTATGTTCCCTAGTGGGCATTCCGTTTCTCCTGTTTGTGACTGTAGTCAATTGACTACAGATAATCAAGGACAACCTTTGTTGCCCGATCTCTATTCCACACCCCATTTCCTCGAAAAAGGACAGATCTTCCCATGACCGAGTCCATGCTGGATTTTGACAAGCTGAGAGTGGTCGACCTTTCCAAGCCGCTGGACCCCGCCACCGAGAAGAGGCGCTGCAAGCTCCATCGCCACCACACCTTCATCGGCGGGGTGGACGGATACCACGCCCATATTGACATCACCTCCCACCTGGGGACTCACCTGGAGTTTCCCTACCACTTCAGGAACGAGTGGAAGGACGGCATGAAGCTGCCGGTCGAGCGCTTTCTCGGACGGGGCATCCTGCTGAACCTGGAGACCGCCCGTCCGCGGGAGCTGATTCGGACCGAGGACCTGGAACTGGCCGACCGGGGCCGGATTCGACCGGGGGACACGGTTCTGCTGGATTCTCCCTTTCACAGCACGCCCTTTGTCCACTCGCCCGATGACCAGCGCCCCGACATGTCCGAGGAGGTCGGACGCTGGTTCCTGGAGAAGAAGGTCAAATGCGTAGGCTGGGGTGACGGCATCGCCATCGAGAACCACGTCCAGGGGTGCATCGCCTGTCACGAGCTGCTGCTGGGCAATGACATTCTCCTGCTGGAGGTGGTTTGCAACATCGATCAGCTTCGGGCGGAGACCTTCATGATCACCTTCACCCCCCTGCCCATTCATGGCCTGGACTCCTGTCCGGTACGGGTGGTGGCGGTGGAGGGGATTCCGGGGGTATAGACACACCTCACCGGGCCGTGGCCGCATGGTCGGGGACTTTCCCCCCTACCCCTTCCGCCGCCCAACCATCGAAAGGTGAGATCGGCCGTACCATCCGGCCCCGCCGGAACTTGAAAACCCCGCAATTCGCCCCCTCGCAACCGAATCGTCGAATCCACCTGACGGAGGCAAAGAGCAATGCTGGGACTGCAGGCCCTGGACTGGGCCATCCTGATCCTCTACATCGGTATCGTGGCCTACCTGGGCCTCTTCCTGGGAGCCAGGAAGACCCGCTCGCTGGGTGATTTCTTCATCGCCGGCGGATCCTGGGGCAAGTTGCCGGCCTTCCTTTTCAACTTCAGCTCGGCGCTGGCCGGGGCCGAAGCGGTGGTGGTCAGCGCCGCCGCCTACCGCAGCGGGTTGTCGGGCATCTGGCTCTGGTGGTCCCAGTTGTTCGCCACACCCATGTACTACCTCTTCTCGGTGGTCTACAAGCGGGCCCGTGTCTTCAACATGGCCGAATTCTTCGAGCTGCGCTTCGGTCCCGGCGTGGCCACCCTCTATTCGGTCCTGGGACTGCTCATCTCGGTCAACTTCATCGGGATCTTCATCACCGGAGGAGGAAAAGTCCTGGCGGCCATCACCACCCTCTCGGTGGACTCGGCCGTGCTGATCTGCTGCACCCTGGTGGCCCTCTACGTGGCCACCGGCGGCGCCATGTCGTCCCTGCTGACCGATCTCTTTCAGGGCATCCTCTGCCTGGTGGTGCTGAGCTTCGGCCTCCTGCCCTTCCTCTGGAAAGCAGCCGGCGGGCTGGACGCCCTGGCGGCCCTTCCCGACGCGACCTGGTCGCTGCAGTCGGTGGAGATCCCCTGGACCTATGTGATCGCGCTGCTCTTTTCCGGCGCCGTGGGCTCGGTGGTGGCGCCCAACATCCTGACCTGGATCGCCATTGCCCGCGACGAGAGGACAGGCACCCAGTGCGGCTGGGCCCACGTCTGGAAGCGGCTCATCACCATCCTCTTCGCCCTCTACGGCATTCTCTTCGCCATCTACCATCCCGGCCTGGCAGACCCGGAACTGGCCTGGGGCACGCTGATGAAGTCGCTGCTGCCCGCCGGAGTGCTGGGACTGCTGGTGGCCAGCTTCGCCGCCGCCCTGATGTCCTCGGTGGACACCTTCGCCACCACCACCTCGGGGCTGGTGGTCGACTACCTCTACCGGAAGCGGCTCTTCCCCGCCCGCTCGCCGCGCTTCTACATCACCCATGCCCGCATCTGGGGGTTCATCGCCGTCTTCCTGGGGTACGTCACCACCCGCTTCCTGGAGAACATCATTCAATACATCGAGTTGGGCTGGTCGCTGATTTCCTTCATCTCGGTTCCCCTCTACTTCGGCCTGGTATGGAGACGCGCCAATCGCCAGGCGCTCTGGGCCGGCGTGACGACCGGCGCCCTGCTGTTCCTGTGGCTCAAGCTGTGGCTGCAGGCCTCCTTCGAGTACACCGTCTTCATCCCCACCCTGGCTTGCGCCCTGGTCACCTGGCTGGTCAGCCTTCGCACGCCTCCGGAAGACGAGACCTTGCTCAACCGTTTCTACGCCATCCTGAGTACTCCAGTAGGCCAGGACGAGACGCTGCGCCAGGCCGGCATTCGACTCCCTGCCATGGCGGGAACCGATGCCGCCGAGCCTGCGGCGCCGGATCCGGAGAAGATCGGTGAGCTCTACCGGTTCTACGCCCGGGACAAGATCTACGGAGCCTCCAGCACCATCGAGCTGCGGCGGGAAGCAGGGCTGCAGTGGTTCTACCGGGGGTTCGTGTCGATCACCCTCTGGTGCCTGGGCCTGATCGGGGCGGCCATGGCCTTCTCCTGGTGGATGCAGTCCTGACATGCCTTATTCGAATCCGATGTCGGGCTTGCGACGCCGGGCCCGGCAATCCAGCGCATGCTCCCTTGAGGAGCAGGAATGTTGGGAGGAGGCCCACCCGGGAGCGCGGGCGTCCCGCCCGCATGCACCCCCGTTGCGTGCCGCTCAGTTTCCCTGCAATGCGGCACCCGGCCACCCCGCCGGCGAGAACGGCATGAGCTCGGCCGAAGCAGAGCCCTGCCCCACCCCGGGAGGGCGGGCGTCCCGCCCGCATGCACTCCCGTTGCCTGCCGCTCAGTTTCCCTGCGATGTGGCATCCGGCCACCCTGCCGGCAGGAACGGCATGGGCTCGGCCGAAGCGGAGTCCTGACGCCGTTACCGGTTGACCAGGGTTGAGGAGATGGACGAAGCTGTGCCAGGATTTGTGCGGGCGGGACGCCCGCGCTCCCGGGTGGACTTCATCCCAGGACGTCGTCGCAGCAATGGATGGTCCATCGGTATTTGTGTCTATTCGTGTTCATTCGTGGTTCGTCTTTAAAACGATCTCCAGTAACTTCCTCGAATGATCCGTCCGGCGTCGTGGATAGACCCCCGTTGGGAGCCCCGGCCAGGCAGCCTCGTCTGATATCGACGACGGAGACCGATTCCCCATGGCGACGATCGACTGGTTGATCCTGGCGGCTTACCTGGTGCTGATCGTTTTCATGGGGGGATGGTTTGCGCGCCGCCAGAACAGCACCGAGGCCTTTTTCCTGGGAGGGCGCTCCGTGCCCTGGTGGGCGGTGGGCTTCTCCTTCTTCGGCTCCTCCATCAGCACCGGGACCTTTCTGGCCTTTCCGGGCCAGGGGTACGGGAGCGACTGGATTCCCCACCTCTCCCACCTGATCTTCCCCGTCATCGCCGTGCTGGCCGCCTGCTGGGTGATTCCCTACTACCGGCAGCGGGTCCGCATGAGCGCCTATGAATTCCTGGAACAGCGTTTCGGGTACGGCACCCGCTGCTACGCCTCCTTGATCTACGTCCTATACCACCTCTTCCGCAACGGAATGATCCTGTTCCTGATGGCCAAGGCCCTCAACGCCATGACGGGATGGGACCCTGTGGCCATTCTGGTCGTGTGCGGCATCCTGGCCCTCCTCTACACCGTGTTCGGAGGCCTGGAGGCCGTGATCTGGACCGACGTCCTGCAATCGGTCACCCTGTTCGGCGGAGGGTTGTTCTGCCTCTGGTTTCTGACCTTCGGCTCAGACGAGGGCGCCTTTCACCTGTTCCAGGTCGCCGGTGACGCCGGCAAGTTCAAGCTTGTGGACTGGTCCCTGGACCTGTCTCATCCGACCATCGTGGTGATCATTCTCTACGGACTTGTCCACCACGGCACCTACTACACCACCAGCCAGGACGTGGCCCAGCGCTACCTGGCCGCCTCCAGCACCCGTTCCTCTCAAAAGGCTCTCCTGTGCGGCGGGTTCAGCATCGTGACCACCTGGACCCTCTTTCTGCTGATCGGCTCCCTTCTCTATGCCTATTACCAGATTCACCCCGGCCAACTGCCGGCCGAAATCGCCGCCAAGGAGACCCAGATCTTCCCCTTCTTCGTGATGAACTCCATTCCCCCCGGAATCTCCGGACTCATCCTGGCCGGAATGTGCGCGGCCGCCATGTCCAGCCTGGACACCACCATCAACAGCCTGGCCATGATCACGGTTCGGGACTTCTACCTGCACTTCCGTCCGCGAGCCAGCGATGGTCGCCAGCTTTTGCTGGGGCGGATCGCGTCCGGCTTCTGGGGTGTTCTGGGAATAGGGTCGGGGTTGTTGATGTTGGCCGGCGTGGAGAGGGCCTACTACTTCGGCGCCACCGTGAGCTCGTTCATTGGAGGGGGCATTCTGGGACTCTTCCTGCTGGGAATGTTCGTCCGGAGAGCCCATACCCGCGGAGTCTGGGTGGGGGTCATCACCGGAATAGCCATCTCGGTTTGGGGCGGAGCGGACACGATTCTGGAGATGCTGGGCGCCTCGTCAGCCTTCATCGACAGCGTACGCTTTCCCTGGCACCCCTGGATGATCATGGGCCTGGGAAACATCGCCTCCTTCACCGTGGGCTGGCTGGCCAGTGTGGCCCTGCCGGACGGGAGGAAGGCCGCTCCCGAATCCGAGGCATAGAGCGGGAGGGGAATTGTCCCCGTGAACTAAACGCTTTTTAAGGATTGGTCGGCGCGGTGCAGACCAGGATCTCCATGGTTTCCTCGCCGGTGTTGTCCACGGCGTGCTCGCACCAGGCTGGCAGGTGGACGAACACTCCCGGCTTTACCGGCACCCTGCGGCCCGCCAGAATCATGTCGCCGCTGCCCCGCAGGACCAGGTAACACTCCTCGGTGTAGTGACTTGCCGTCTCCGAGGTCACGTGAGGCGGCAGATAGTACATGGTCAACCCGAAGTTTTTGGAAGGCGCCTTGGGGTTGGTGGGGTGCAGCACCCGTACCCCGACCCCTTCGCTGCCGGGAAACTGGAGCGGCAATCCGTCCTGGACGGTCACCACGTTGGGCTGAACCGGTTCCGCCGGCTTGGGGACCGGCGGCTCCCCGCCACTTTGATAGCCCTTGTACTGGGTAATCTTGGCCACTTGAGCACCTCGTTTCTCTGCGGGGGCAACCCCTGAATATCAGCTCCAACTACCCGGCAGCCACTGTCCACTACGGCGTCCACACCCGGTAAGGCCCCGTGTCCGGATCCTGGCCGCGGGCGAAGTTCTTGCCGTCCAGGTATTTCACCTCTATCTCCACGTCCTTCAGGGCCAGCTCGGGGATGATGTCGTCGTCGCGGTGGTGCAGCGTCACTTCCACCTGGTTCTTGCCCTGCATGGGCCAGTGGTCCCGCGGCAGCCGGTAGATGTACCAATAGCCGAAGACGCGGTAACGCGGAGCCCTCATGCGGTAGACCCGGTTGATTTTTCTCAGGCTCGATTTGGGTAGCTTCTTGCCGTTGAAGCGGAACTCCATGCGGTCGGTTTCGGTGGCTCCGGTCAGCCGGAATCGGAGCAGGACCTCGTGGACTCGGCCCATCTTGTCCCAACGCGGCAGGTCATCCGAGACCGCCAGGTGGGTCTTTACCGGCTGGTTCACTTTCAGAGTCTTGGGCAGAGGCATCTGAGGTCCGGTCGCCCTCTGCCTGGTGGGGACGTAGTAAAACTTATCCTTGGCGGTCATGATATCGGGGTGGCTCATCTCCCGCAACTGGGCATAGAACTCAGCGCGGTAGGGATAGGCCGTGAACCACTGGGATAGATAGAGTCCATCGATGCCCTGGGCCCAATAGTTGCAGGCCACGGCTCGAATGAACTCGATGGTGCCGTTGTCCAGCCTGTCGGATTGAACTTCGGGCTGGATGACGGCATGCACCCGGCAATCCCTGTTCCGGGCCGCTTCCACCATGGGACGAAAATCGGCCAGTTGATCCATCCTGTAGGAATAGCTCTCTCCAATCACAACCTCCACGATTCCCCGATCGATCCACTCCCGCACGTCCAGGCCCCGGGAGTTGGCCTCGTCCAGGCTGACCGGCACCCGAACCGCCAGATCGCGGTTGGATCCGCTGGCCTTGAGGGCGTCATGAATCCGCTTGACCCAGGCGGTCATGAGGGGGCGCCCGGCATCTACCTCCTTGGGATGGAAGTAGTGGTAGTGGCCAAAATACAACTCAAAGCCGTCCACCGGGTAGTTCTGCAGCACTTCCTGGATGAGAGCAAAGCGCTCGTCCCGAACTTCCTGGTGCTTGAAATCCAGTTTCCTCAACCCGGGAAAGCTCTCGTCCAGGTCGCCCTTGGCGCCAATCTCCAGGTGCTGGTTCTCCCAGGTAAAGTTGGCCGACCGAACGTCGTTCCGGCGCTCCTTGCCTCTCCCCCGGTTGAGGAACAGGGAGGGATAGACGGCCAGTCCCTTGGCCCGGGCCCGCTCGCACACGATACGCAGTGGATCCCCTCCGGAATCCAACATCATTCGGGCGTTCTGGTGGGCCCGGCGGAAGACCAGGTGGGTCCACTCCTTCACCGGATCCCCCCAGAGCTCGCCGACCTTGGTATCGTGCAACACCGTCCGGCCATCTCCCAAACCGAACATCAAGGCATCCACCGGAGTGCCCACCAGGTCGTCCACCGAGGCTTCGAACTCTTCCTTCAGCATGGGAGGCTCGTACATGTAGATGGACGAATGGCGGCTGTCGTCGTAGTACATCAGCCGCGGTTTCCCGCTCGAGCCGTGACTCACGGGGCCGGGAGCCAACGTCGCTGGCCCGGCGGTCCCGACGGATGCGGCCGTTGAGGCCAAGCCTGCAGTGAGCGCCGTCCTCACGAATTCGCGTCGCTTCATTTTTCAAGACTCCTTTCCAAAGATTGTCGAACTCTTCCGAACCAGGTCAGGGACCACCCCGTTCCCGGCTCCTTCAGGCTAGGACATATGCACCAGGTAGGAACCAGCGTCGGGATCCTGGCCGCCCTGGCCGCGGGCAAAGTTCTTTCCTCCGAGATACTTGATTTCCATTTCCACGTCCCTCAGGATCAGTTCGGGAACGATGTCGGCATCGCGCCGCAACAGGGTTGCCTCCACCTGGTTCGAGCCTCTCTCGGGCCAGTGTTCCCGGGGAAGACGCCACACGAACCAGTAGCTGTGCACCCGGAAGAGCGGGGCTCGCAAACTGTAGTACCGATTAATCTTTCTCAAGCCGGAATCGGGCAATTCCTTTCCGTTGAGACGAAACCTCACTTGATCGGTCTCGGTGGAACCAATGAGCCTCAAGCGGAGCAGCACCTCATGCACCCGTCCCGCCTTGTCCCAACGATCCAGGTCGTCTGAGATTGGCAACGGCACCTGGACCGGCTGATTCATCTTCAGCGTCCGGGGAAGCGCCGGTTTCGGCTCGGACGGCTTAGGGGAGAAGACACTCTGGGTCGAGGCGTAATAGAACTTGTCCCGGGGAGCCATGATGTCTGGATGACCCACTTCCCGCAGTCGTTCATAGAAACTGGGTTCGTAGGGCCAAGCGGCAAACCACTGGGCAAGGTAGAGCCCGTCCACGCCTTGATCCCAGCAGTTGGAGGCGACGGCCCGGGTGATTTCAATGGGACCGTCTTTCAGCCTGTCGGAATTGACTGCCAGGCCAATGGCTCCGTGAATACGGCAGCTCGAACCCTTTGCCGCCTGAACCAGGGGCCGGAAATCGGCCTGCTGATCCATGGTGTGCTGGTAGGTCTCGCCGATCAGGACGTCCACAATGCCTTGCCGGATCCACTCGCGTACGTCCAGGCCCAGGGTATGGGAGGTCTCGATGCTGGCCGGAACCCGGATGGCCAACTCCCTTCCCTCTCCGCTGGCCTTGACGGCGTCGTAAACCCGCTTGATCCAGGCCGTCATGAGGGGGCGTCCCTGTTCCACTTCCCCGGGATGGAAGAAGAGCACGGCGGGGCTCTTGTAGTTCAACTGCAGCTCAAAACCGTCCACCGGGTAGTTCCGTAGCACCTCGTCGATCACCGCGAAACGTTCGTCGCGGACCTCCTGGTGCTTGAAATCGAGGTTGGTGCTCCCTTCCAGATCCTCCAAATCACCCTTGGCCCCGATCTCCAGGTGCAGATTCTCCCAGCGGAAGTTGGAGCTGCGGACGTCGTCTTCTCGCGTCCCCCTTCTGCCCTGGTTGACCAGCAGGGTGGGATAGATGGCCACCCCCTTGGCTCGAGCCCGCTCGCAGATGATGCGGAGGGGATCCCGCCCCGAGTCGAGCATCATGCGGGCATTCTGGTGGGCCCGGCGGAAGATCAGATGGGGCCACTTCTTCACCGGATCCCCCAGCACCTCGCTGACCTTGGTGTCGTGGAACATGGTTCGCCCGTCTGCCAACCCGTACATCAGGGCATCTACGGGGGTTCCCACGATCTCGTCCACCGCTGCTTCGAACTCCTCCTTCTCCATGGGGGGCTCGTACATGTAGACGGCCGGGTGGCGGCTGTCGTGATAGAACATGACCCGCGGCTTCTTTTTGGCCCCGTGCTGTTTGGGCCCGGCAGCGGGAGGTGTCAGGCCCAGTGCCCGCGAGGGCGCCCCACCCGACGCCAGCCCTGCAGCCAGGGCGGTCCCTACGAATTCACGTCGTTTCATTCGGTTGCTCCTTTCCCGGATGGATCCATCCATTGCTTCCGCTTGGCCGCGACCGGGGCGAGAGAGAGCCTCCCGGCTCGCTTTCATGTCTACGCCTCGATTGCGGCCATCATGGCATCGAAGGTCTCGCGGTCCAGGCCGCGATAGTGAAAATAATTCCGAGGGTGGCCGACCAGGTCGGCAAAGGCCGCCACCTGGTTCAGCGCTTCCAGCACCTCCTGGTGGGTGCATCCGATCTCGGCCGGACGAAACCGGGTCCGGCATGCCTCCAACAGTTCCTTGGTCCGATCGAACCCCCAATCGTAGAGATGGGCGTTGATCAACGAGCCCAGGGCCACCGCTTCCCCATGCAGCAGTTCGCGGCCGTGGACCCACTCGAAGGTGATGCAGAAGGCGTGGTCCAGACTGTGTCCCACCTTGAGGGAGTGGAGCTTCAGGTCGTAACGCTCCCGGTTGACCTCGGCCGCGACTCGGATGCCGGCTTCCCGGGGCTGGCCGTTTTCATCCAGACTCTGACGGTATTCCCGCACCCGGGTGTCGACCCACTCCAGGATCTCATCGGCCACTCCCTGGTCCCAGGCCGGGGCTTCCAGATCTTGGTCCAGCCACCACTTCCAGGCACCCACCTGGCCAAGATAGCAGATGCACTCGGCCATGCCGGAACAATTCAGGTGGGCCGGGGCCTGGCGAATGACGCCGTAGTCGAACAGCAGATACTCGGGGGCGACCGTTCCCATGATCCATTCGAACCGGTCCGGGCGCCTCAAGGCCAGCGGAGACTGGAAGACGGCTCCGGTGGAGACGATGGTGGGAATCATGACCAGGGGCCAGCCCTTTTTCCAGGCCAGGTACTTGCCCACGTCCAGCGCATTGCCGCCGCCGATCGCCAGCATGCGTTTCGCCTCGGGAAGAGCCGCCAGCATCTCCTCCAGGATGGAATCGTGCATGCCCCGCTGAAACACCACCTGGAGGGGGCGGTGGACCAGCAGCGGCTCCACCAGGGCCATGGCGCTGGGGGAGGAGACCACCACCGCATCCTGAAACTGAGCGGCATGGCGGGAGATCACATCCCACCCATAGCGCGCATCCCATCGCCGGCTGTCCAGATCCACGCCGTCAACTCCTCTCTAGCCTCTCTTCCCTTGAAACCACGCTTGGCCTATGATGGACGCTCCAGCCGATTCGCGGCCGTGGCCCGGGAAGGAACAGACATGAAGATTACCGACATCAAGACCTTTTTCGTGGGGGTCCAGGGCAAAAACCTGCTGGTGGTCAAAGTCGAGACCGACCGGGGCATCCACGGCATCGGCCAGGGCGGCACCACCACCCGCGAGCTGGCCATGACCGGAGCCATCGAGCACATGCGCCGGTTTCTGGTCGGCCAGGACCCCCGCCGCATCGAGGACATCAACCAGGAGCTGTACCGGGGGCAGTACTACGAAGGCGGAACCATCATTGCCGCCGTCACCTCCGCCATCGACATCGCCCTTTGGGACATCCTGGGAAAGCATCTGAATACCCCCGTCTGGCAATTGCTGGGGGGAGCCACCCGCCAGCAGGTCACCTGCTATATCGACGGACCGGCCGGGGCCGGCGACAGCTACGCCGATCAAGCCGAGGACTTGGTCAGCAAGGGCTGGAGGACCATCCGCTTCGCCCCCGAGACCGGAGACCCCGACTTCCGCCAGGACCGGGACAGCATCTTCGAGCCCTGGGAGTCCATCGATTGGACGGCCGATCAGATCCGGGAGGCCCGCAAGCGTGTGGGACCCGGGATTCGACTGGCCATCGACTACCACCACCGCCTCAACGTGGCCGAGGCCGCCGCCTTCTGCCAGCGCATCCGGGACGTGGACCTCATGTTCCTGGAAGAACCCATCCGCTCGGAGAGCCCGGATGCCTACGCGGCTCTCAGGGCGATGACGCCCATGCCCTTCGCCATCGGAGAGGAGTTTTCGGGGATCTATCCCTTTGCTCCCTTCATCGAACGCGGGCTGGCCAACTACGTACGCCTGGACGTCTGCAACGTGGGCGGTTTCACGGCCAGCCGCAAGGTGGCCGCCATGGCCGAGGCCCATTACCTCGACATCGTGCCCCACACCCCTCAAGGGACGATCTGCCTGGCCGCCTCCGTGCACCTGTGCGCGGCCGTCCACAACTTCGCCGTTCTGGAATACAACTGGCAGATGCCTCACCTTCCCCGCGACCTGTTTCCGAAGCAGCTTGAACTGCAGGGCGACGGCTTTCCGCTGCCGCAAGGCCCCGGTCTGGGGATCGAGTTCGACGAAGAGGCAGCCCGCCGCTATCCCCCGCTGTCCTGGGAGGCTCCCCACTTCCGCCGGCGCGACGGCGCCTTCACCAACTACTGAGGCGGGCAGCACGCCGGCACCTCTCCGGGAACCCGCCCGGTCCGGCAACTTTCCTCCGGACAGATTGCCTCTATTGAGCCGACTGCCCGTCTTTCACCGGTTTCCAGCGAATGGCGTAGAGATCGGTCTTGTCCCGGACCGCATCCCAGGAACCGCCCACCGAAGAGGCGGCGATGGTCAGAATGGTGTCGTCTTCCAGCACCAGACTGGCGCTGTAGCTGCCGGTGAAGTTGGTGGAGTCCAGGTAGTAGACTTCATCCTCCCAGGTTTGACCCTCATCCCGGCTGACCATGGCGCGGCTTCCCGGCGGCCCCGGACCGTAGCGGGTATCGTGGACCACCACCGCGGTGCCGTCGCTCTGCACCGCCGGATAGCCGAAGGTTTGCCCGTAGACCGTGGTCAGCATCCGCGGCCGGGTCCAGGTGGCGCCGTCGTCGCTGGAGTTCACCAGGAACACGTTCTTGAATCCGAGGTTCTCCGGGGTGCGGGGGTAGGCCCCCATGTGGTTGACGATCTCTGCTGAATCCTGGGGGTGCTTGTCGCGCTGGTAGCGCATGGTGGCCAGGATTGCTCCCGAGGGAAGCCGGGTTGCCGACCCCTCCGAACCCCAATCCCACATCAGAGTCGGCCCCTGCCAGGTGCGGCCCTTGTCGCCGGAACGAAACAGGAACAGACCGTGCTGCCTGGGAAGCCCGGTCTCGGCGTCGGCGTCGCTTCGAACGTCTATGGTCCACAGCAGGGTATCGTCCTGCAGCCGGTCCAGCCCCCGATGGCAGTAGCGTTCGTCGTAAGGGGAGCCCGTGCCGGGCATCTTCAGGTCCAGGGCGATCTGTGCCGTCCTGTTCCAGGATTGGCCCTGGTCCTGGGAGGTCCACACCTCGGCCGGCGCCCGCTCGTCCTTGCCGGTGGCCACCGCCACGCAGAGGAAGGAACCGTCGCTCAGGACCTTCCAGCGGCCGGTCTGGTGGATCTCAAAGCCGGAAGGAGCATTCACCTCCCGCTCCGACCAGGTGAGCCCGCCGTCGGTAGAGGTGCACAGCTTGCCGGCCTGGCGGACGTAGACGGTCCCGTCCGGCCCCAGGTCGACCGAGGTGCCTCCCTGGGGGGTCATGGGCTCAGCATGCGGCAACAGGACCTTCTTGACCGGCACTTGGGTGAGCTTTCCGGCCTTTGCATGCAGGACGTAGTCCGACCGGTGCATGGTCTCCAGGGCTTCCTTGGAGGGCGGCGGCACCCCTCCCAGCTCGCGGGTCATCACCGTTGGCTCAGTGATCACCTCCATGAGGGGCGGATCCGCGTCCGACCCGTTCGGTCCGGTCGAGGAACAGGAAACCGCCATCCAGCCCAGCCCCACCAATCCGGCGAGTGTTCGGCAACTGATCTTCACTCCAATCCTCCTTCCGGAAGCAATGGCCCTAACCGGCGCTTCACCTGCAGGCGCCCGTCAGCGCCGTTCCGCCAGATCGTCTCCGACCGGAACAGCCCGGTAGCGGTGTTCAATGGTTCGATCCAGCACAGGGTCGTGCAGCCGGGCCAGAAAGGAGTCGCCCACACCGTGGCTGGTTTCTTCGGGAAGCGAATGGTCGCGGATGGCCTGTGCCACCGAATCCAGGAACGACACCGATCCGCAATAGAGAATGGAGGGCAGGACCAGCGACTGCACATCCTCCATGGCCAAAAGATATTCCAGGTCAACCAGGGCCGAGGCTGCGGAGTCCTGTAGAGGTATTACATGTCCTCCCACCGTCACCTCGCTGGAAATCCGGAGCTGATCCCAATGCCCGCGCACCTCGCTGTAGGGCCAGGCCGTCCGGGCGATCGGATGGGGACACATCTGCTTGGGCTTGTCCTGAAACAGCGGGTCCAGCTCGCGGTCGCACTGGTCGCTCCCCGTCGTGATGAGGATCTCGTTTCCATCCCGAATGGCCACGATTTCGGCCTCTCCGCCGGTCAGCGGACCCTGGACCTCGAACTCCGACGACTGGGTCAGCAGGTACCGTCCGATGTGAAAGATGGCCGGATTGGTCTTGGTGCCCGACTCGCCGCGAGCCAGCGCGGCGTCGAGTTCCTTGCGCATGCCGGCCACGTCTCGAGACGAGAAGCGGGCGCCCGACACCGACCCGATGGGAATCAGTTTCCTCTCGGTCCTGTCCTTGCGCTGCACCAGTATTTCCACGGGTTCAATTCGCATGAGCCACTCCCTGTCGCCGGTTGATCATTGTCCGGCGATTTAAACACACTTGCCATCGGACAACAAACGGATTGTGGGGGAACAGGGCCGGACCCCGACTCCAGTTTTTGGCAAGGCAAATTAGATCCCGCTCCGACAGCAGTTGCCCGTGAGGGTTCGAACCAGAAAGAAGCTGGTGGAGAAACCAGCATATAGGCCGCCAAGGCATCCAGACCGATCGAAAGTACGAGTTTTGATTTACATGTATATCGAAACTGGCATTGCTTCGATGCGGGGATCGTGAACGCACTGGCGCATCGCGGTACTCCGAAGCCCGGTTCGCTTGAACCTGGCGATCGTTCTTGAACCGGCTCTGGGCTGGCGGGTTGTGCTGAGGAGGAACGTAGGGCACAAAAAAACCCCGGGCTCACGCCCGGGGCATCTTCGAGACACCAGCAGCAGGGAGAGATCTATTCCTCTTTCTCCTCCCTGCTTTCCTTCCAGTCGCGCATCAGGGCCCGGCAGGCTTCCTTGACGGCGTTTCCCAGCGACCGGGTGGAGCCGCTCTTGATGGCGTCCCCGTCCTCTCGAAAAACCACGAACTTGTTGTCTTTTCTCAAGAGGTCCTTGCCGCCCTCGTGCTCCAGGATCACCACGTAGTCGGCGCGCTCCTCTTTCCTGGTGACGATGCAATCGCCGCAGCGCTTGTGGAAGGTCTTGATGATTTCGGCTGTCTGAGGGCGGGCGCCCCCGCCGAATTTTCCCCCGAAGGCCCCAATGTCACCGACACCGGCGCCGCCGCCCCCGCCTTCCATTTCCCAGGACTGGCTCTCCTTGATAAAGACGCGGGGCTTGGCCTTTTTGCCTTTGCTCCAGGCCGGAACGGAGCCGACCAGCAACAAAGAAGTGGCGACCAGGACACTGCAAGCGATTCGGTGCGTTCTCATGGGTTCCTCCTGATCCACTTTCGGTCCCCGACCTCTATACCAGGCCCTCGATCGGGACTCCGGTGGCGTCTCCGATGGAATTGGCGATCTTGATGGGACGCCCCACCGGCGTCATGTAGGTCTTCTCCCAATCGATGCCGAAGGCCTTGTAGAGCGTTGCATAGAGGTCGCCCACCGTGACCATGCCTTCGGCCACCTGGGCCCCTCTCTCGTCGCTGGCACCGATGATCTGACCGCCGCGTATGCCGCCGCCTCCCAGGGCCAGCGACCAGCAGTGGGGCCAATGGTCCCGGCCGTTGTTGGGATTGATGTGGGGCGTGCGTCCGAATTCACCCATGACCAGCACCAGGGTGGAGTCGAGCAAGCCCCTCTGCTCCAGGTCCTCCATCAAGGCCGCCAGCGCCTGGTCCATGGGAGGACAGAGCTTGTCCCGATGGCCCTCATTGTTGTCGGAGTGCGAATCCCATTGGTTGTACTTGTAGCCGGCCGCCGTCACGAACCGGCAACCATGTTCGACCAGCCGCCGGGCCAGCAACACACTCTGCCCGAAGCCGTGGCGGCCGTAGGCCTCCTTGGTTTTCTCGCTCTCATGCGAGAGGTCGAAGGCCTTCTTGACCTCGGGCGAAAGGATCAGGCTGAGAGCCTGCTCGGTGAAGCTGTCCATCCTGGAGTATTCGGCGACTTCCTCCTTCTGGCGGCACAGCCTGTCCACGATCCGGAGCAGCGAGCGGCGATCCTGAATGCGCTCCAGCGAGATCCCCTTGGGCAGAGAGAGATCCGGAACCTCGAAGTCCTTGCGGTCGGGATCCGGGACCACCATGGGAGCATATTTCGGACCGATGAAGGCGGAACCGAAATAGCGCTCGTAACCTTTCCAGTCATCGTGCTCCCCGTGGCGGACATAGGCCGGCATCCCGTTGCGCTGGCCCAGTTCCTTGGCCATGATCGATCCCAGGCTGGGGAACTGCATGGTGGGGTTGGGCCGATGTCCGGTGATGGCGTAATGGGTGGCCTCGGGGTGGTCGATTTCCTCGGTGTGCATGGACCGGATGATGGACAACTTGTCCATGTGCCGCGACACCCGGGGCAGCAGTTCCGACACCTGAATGCCGGCCACGTTGGTGGGGATGGCCTTGAACCCGCTGTTGGACTTGGGATCCCAGGTGTCGACCTGGCTCGGTCCCCCCTCCAGCCAGAGAAGAATGCAGGAGGTGGCCTTGGCCTTCCGCGGCGGCCCCGCCTTGGCCATCAAGTCCTTCAGGGACAGGAACTGGCTCAAGTTGAAGCCCAGCAGGCTCAGAGAACCGACCCTCAGAAAATCGCGCCGCCGAAGATTTTCCCCGGTGCACTGCAGGCAGCCTGACCACTTCATGACGTCGCTCCCGAAATAGGCTTGAGACTATTCAAACCAGTCAAGTATAAACCCGAACCTCAATGAACGTAGGCAAATTCGCGAGAGCCGATCAGGGCCCAGACCAGGTCCTCCGCCGCCCTTTGCCGCGAAGCCTGCCCTTCGATCCAGCCTTCCAGCTCGCCGCGCTCCTCGGCGGTCGGAAACCGCGAAAGCGCCGCCAGATAAAACTCCTCGACCATTTCGGCATTGGAAGCCCCCTCGGCAATCAAGCGATCGATCCGGCTTCCCTTCCCCGACAGCTTGCCGGTGTAGGTGGACCCGGCCAGAAGATGGAGGGCCTGACCCAGGCTGGCTTCAACCTTGCGCTGGGGCACCATCTGCCGGTTGGGCCGGCCGTAGAGTTCCAGAAAGCGGGAGGGATACATGTCGCTGGAGACCAGGTTGATGGCTCGCGTCCCTTCGGGCTTGGTTCCAAAACGCTCCGGCACGCCGGTCACCTGGGAAATGGCGTCCAGCAGCACTTCGGCATCCAGCGGCCGGGGATGGGCCCGGGCGTAGTTGGTGCGGTCCGACCGGTTGCTGGCGTTGGGGAAGCTGGACAACTGATAGACCCTGGACCGGACGATCCTGCGCATCAGTTGCCTGAGGTCGTAGCCGCCGGCCCTGAAATCCTCGGCCAGAGCCGCCAGCAGGTCGGGATGGGTGGCGGGGTTGGCCAGCTTGAAGTCGTCCACCGGATCCACGATCCCTCTTCCGAAAAAACGGCCCCAGATGCGGTTGACGATGGCCTCGGCAAACTCGGGCCGGTCGGGTGAGGTCATCCACTCCGCCAGGCTGGCCCGCGGATCCTCGGCCGCATTCTGTCCGGCCGGCTCTCCGCTGAGGAACGCCGGCTGAACCTCCGTCTTGTTGCGGGGGTGAACTGTCGGCCCGCCCTTTCCCAGCACTCCGTGCCCCTCGGGGTCATCCAGGATGATGTTATAGGGTGCGGTGCCGGTATTGATGTCCCCGACCCGGGTCAGTTGACCGTAGAAGGCGGTCATGCCCCAGAACTGATTCTGGCTCCAGGGCTCGTAGGGGTGGTTGTGGCACTGGGCGCAGTCCAGGCGCCGGCCCAGAAAGACCCGAACCTGCTCGCCCATCATGTCCTGGGGAGAGGGGAGATCCCCTCCGATGAGGTAGTAGTGAAGAGCCGGGCCACCGTAACCCTGAGCCGCGATGCGCTCCCGGGCCATCTGGTCGTAGGGCTTGTTGCGGGCAATCCCGTCCCGAATCCATTCCCAGTAGAGGCGGCTGTACTTGGTAAAGCCCTGCACCGACTTGCCGACCCGGAAGAGATCGGCGAACCTGTAGGTCCAATAGTCCAGAAATTCCGGAGAGTTGAGTAAGGTCTCGATCAGCTCGTCCCGCTTGCCGGGACGGTCGTTTGCCAAAAACTCCTTCACTCTCTCCGGCGGGGGGAGTGTTCCGGTCAGATCCAGACAGACCCGCCTCAGGAACTGCCGGTCGTCCGAGGGGTCCGACGGCAGGATGTGCAACCGCCTCAGCTTGGCGAACACCAGCCGGTCGATGAAGTTTCTTTGAGACGTCTGGGGATAGCCGGCCAGGGGCTGTCGAATCACCCCGATGACCACGGTCGCGGCCCGTCCCGCCGCCCGGATGACGACGGCGGCCTCACCGGGCTGCCTGGCCCGAACCAGGCCGCTGTCGCTGACCTCGGCCACCTCCGGGTCGTTGGACTCGAAATTGATCTGATCGGTCACGTCTTCCGTAAGCCCACCGGCCAGAGTGGCCGTCACCAGGAGTTGCTGTTCCTCGTCCACCCGAATCACCGGCTGGCGGGGCGATACTTCCAGTTGTTGTATTTCCCTGGCTCGATGGTCTTCCTCCCTGCCGTAAGGGGCCCCCGCGCGGATCCATTCCACCAGCGTGCGGTAGTCCGCCGAGTCGCGGCTCAGCCGCTCGCCTCCGCCGTGGGGCTCTTCCATGGTGGGCTTGGTCAGCAGGAGGCTGTTTTCCGGCTGCTTCAGGTCGATTCTGGGCTTACGGCTCCCCAACGGCTCCGGACTCAACACCTGGTAGACGCCTCCCTGGACGATCCACTCATGGTCGTCCCTGGGATAGAGCGCATTGGCCGAAAGTTTGAACCCTCCGCGGCCCTTGACGCTCCCGTGGCACTCCTGGTTGTTGCATCCCCGCTTGGTAAGGATCCCTCCCACCTCTCGCGGGAAGCTGAAGGGCCGTGCACTCCCGCCGGCATACACGGAATCGCCTCCCTGGCCCGCCAGGATGATCCCTAGCGCCAAGGCGCCCAGCCGACCCAGGCCAACCCGCCGCCCTTTTTCGGGAGCATTTCTTCTGAACATCAACTTTCCTTCTCCCGCTCGGAGGGACGAACCACCATGGTGGGGATCTCCTTGATCAAAAGGCCGGGGGCCGGACCGTCATCCGAAATCGGCCGTGCCAGCAACCGCAGCTTCACGGGCAACGGCGTAGCGGGAGCGTCGGCGCCGGCCAGCACAACGATGGTCACGCTCTCGCTCGTCGGTGAAAACCGCGGCCTCAACCCGTCCTCGGGCACCGGGCCCTGGTAAGCCTTCACCTCGGTGCCCGGATAGAACTCGACGCCCTCCGGCAGCCCGTCCAGCACCAGGGCGATGTCTCCCGAGTACCCTTCCTCCTGGTCGGTGGTCACGGTAATCTTGCGGGCCTGCCCGGCAACCAGGTTCAAGCGGTCGGTGTCTGTCCGAACCTCCCCCACGTGAGGAATCTGCGGCCGCAACAGCAGGCGATAGCGAAACCCGGCATTTCCGAAGCGGCGGGTCAGGTCGCCGATCACCAGCGAATATTCCCCCGAACGCTCAAAGGTGTAAAGGGTCTTGGGCTCAACCGTCTTCAGGTAAAAGGTCAATTGCCTGCCCAGGCGCTTGTAGACGTTGCTGAACAGTTCTCTTCCTTCTTCATCCAGAATGCCGAATCGGGGATTGAACTGCGGAGGACCCACCTGCGGGGTCTCCACTTCAAAGGCCACCTGCTGGCCGCGTTCGGCCTTGAAGGCGTAGCGATCCACATCACCGGGACGGTCGATGGTTCCCTCCGCGATGCCGGGAACGGAAATGGAGAGGGTGTTCCCTTCCCGTTCCCCGTTCTCCTGCTCTTTCACCAGGACGATCGACGACCGGTTGCCTCGACCATTGGCGCCGGAACGCACGGGTTGGCCGCGGCTGGATGCGGCGCCGTTGGTCAACCGGCCATCTGCGCCGGCCCCGTTCGAGACCGCGGACCTCGACTCGAGGAGAGCAAGCCGGCCGGAGGCGACAGGCCGGCGAAAAGCACGCTCGTTCCAGGGGACGGGAACCCGGTTGCCACCGTTTCGATCCAGTTGGGCGAAAGTGGGAGAGCTGGAGTCGGCAATTCG
>VXMN01000282.1:0-23229 GCA_009841055.1 Acidobacteriota bacterium
GGTGTGTTGGGGCGCTGGGACTTCCTGTTCCGGTTCGGCCGCGGCGTCGGAAGCCTTGCCTTGTCTTCGCTGCTCTTCCAGGACACGCTTCGCGGCGCTCGCCCCCGGCTCGAGGATCCCCTGCTGCCCAAGGCCCCCCATTTCGAGAGCAAGGCCAAGTCCTGCATCTTCCTCTTCATGGAAGGCGCGCCCAGCCAGATGGACACCTTCGATCCCAAGCCGGCTCTGGACAAGTACCACGGGACGCCGGTCACCCGGATTTACGGGAGCATGGAAAAACGGATCTACGTGGGCACCCCCTTCAAGTTCGCCAGGCACGGGCAGTGCGGCATGGAGGTTTCGGACATCTTTCCCCACCTGTCAACCTGCGTGGACGACATCGCGGTGGTCCGGTCGTTGCACACCGATTCCCACAACCATCCGGCCGGGTGCTTCCTGATGAACACCGGGGTCTCCATTCCGGGGAGTCCTTCGGTGGGCTCCTGGCTGATCTACGGCCTGGGCAGCGAGAACCAGAACCTGCCTTCCTTTGTGGTGTTGCCGGACCGGCGGCGAGGTATATCGGGAGGCGCGGTCAACTACTCCAACGCCTATCTGCCGGCGGCCTGTCACGGCACCATGCTCAACCCCGACGGTGTCCCCATCGTGGACCTGCAGCCGCCCGCGGGGATGGGGCGGGAGGAACAGGAGGCCAGCGTCAAGCTTTTGAACGAGCTGAACGAGCCCTACCTGGAGTCGGACCCCTCCAACAGCGGCCTGCTGACCCGCATGAAGAACTACGAGCTGGCCTTCCGCATGCAGTTCGCCGTCCCGGGGGCCCTCGACATCGACAGCGAGTCGGAGAAGACCAAGGAGCTCTACGGGCTCAACGACAGGATCACCGAGCCCATGGCGCGCAAGTGCCTGATGGCCCGGCGCCTGGTGGAGCGCGGGGTGCGCTACGTGCAGGTCTACTGCAGCGGCTGGGACTCCCACGAGAATATTGCCGCCGAGCATCGCAGACGCGGCTATGAGACCGACCGGCCGGTGGCCGCTCTCCTGAAGGATCTGAAGCAGCGGGGCCTGCTGGACCAGACGCTGCTGGTCTGGGGCGGCGAGTTCGGACGCACCGCCGACAATTCCATGTCCTTCTTCCGTTCCAACCCCGGCCGTGACCACAACAAGGAAGCCATGGTGATGTGGTTCGCCGGCGGGGGGATCAAGGGAGGCACGGTGGTCGGCAACACCGACGAATTGGGCATCAAGGCCGCCGAGAACGTCTACCACCTGCACGACCTGCACGCCACCATCCTTCGCCTGATGGGTCTGGACGACATGCGCCTGACCTACTACCACGCCGGGCGCCTCAAGCGGCTCACCGACCTGGGCGGCAGGCCCATCAAGGAAGTCCTGGCCTGACGCGGGCGGCGGCTGATCCGACAGTAGCCTCTCCCACCTTGCCCTGTATTCCGGGTTTCCGGCGGATCCACGGAAGCATGGCCTATTGCCCCGCTCCTCCCGGCCACCTCCCGATCCCAATTGAGTCACGCACCGGCGGCGATAGCCTGGCGTGCATTCCGTAAAGTTCCCGAAAGGAGATCCTCATTCGCCGGATACTCGCTGGCCATCCTGCAGAACGCCATCTGGTGGTATCGAGGCTGGGGCTACACCCTGCGCACCATGTTCGACGGCCTGATCTACGCCCTCCTGACCGCCGGAACCTTCGGCTGGCTGTGGCCGTAAGGGGTGCGGGTGATCAGCGATTGTTTGAGTAGCGGGCCGCCAATGGTGCACAGCCCAGGTATGACATTGTCGCCCTATGGTCCATATGGACACTCCCTTTTCCCTCTAAGATTACTATTCTCCTAATGGGCCAATCCGTGCTAGTCTCCTAATCGGGTGCAGGCGCTGCAAGGCGTTAGCAAGATGAGGGAAGGAAGGTTGGCGTGTCGCCTGGCCTCGTTGCTGGCCCGAACTACTGACTGCCACTTTAACCACTGGCGTTTTGCATACGACTTTGAAGGGAAGGTTGGCGAACTGGGGAAAACGATGGAGTTGATACTGGAATTGGCAAAGGAGCCATTTGGGGCGGAAGCAGCCCGGGAACTGTGCAGGCTTCCAGGAATCTTTAACGTTGGGGAATTGTACAAGAGGGAAATAATCTGTGAAGTGCTGCGGGAGCAATTCGTTTACCGAGGTGGGAGCAGGGACACGTCTAAACAGGACATAGCGATCGTTCTCAAGAAATGGCTGGTTGGAAATGAAAGCCCCTTCCGGAAGGAAGCCCGCGGCCGCTATAGATTTCTCGGCCTCTACAATCAGGCCGACGACGGGGAAAATTCGACTGGTTCTCCCCTTCAGGTCAGCGATTCGTGCGACCGCTATTCTCCGGCTCCCGAGAAGGAATTCGGGGAAGGTCCCTGTGAAGTCTATGCCTGGTGTCTTCCACGTTACCGGGAAACTCCAAGGCGACGATGGAGGATAAAGATCGGACGGGCCGGAGTAGAGGGGTTCCGGCGGCGCCTCGGGGATTTCTGGGAGAATCTACCTGAACGGCCGTGCTACCTGCTTCGGATTGGCTGTGAGGACGAGGCTGAAGCGAAACGACGTGAGGATCTCCTGCACGCGTGGTTCAGGGAGCGCAGGCAGATGATCGATGACTTACCCGGGAAAGAGTGGTTTCTGACTAATCCGAGTGAGATCGAGGCTGCGATTCGAGCGATTCTGATCCCGGATGCGTCCACAGCACAACTGATGCCGCCCGATGTAGAGGACCAAATGGCTGACGCATTGAAAGAGGTCGCCGCCGAGGATTGGGAAAGCCTTCCTGTAGACCTTACGGACCGATTGGACCATTACCTGTATGGTGACCAGAACGGGTGAAGACCGTATTCGTTGACACTGTCTACTGGATTGCCACGGCCAGGCCGAACGATCCGTGGAAAGACGCTGCGACGAGGGCCCGGCAGCAATTGGGTCCAGTGCGTCTTGTTACAACAGATGAAGTTCTGACCGAGTTTTTGGCCGCTTTGTCCCGGGGTAGACCCGCGCTTCGCCTTGGTGCGGCAAGAATCGTGCGTACGATTCTTGCGAATCCGAACGTGCATGTGGTGCCGCAGTCGCGAGAATCCTTTCGGGAAGGACTGGAGCGGTATGAGGCGCGAAGCGACAAGGCCTACAGTCTGCAAGATTGTGTTTCCATGAACGTCATGGAGGCGGAATCCATCACCGACATTCTGACCAATGACCGTCATTTCGCCCAGGAAGGCCTTAACGTGCTAATGAAAGCGCGTTGAAGACGGCAGGAATTCAGTGTGCGGTATCCGACCGTGCGCAACCGGCTGGACGATTTGATTTCCCTGCTGAGCGATGCCATGGAGGCGTCCGACAGACCCGACGGAAATGAGGTGAAAGATGGAGAATAGCCCCTCGACCCATCAGGAGATACAACAGGAGATGACCGTCGGCCGTTGGCTGTTCAATCCCTTCGTTCGTATCGCCGGAGCCCGCTCCCTGATTATCGGTCTTGCCGGGATTGTGGTTGCCGGACTTGCGGCCGCGGGGGCCGGCATTCGTTTCGACGGGTTGCTCGACGTGCATGCGGGCTATGAGGTTGCGCTGTGGATGCCGGTCGTGGATGGGTTGGTGAACTGGGCCGTTTTCACCCTGCTGCTGGTGATGGTGGCTTTGCTCTTCAGCAAGAGCGAAGTTCGACTGATCGACATCGCAGGAACCCAGGCCATGGCCCGGATGCCCCTGCTCCTGGTGGCGGCGATCTGCAACCTTCCCTTGATCCAGGACGCTTTCGAAGGGATGGCCGCGGTCCTGCTGGGTGGTGAGCTCGAAGGAACTGTCCTGACGGGACTTGTCGCCGGGATCCTGGTGACCTTGCTGGGGGTGGTCTGGATGGTGGCCTTGATGTGGAAGGCTTTCTCGGTATCCTGCAACATGAGGGGCGGTCGCGCCATCGCCCTTTTCATCGTGGCCCTGCTGCTCGGCGAGGCGGCGACCCTCTATCTGACCAGGCAATTCATTGTGTAGACGGGTCCCCTACCGGGGCCATGCGACTCGCTACCGACCCGGCCCGTGCGGGCCAGGTCGGCTGGAGACCCGCAAAATCACCGCGAGCCGGTTCAGCTCCTTCCACTTCGTGCGGGCTTGCCCCTTGAATGGGGCCCGACCAGTTCACCGTTTTCTGATCAGAATCGACCATCATTCAACCGCCAATAGGCGTCCGATCCCTTGAGCGGCTCTCTGTCTTGGGCCAGGTCCCAGGACGTTTCGCCCTCTTTGTTCCGCCTCTTTGGGTCGGCGCCGCCATCCAGCAGCGCTGCGACAGTCGCGGGATTGTCGCTATAGCGCGCCGCCAAGTGAAGGGGAGTGTTACCAGTCGAGTCGCGCGCGTTGGGATCTGCGCCGGCATCCAGGAGTGTGGCGAGAATGGCGGGATTCTCGTTCGATAAGGCCGCCTCATGCAGGGGTGTGCGCCGGTAGCGGCTGCGTGCGTTAGGGGGGGCGCCGGCATCCAGAAGCGCGGCGACAATCAGGGGATTGTCGTTGGACTCGGCCGCCAGGTGCAGGGGGGTGTCGCGATTCTCGTCCATTGCGCTGGTTACAGCGCCGACATCCAGAAGAGCGGTGACAACGGCGGAATTGGTGTTGTTTCTGGCTGCTGCATGCAGCGGGGTGCGGTAATCGTCGTCCCGCGCCTTGAAATTTGCCCTGGCATCGAGGAGCACGGCGATGATGGCGGGATTGGTGTTGGACTCGGCCGCCCGGTGCAGGGGAGAGCGGTCATCCTGGTTCCGGGCCTCGAGTTCAGCGCCGAAATCGAGGAGCGAAGCCGTGACGGCGGGGTTGTCGTTGTTTCCGGCCGCGAAGTGCAAGGGGGAATTGCCGGACAAGTCTCTTGTCCTGGGATTGGCGCCTTCATTCAATAGGGCGGCAACAACGGCGGGATTGGTGTTCGACCCGGCCGCCAGGTGCAGGGGAGTGTAGCCACCCCTGTTTCTCGCGTCGAGTTCGGCGCCGGCATCCAGGAGTCCGGTGACGATCGCAGGACTGGAGTTGAACCAGGCTGCAAGATGCAGGGGGGTGTTGTCGTCCGCCTTGTCCCTGGCGTTGGGGTCCGCATCGGCTTGAACGAGTTCGGCCAAAACAGCGGGGTTGCGGTTGGATCTGGCTGCGTTATGAAGGGGGGTTCGGCCAAGCTTGTTCAGGGAGTAGACAGCGGCGCCGGCCTCTAGCAGTGTGGTGACCACTGCAGGATTCTCGTTCGACCCGGCCGCAAGATGCAGGGGCGTGTTGTTGCCTGCCTTGTCCTGTGCCTCGAAATCTGCACCGGCATTCAGGAGAGCGGCAATGACGTCCGGATTTGTGTTGGATCTGGCCGCGCTGTGCAAAGGGGTGTTGCCGTCCGCGTTCAAAGCCTTTCCAACTGCGCCGAGCTTCAGGAGCTTGGCGATGACAGCGGGATTCTTGTTGGACATCGCCGCGCTATGCAGGGGGGTATTGCCGAACTTGCGGTCCCGCGCCTCGAGGTCCGCGCCCGCCTTCACGAGCGTGGCGATAACGGCAGGATTTGTGCAGAACCCGGCTGCACTGTGCAGGGGTGTGTTGCCGTCTTCGTTCAGCTTCTTCAGATCGACGCCGGATCGGAGGCAGTCGGCTACCTCTTCAAGGGTTGCGGCCTGGAAGTAGTCTCCGGAATTCCAGGCCTTGCAGTCAGAGGCCAGCGCCGTACCGACCAATGCCACGCAGTGTAAACCGATTATGGTCAGGATCACTTTCACGAATCTTGTTTGCATGGTTTTCTCTCCTTGTCTCCGCCGCATGCGTGCATCCGCCTCGACCCTCCGATGTTTCCGGTAGATGCGCACTTTGGAGTCCGAGATTGCCGGCAGGCCTCATGGTCCGGATCTAGACGAGAAACACAGCCCGCATCCATTGCCACGAGGCTGTGATTCCGAGACCATTGCAGTGAGGGAGGAACGCCGTCAGCGTGAATGTGGAGAGGCGGTGAGGTCTGGAAGGACGCAACTCAAGGGCTGCGCACGGCCTCGGGGAGGGGGCGATGCGAGGACGTGGGGTCCGGCCGAGGGAGTTTTGAGTCAAGCCGTCACGCGACGGCCGCACGCAGGCGTGAGAGTAGGCCGGGCGCAAGCCGATGGACTGCTCGGATGTCAAGTCCCTGCCGAAAATGCGGCTTACCGCAGCATGTCCCTCAGCAGGGGAGTCTGCCGCTTGCTCACGGTGTACTCCAGCCCGTTGGTCAGGGTCAGCAGCCAGCGCTGGCTGCTGAGAGGGCTTATCCTGCGGACCTTGTCGAGGTTGACCAGAACGCTCCGGTGGACCCGCTGAAACCGGGTGCCGCTGAAGCGCTCGTCGATGGCCTGGAGTGTCTGGGTGGCCATGTAGCTCTTGTCGCGGGTCCTGATCCAGACGATTTCACGGTCGGCCTGGAAAGCAAAGACTTCAGCCGGATCCAGCAGATAGTAGTCCTCACCCTTTCTGGCCACGATCTTCACCAACCCGCGCTTTTCCCCGGCCGTGGCCGCCCCCAGCGTTTGAGCTACCCGTTCGACGGCGTCCTGCCGATTGCCTTGGGCTGCCTGTGCGCGCTCAACGGCCGTTTGCAGTCTATCCGGGCTGACCGGCTTCAGCAGGTAGTCGACCGCGCCAACCTCGAAGGCGTTGAGGGCATGCTCGCTGTAGGCGGTCACGAAGATGATGGAGGGCAGCGGCCCCCGGAGTTGCCGCAGCATCTGGAATCCGTCCATCAAGGGCATCTGGATGTCCAGCAGGATCAGGTCCGGCCGCAGCTCTTCGATTTGCTGGAGGGCCTGCTGGCCGTTTTCGGCTTCGCCGACGACCGAGACGTCATCCATCTCGGCAAGATCTTCCAACAGCACCCGCCGGGAAACGGGTTCGTCTTCCACCACCAGAGTTCGAAGAGTTTTCGTGGGCATGACTGCGCGGTGTTATAAGGCAATCCCGGATTCCACCCGAGAGGGTTTCCACCGGCGGGAGAATCTGCTGCCTCAGCGGCCCCGTCCAAACCGCGAGCGGAAAACCCGGGGATGGTCGTTCCGATCGGAGGGCGCGACCGCCTCGGCATGCCGAACCGGCACATGTCGTTGCCCGGCGCCGCCGGTTGACTCGGGGGCTGCCCTCTGCCGGAACATTGAGAGGCGTGTCTGCCGTCCCTATTATGCACCAGCGCCGCCGGCCCAGTGGAAATTGACCGTTCAGATCGTATACTGATGAGAGCAGGCGCGATCCATGGACAATACACCCGCCATTCACCTGCCTCTGCTGATCAATACCCTGGGGCACATCTTTGGGCTGGCCGCATTCAGCGGTTTTCTCTACTTCCTATGGCGCAGCCGCCGCCGGTCTCTCCTCGGGGACATCCGGCTGCCGGGCGGGGCGGCCCTGCTGGCCCTGTTATGGAACGCCGGCTCGCTGGGAGTGCTGGCCGCGGCGGATTCACCCAGCCTGGCGCGGCGCGTGATGGTGGCGGGGAGCTTTGCCACCTTGAGCCTGCTGCCGAGCGTGCTGCTGCACGTGTCGCTGGGCTCCCGGCGATCCCTGCTCTGCTGGATCGGCTACGGAGTGGGTTTGCTGGCCTGCGGCATCCATCTGGCTGCAATCTTCGGCACCGAGGTCGCTTCCCATCAGTTCGGGCTGCGGCTGATTACCTTCGGATTCGGCGCCCTGGCCGTCCTTGCAGCCCTGTTCCTCTGGCGTGACCAGCAGCAGCGCAAGGGAGCGGGGATGCGCATGCTGGGCGCCATGGCCCTGTTCCTGTTTGCCGTTTCCTTCGCCCACTTCGGCGAGGGCCACGGACCCGATGCCTGGGTCCATGAGCTCCTGGTCCACCATGCCGGTATTCCGCTGGCGCTGGTGGTGCTGCTGCAGGACTACCGCTTTCTGCTGCTGGACGTCTTCGTTCGCTTTCTGGGGAATGCGCTGCTGGCGGTGTTTTTCGCGTTGGGCCTGATCGGGCTGTTGAGCCGGTTGGAGCTCGATCCCGCCTCCCCGCACGGAGGATTTTCGCTGGCGGTGACCATCACCGGGGTGGGCCTGGCCCTGCTGGGCTTTTCCGCGTTTCGCAGCCACCTTCAGAGGTGGGTGGAGCGGCGTGTCTTCCGCAGGGGCAACCTGAGGGCGGCGCTGCAGCGGCTACAGGCGCTGTCGGGAGGCGCCGGGAGCGAAGAAGTATTCCTGCGAGGGGCGGCCGAGGTAGCGGCATCCTTCGCCAAGGCCCGCCGGATGGAGCTACTGAAGGAAAGTGAAATTGCCGAGGCGGTTGTCGGGGAGGGGCTGCGCCCGCAGATTCTGGACCGAGGCCAGAGTTCGGAACTTGGTCCCAGGCGCTGGGCCGAGGTGGCGGTGCCCCTGCGGTTTGCCGAGGGAGACCGGAAAGTGCTGCTGTTGAGCGCCCGGCTGGCCGGCAGGCGCTATCTCAGTGAAGACCTCGAAGATCTGAACCGCCTGGCGACCGAGGTGGTGGCCCAGGTGGCTCGCCGCAGGCGCGCCGAACTCCAGGGCCTGGCCACCCGGGCGGAGCTTCAGGCGCTGCGAGCGCAGATCAATCCCCACTTCCTCTTCAACTCCCTCAATGCCCTCTACGGCCTCATCCCCCGGGCTGCCGACGAGGCCCGGCGCACCGTGGTCAACCTGGCCGAGATCTTTCGCTACCTGCTGCAGGGGAATCGCCAGCAGGTACCCCTGGACGAGGAGCTTCGGACCGTCCGGGCTTACCTGGAGGTGGAGCGCTTGCGCCTGGGGCGCCGCCTGGCCACCCGTATCGATGTCAGCCGCCAGGCTCTCGGGGTGGAGATCCCGGCCCTATCGATCCAACCCCTGGTCGAGAATGCCGTAAAGCACGGGATCAGCAGGATGGCCGAGGGCGGAAGCATCGGGTTGGAGGCCGCGGTGGAGGACGGCGTCCTCGAGGTCACCGTCTCTGACGACGGTCCGGGATTTCATTCCTCCGGGCCGGCGGACAGCGGACAGGGGCTGGAGAACGTCCGCCGCCGGCTTCGGCTCTGCTACGGGGAGCAGGGCCGGCTCCAGGTGGAATCGACCGCCGGCCGTACCAGGGTGAGCTTCCGGGTGCCGCTCAAGCAGCCCGCCGCCGTACTCGCCCAGTGAACCCTCCGCGCAAAGCGGCCGCTTTGCCTCCCAATCATTACTGCTACAATTGAGACAGGCTTCACCGGCCCAGGGGACGGGAAGAACTCCACTTCGGCTTTCCGGGATGGATTGCCCAAAGACTCCGCCACTCTCCAGTGGGAGAGGATCCGTAAAGAAGACACAAGAGAAAGACATGAAACACCTCATTGCCTGTTGTGCCCTGTTGGTTTATCTCGGGACGCTTGCCTTCGCGGAAAACTCGGTTTCGCAACGAGAGGCGAGTGCGCTGGGATACGCTCGGCCCACTTCCCATGCCGTCATTCCCACGGCGGCGCACGTGAAGAGCTTCAGGACCCGGGTCGTGATCGCCAACCTGACGTCGCATGAATATTCCATTACGGCCACTCTCTACGGTCCCGACGGCGTGGTGAGTCGGGAAATCATCTCCATGCCCGCGACTCATTACCGGGGGTGGGACAATTTTTTCAGGTCGGTATTCGACTATACGGGGAACGGATCGGTCGTGCTTCAGTCCGAGAGCGACGGTGAAGCCGGCGATGCCTCGGAGTCCCGTTACAAGTTCTACTTGACGGCCGAGGTCTATTCGGACTCGGGGGACGGCCGCTTCAGCACGCCGGTGGTCAACGGAATCGCTCCGATGGTCGATGAAGGAGACCGGGCCTACAATTTTGGAATCACCGTCAACGAGGATCAAAGAACAAACATCGGCGCTTTCAATCCAGGCGATGAGCCTGTTTCGGTTCAAGCCGAGGTCTCCGACGAGTCCGGGCCGGTCGAAACCCTCAACTTTGAAATGGCGCCCTACTCCTGGCAGCAAAAAGCCATTGGCGCCACGGTGGACTTCGGATGGATCGAATGGAAAACAAGCGGCGGCACCTACCTTTGGGCGGTGACGGTCGACAACCGAACCAACGATGGAACCCTGGTTTATCCGATGAAACCCGAAGCAGGCGCAGCCCCGCCCACCGAATCCGGCGAAGCCCCGGCCTGCACTGCCGGGACCGTCCTTCAGTCCGGGGGGCGATGCAGCCTCAACAGCGGGGACAGCCGGATCGGGACGTTCACGGTGAACCCGAACGGTACAAGCTGTTTGAGTATCGGTGGCTTTACGACCTGTTCGGGAGCGGCCCACAACTTGAGCAATGCGGCGGTGAATCAATTTCGGATCACCTTCGTGGCCGGCAGGAACGACGACGGGAGCTGGACGATTTCCGAGATCTCGATATCGGGGTAACGACAGGTGACCGAACCTCTTGAAAGGCACGTCCGGGAAGCGGCCGGCCCGCTTCGCGGCACCCGCGGCTTGAACAGTCTCCAAGTGAAATCGACGATGCGGACAGCTTCCGGAAGAACTCTCATAATTTCCGGCGTCCTCTGCCTGATCGCAGGCTCGGCTGGCCTGGCCACTTCAGAGACTTCCCCTGGCGAGGGCCGGGAAAGGGAACGGTTGGCACCGGCTCAGGCATCCGTGATGACCCGCGCCGCCACCGCTCGGATTTCCGAGGAAAGCCGTGGAGACCTCCCGGAGCCGCCCGTTGAAGCCGCGCCTCGATCACCTGCGACGGCAGCCGTCTCCGGGCAGAGAGGACCCGATCCGGCTCCATCGCCACCCGCCGGTTACTCATTCGTTTCCTATCAGGGGGAGATGCCCCGGGAGCGAATCGAGGCTGAGGTGGAAACCCGGGGGGACCGTTCCCTGGTCGATCTCGACTGGCTCGGCAGGGAGACTTCAATCGAGGGGCTGTCGGCCCAGGCCGATGCGGCCGGACGTGACTGGTCCTTCGGCTGGATCGGACTCGCCGGGGACGCCACGGCCGAAGATCTGGCCCTGGCGCTCGAAGGAACGGGCGCCCGGATCGTCGGTTCCTCGGGAGCGCTGGTGCGCGCCATGCTCCCGGGCGACGAGGCCCGTCTGCAGACGATCGCCGCCTTGCCGGAGGTCGCCGGGCTGGGCGCCCTTCCCCCGGAGAGGAAGCTCGCCCAGGAGCTTGCCACCCCATCGCCCGAAGCGTCTGGCGAGGAAGCGACGCCCGTGTTCATCACTCTGATGACCGGTGATCCCGACTCCCGCTGGCGGCAGGCCCTCGAGGACCTGGGGGCGGTGGTGGGCCGCTTCGACCCGAGCATCCGGGTCTATGCGGCCAACGTGCCCCGGGCTCGGCTGGAGGCGATTGCCGCGGCCGACTTCGTGCTGGCCGTCGAGCCCATCGCCATCTTCGAATCCAGGCTCGACACGGCTGTTCCCGCCATGGGGGCCGATGCCCTGCGAAGATTCGATGGCGCTCCCGGTCTCTTCTCGGGCATCGGCGGGGCCTCGGTCCCGATCGGCGTCATGGATACCGGACTCAATATCAACCATCCCGACATCGCATCCCACCGCGAAAGCATTTGCGGGGCCAACTTCTCGTTGGGTCTCGACTTCTTCGGGTTCGGCGGGACCAACGAGTCCGAGGATCTGTGGGTCGATGCAGGTTCACACGGAACCCACGTCACCGGGGTCATCCTCGGAAACGGTTTCGTCGAACCCCGTTTCGCCGGCATGGCGCCTGCGGTGCGCCACATCCGTTTCGCCAAGGTCTTGAACAGTTCCGGATTCGGATTCGGAGACGGCATCCATCGAGCCATGGATTTTCTCGCCCGCCCGACCGAGTGCTCCGAAGCGGCCCGCCCGTCCCTTCCGGTCAAACCCCTGATCGTCAACGTGAGCCTGGGTGACTCCTCCAGGGGATTCGAGGGACGGGGGGTGGAAGAGCGCAAGCTCGACTCCATCGTCTGGAGCCAGCGCCAGCTCTATGTCGTCGCGCAATCGAACGAAGGAATCAATGGATTTTCCGACTTTGCCAGCGCCAAGAACTCGCTGGCCGTCGGCGCGGTGCTGGACAGCGGGGACATCGCAACCTTCAGCAGCCATGGGCCGACCTTCGACGGACGCCTGGCGCCCCAGGTGGTCGCCACCGGCGTCGGCATCCACTCGACCCGGGGTGAGGGCAGCCACGGGGGCTACGTCCGTTTCAACGGTACCAGTTTCTCTTCGCCCGCGGTGGCCGGGGTGGCCGCCCTGCTGATGGATGCGGTCCCCGCCTTCCGGGAGCAGCCCGCACTGACGCGGGCCCGGCTGATGGACCGCGCCGACCGGCCGGGACCCAGGCTTGGAGAAGCTGCCGGGTTGACCGCGACCCTCGACCACCGGGGGGGGTGCTTTGAGTCAGGGTACGGCCTGGGCAAGGTATCCGCCCGAACCAGCGTGCTCAACCGGGATCGAACCGACGGCTGGAGCGGCGGCGGCGCGGTCTCCGAGCTGCGGGACGGCGAGTACGCCTTTCAGGACATCCACGTCCCCGAGGGCGCCAGACGACTCGACCTGGTGCTGGCCTGGGACGAGCCGCCCACCGACAACATCGGAAGCGCCGTGTTGAACGATCTCGACCTGTGGCTCGACCGGGACGGCGATTGCGGCGCCGTCGCATGCGGAGAGCATGTTTCGTCGTCCCGCGTGGACAACGTGGAGTGGATCATCCTCAGGGATCCGCAGCCGGGCCTCTACCGGGTGAAGGTGGCGGCCCACCGCATCTACACCGCCCCCCCTCGGGCGGCGCTGGCCTGGACGGTGATCCGGGGCGCCTCCACCCCCAACCTGGGGATCTCCGCCGACAGCAGCGCCCTCGCGGGCGGACAGGAACAGGAACTGACCCTGACCCTGAGCGCGGACGCCTACGTGGCATCGGGAACTCGCCTCCACATCGACTGCCGGGACGAGTTGGATCCATCCGGCTGCGACCAGGTGCGGATCCATACCGTGGAGGTGTCCCGCCAGGATGGAGTGACGGTGGATCTGTCGGGTGAACTCGGTGCGCCGGAGCCCGATGCGCCCGAGCCCGAGATCCCCGCATTTCCGGGACAGGAAGCCATCGAGTCCTCCCCCATCCCCCTGGGGTCCTCGATCCCGATCGGTGAAATCTCGGTTGGGGAGTCCCGGGAAATCAGGCTAAGGGTCTCCTACACCGGGGAGTCGGACATGGCGCGCCTCCACTTCACCGCGAGCGCCTGGAACGCGCGGGCGGGATCGGTGTCGGTCGGGGTGGGTGCGGGAAGCCGGAGCCCATCCGGGATTGCCGAAAGGCCCCCCAACGACGACTTCGCGGCGGCCGCCCCGATCGAGGGTCCTGAAGGGGCACTGTCTCTCGATTTGCTGCTGGCCACCCCGGAGCCGGCGGAACCGCTGTTCACCGCCCGCCGGGGACGCCCGGCCGGTTCGGTCTGGTACGCGTGGACAGCGCCGGCCGACGGTCCGGTCCATTTCGACATTCCCCCGCCTGCGCATCCCGGGGGCATGCGCGACGACGGCATCCACGTGTTTCGGGGCGACCGCATCGCGGCGCTGGAGGAGATCGCCTCCGGCCAGTGGGGATCGACATTCTTCGCCGAGAAAGGACAAACCTATCGCATTCGGGTGAGCAAAGATGCCCGGGGCGCCGCCCTCGAGCTGCGCTGGGCCAGGGGGTCCCGCCCCGCAAACGACAACCTGTCGGAAGCCAGCCCGATCGAGGGGCCGGCCGGCGTGGTTCATGGCAACAACCGGGGGGCCACCCTGGAGCCCGGCGAGTGGTTCGGGTTCGCGGCGGCCACCACCTGGTACAAATGGATCGCGCCCGGCGACGGCCTGTGGCTGTTCCAGAGCGATGCCCAGCGGCGTGTCTTCGTGTTCGAGAAAGGCGCACCCGAGGCCGGCGTCTATCAGAGAGACCTCTTCCCACCCGACACCACTGCCAAGGACAGCTTTAGTCGGCTCAGACTGGTGTCGAGCTTCCCCCTGGAGCGCACCGTTGTCAACGCCGGGGCGGGAAGGGAGTATCTCATCGCCGTCGCCGAGCTCACGGCCTATTCCTCCGGAGGCGCCTACCCGCTGAGATGGTCGCCGCTGCCCTTCGTTCCCCGTTCCCCGAACGACGACATTGCGGGCGCGGAACCGATCGAGAGCGTGCTGTCTTCGGAACACCTCCTCGAGGTGGATCCCCTGGCGACCGTGGAGCCCGGAGAGCCGGCCGAGAGCGGAGTCCGGACGAAGTGGTGGGTGTGGGAAGCGCCTGAGGACGGACGCTATACCTGGAGCCTGACGGATGCCGGGGGCCTGTCGTTTTCGCTCTTCCCGACGCATTCGAGGCTGCGGGTGACCGTGTTTACCGGAAGCTCCGTGGAAGACCTGCACCTGGTTGCCGAGAGCCGAATGGATGCCGACCCGTCCGATTTCGTCTTTCAGGCCGCCGCCGGGCAACGGTACTGGATCGCGGCCGGCTTTCCGACCGGCGACCTCTCAGCCTATTCAATAGCAGGGGCCGCCGCGAGAATTGCCTGGGGACCCACTCCCGGCAACGACCGCTTCACCAGCGCGGAGCCGCTTTCGGGAACCATGGGTTCGACCACCGGGTCGAATCGCTTTGCGACCATGGAGCCGAGTGAGCGGATCGGTCCTCTGGGCCACTCCTCGCTCTGGTGGAGATACGAAGCGCCCGCTTCCGGGTGGTACAGATTCCGGATCGACGAGCCCTTCGCTCCCTGGGTGCTGGCGGTCTACCGGGAAGCCCCCGGCGGTTTCGGACCGCTCGAGTTCGTGAGAAGCAGCCATCAACCGGAATGGAGCCGGTCCTACGCCGTCGAGGTCATCTTTTTCGCCCGGGCGGGAACCGGATACAGGATCCGGCTCGGATCCCGAGGCGATGGATCCGGCGGCGAGTTCACCTTGCACTGGGACGAAAGCGAGGCCCCGGTCTGGCTCAAGTACGTCGGGAGCCTGGCCGACGGGGACCCGGACGCCCAAGGGAACCCGGTGGCGGGCGGGGATGCGGCCAGCCTGGCCCTCAATACCCGCGGAACCGTGCTCTACGTGGCTTCGGGACTTGGCCTCCAGGTGTTTGAACGCGACCCCGCGACCGGAAACCTGACCCTGCTTCAGGAGCTGCCGGACTACGATCTCGAAGACAGTTCGCTGATCTGGGATGCGCGCAGATCCGCGCTCTATGCCCATCGGTGCGGCGCCTGGCGCCGGTTTGCGCCGGTGGATGAAACCCATCGGGAACTTCGGGACGAGGGCATGCTCTCGATAGCCGGTCCGTCCGGCCGCGCCCATTGCAGCGGCGATGTCTTCATGGACTCCGGGGGATCCTTCATCCACACGGTCGATCCCATGCAGGGTCAACTGCAGGTTCTGGCCTTCGAAACGCCGGCCGAACTGCGCCATGTCCAGACCCTTACGGTTCCCGGGCTGAAGCGGGCGCTCATCTCCAACGCCGGCGGCCACGTCTACGCGGCCACCCACTCCTCGCTTGCGGTCTTCGAGCGCGACGGGGAAACAGGGGCGCTCACGCAGGCAGGGGGCGCCGAACCGGGCCTCTGGAACCTGGAATCCATTGCGATCAGCAGCGACGACCGCTTTCTGTTCGCCTTCGACGACAACGGCAGGAGGACCAACCTGTTCCAACTGGAAGACGATCCCACCAGTCCGCAGCCGGTGGGCAGCCTGCCGCCATTCTGGAACACGCCGTTCAGGTACTTCGCTTTCGACAACCGGTGCGGAGGAATCGCCCGAAGAGGAGCTCCGGCGGTCGACCTGTTCTGCAAGGATTCGGCCTTCGGCGTGCAATGGCAGCCGGAGGCCGGCGTCCTGGCCCCGACCGACTTCGTAGCCGCCTGGCAGCCGGATCGCTTCAACAACCCGATTCCCGAGTTCGGCCACACCCGTTACTTTGTGGCCACTCCCGATGGCCGGCATGTCTACCTCAGCACCGGGGAGGCCGGACTCCTCATCTTCGAGCGCGTCGGAGTCGGGGCCGACAGATATGTACGACTGGAAGGGCTCTCCGTGTCACCCGGCCAGGTCGGGTTCGGTCCCGTTTCGAGCGAAGGCTGCATCGCGGTCGAAAACGTGCTCATCGACGGCACCCACTTCGCCGTCCTCCATTCCAGGTGGCAGACACGAGCCGGTCCGGATGCCGAATGGAACGACATCGAAGGAACCGAGACGATGGGTCAACTCTGCGCCTATACGCCGTCGGCTCCCGGCGAATTCAGGCTGGTTGCCGAGATCGCGATCGATGGCGAAACGGGACAGTATGCCAGCAACGTCTTGATCCAGTAAGCGTGACAGCTCTGCCCCCTCGAGGAGCAAGAGAGACGGGAAGAGGCGCCACCCGGGAGCGCGGGCGTCCCGCCCGCATGCACTCCCGTTGCGTGCCGCTCAGTTTCCTGCGATGCCCCACCCCGCCATCCTGACGGCGGGAACGGCATCGGCTCGGCCGAAGCTGTGCCGGGACGTGTGCGGGCGGGACGCCCGCGCTCCCGGGTGGGCATCCCTTGCTGAGCGCCCGTCTCTCGTCCCGTTCGTAAAGCCCTATGGGTCCGTTGTATCACTCGCCCAGGATCCGCCCGCCAGGAGGTGGAGCAAGCCCGGGAGGTTTTTCGTGACTAACACGCCGATCCGGTCGGCACTCTTCGTGCTTCCGGCGATTGTCATCCTGCTCCTGCCCGCGTTCACCGCCGAGCAGCCGGCTCCCGCGTACCAGCCGGTCCTCAAGTACGACCCCAGACGCGATGCCGCCGCCGACATCGAGGCCGCCCTGGCCGAGGCCGGGCGCACGAAGCGGCACGTGCTGATCGAGGTCGGGGGCGAGTGGTGCGCCTGGTGCCACCGGCTGGACGCCTACCTGAAGCAGCGCAAGAAGCTCAGCGCCCTGCTGGAGAGGAACTTCGTGGTGGTCAAGGTGAACTACAGCCCGGAGAACGAGAACGAAGAGGTGCTGTCGCGCTACCCCGAGGTCGCCGGCTATCCCCACTTCTTCGTGCTGGACGGCCAAGGGAAGCTGCTGCACTCGCAGGACACCGCCAGACTGGAAAAGGGCAAGTCCTACCACGCCCGCAAGTTCAAGCGCTTCCTGACCCGCTGGGGACCGAAGAGATTGATTCCGTCCCGCCGCCGGCGCTATTGAGGACCCTCAACAGGACAAGCGCGCCCACTCCACGTCCATCCGTTCAACCGTCCCCGCATAGTAGACGATCAGCACCTCTCCGTTGGACAAGACCGTGGCGAAGGGCAGTCCGTAGCTCCAGTCGCTCATGACCGCCAGGGTGTCGGCCATGTCCTCGCCGGCGGAGGGGCGGCTCCTGACAGCGGCGGCGTGGTCGTAGATCACCACCTCGGTTTCGGCCGGGAAGGCCCCGTCAATGGACGGCGCCAGCCGGGCCCGGATGGATTGGGTGCCGAAGCGGTCCACCCAGGCCAGCACCGTCCTGCCGTCGGGCAGGATGGCGGGCCTGGCCGCCTGGTCGCTGAAGCCCAGGTCCTCCGGGTCGGTCCAGGTTCGACCCTCGTCCCGGCTGATGCGGCGCCGGATGTTCAGGTAGGTTCCCGTCTCGCTGTCGAAGTACCAGGTGAAGGTGACGATGCGCCCGTCGGGGGCCACTCCCGCCCGCTGGTCCCAGTTGAACATCCTGCCGGTCGGGTCCTGGCTCACCGTGTGGGGAGCGCTCCAGGTCCGCCCCCCGTCCTCCGAATAGAGATAGACCACCCGCTGGTACCACCTGGAGGCGTCCAGGTAGGGCTTGTTGGTCTCCACGCTCAAGGCCAGCCTGCCGCCGGCCAGCTCCATCAGGGGGCTGGTCACGCTGGGCGGCCCCAGCTCGTCCGGGGTGGGGATGATCCGCCAGGGGCTCCAACTGCGGCCGCCGTCGTCCGACTCCGACCAGAGCACCGTCATGGGCAGGCAGCCCTCGGTTTCGGCATGAAAGATCTTGGAGCCGGGGAAGGACTCCCGGTCCACCCACATGGAAATCAGCACCAGGCGCCCGGATGAGAGCTGGGTGGGATAGGCCGTCCACAGCGTCCCTCTCTTCCCCCCGATCCCGGGAGACTGCAGGGCCGTCGGCTCCGTCCAGCTCTGCCCCAGGTCTTTCGACCAGCGGATCTCGGTGGTGGCCTGGTCCGAATCCTTGTTGGGGCCCACCTTGTAGGTGGCCAGTACCCTTCCGTCCTTCAATCCCAGCAGCTTGGGAAAGGTCCCGACGGCCCGGTCGGTTCCCGCCTCCCCCCGGTTCAGCGTCCCCCTGGCAACGATCTTCATGGCGTTCCTCCGGCTGTTTCCAACACTTGTAGTCCATCACATGCGGCCCAACCAGTCAATCTCGTCCAGCGGTCACTCTAAGCGACGCGCTTCCGGTTGCTACTGCGCCCGCGGCCGGAGGAACTGGAATGACGCCCGCGATTGGGCGACTCTCCGCCGGGCCGCCTGCCACGCAGGCTATGACCATAGGGCCGGCGAGTGCGTACGGAACGCTCGGCGACGTCGGGCTTGAAGCCGACGACCTTCCGACGCGGGATCGGTGAGCCGATCATGCGTTCGGTGGCCTCGACCCAGCCGTGATCGATACCGGTGACGAAAGTGCAAGCGATACCCTCGCGTTCCGCACGGCCCGTACGTCCGAGGCGGTGGGTGTAGGCTTCCGGAGTGTTCGGCACATCGAAGTTGATCACATGGGAAACACCGCTGACGTCTATTCCTCGAGCCACAATGTCGGTGGCTACGAGGATATTGAAGCGGCGGGCGCGGAACCCGTTCATGGCGCGATCGCGCTGGGCTTGGGACATGGATCCCTGAAGACCAATGGCCCGGTGTCCGTCCCGGCTCAATTGATCCGCCAATCGCCGGGCTCGGTGCTTCGTCCGAGTGAAAATAATGGCCGAGTCGCAATCGTCGCTGGTGAGAAGGTGTTCGAGCAGGACTCTCTTACGCCCCTCCCCGACCATGTACAGTCCGTGATCGACGGTGGCGACCGGGGCTGTACCGGCCAGCTCGACCACGTGGGGATTCGTCAACAAATCGTCCGCCAGTCGACGAATCTCTCTCGGCATGGTGGCCGAAAACAGCAGGTTCTGGCGCCGCTCGGGCATCGCAGCAAGGATCTTGCGAATGTCGGGCAGGAAACCCATGTCGAACATGTGGTCGGCCTCGTCGAGGACCAGTGTTTCTACCTGGCCGAGGCGGAGCGCTTGCTGCCCGAGCAGGTCGAGCACGCGTCCCGGACAGCCCACAATGATATCCGTTTGCCGGCGTAGCGAGTTGATCTGGTTGCGCGTCGAGACGCCACCATAGACCGTAATGGTCTTCAGGCGTGTGAACTTGGACAGGGTGCGGATCTCAGCCGCGATCTGAGTGGCGAGTTCCCGTGTGGGAGCGAGCACCAGAGCTCGAGGGTCCGGGCGGCGCACCTTGAGAAGCCGGTCGAGCAGCGGAAGCGCAAAGGCCGCCGTCTTGCCGGTGCCGGTGTGAGCCAGGCCCAGCACGTCGCGACCGGTGCGACCCGCGGGAATGGTCTCCTGTTGGATCGGCCAGGGATTCTCGAAGCCGATGCCGCGAATGCCGCGAACCAGGGATTCATGGAGTTCGAACCGGTCGAAACCGGTCGAAGCAGTAGAGGTGGAACTGGATATCAATGTTTATCTCCGCCGTACGCGCACAGGCAGATCCTGTCCGGCAGGGCCGTAGTTTCCGACCCGGACAACAGTTAAGGGTAAGAGGGATTCGTTGAGGGCGAGACCTTGGAAGGATTACTAACAGAGGTCCTGTTGATCGCCGCTTTCGGGCTGAGCCCGATCAAGGGATAAGCAGTTTAGCTGTTCCTGACGATAATTACCACCCGGAAACCGGCTTGGAGTAGCGGCAAGAGCTGATGTGTGGGACTTGGCCCACCCTGCTTTTGGTGAAGTAGGCGATTCCTTTCAACGCAGAGCAGCCGGCCCGAAAATTGTTGTTGCAATTCCGCGGGGAGTCATTGTAAGTTTTACCCACTCCCTCCGAGCAACATTCTACAGTTTCCAAACTAAATCTTGCCGAAAGAGAACGGCGGAGGATGTTATGCCGACTGTCTCCGGTGTGTGCCGAATTGCGTCCACGTTTGCCCCAATTCGCAGGGTTATTCCAACGCTGCTCCTGCTGCTTCAAGAGAATGCCCTGCTGGCTCAAGGAACTGGCGCCAGTCCGTGGGTCATGGCCGTCGACGAGTTGTCGAAGACGTTTACAGGGCCCTTGGCGAAAGGCCTGTCACTGATCGCCATTGTCGTTGGAGGTTTGATGTTCGCTTACGGTGAAGGCGGGTCCAAGCGAGCCATGGCCGGCATCATCTTCGGGCTGGGCATGGCTCTGGGAGCTGCCAATTTCATGAAGTGGCTCTTCGGGGTGTGACCGGGAAATGACAGGAAAACGTCGATGGAACGGCTATCCCGTCCTGAGCAGGCCGCTGATGATTCTGGGCGTGGAACGGCGCTGGTTTCTCATGAGCGCGACACTGGCGGTGTCGCTTTGGAACGCCGGCGACTCCCTGCTGGCGGCGATCTTCGTCCTGGCGTTGCTGCATGGCGCCGGCCGGCTGGCCTGGAAACAGGATCCCAATATGCTGAGTCTGTTGAGGGAAGCAGCCCGATCCAAAGTGCGGTACGACCCCGGCAAATGGACGGAAGCCCCTTGGTATCTGGACCTCCGGTAGGTGACCTCGGATGAACATGAATTCTGAAGCACGGGACTACGGCAAATCGGGAGCCCTTGCCGAAGAGATTCCCTACTGGGGGTGGCTTCCGGATGGACAAGCCTGCCTCACTCGAGGGGGCGAACTCCTGACCGCCGGCCGGCTGGCGCCCATGGGAATCGATGGACGGAGGCCCGAACAGTTGGATCGAGTGCTGGATCGCTGGCAGCGGTTGCTGTCCGACATCGGTCCTCGCACCCGGCTCTACTTCTATCTCCTTCGCCGCCCCGGCCGGTTGAATGAGATCCGGCAGTTTGGCAGCGACGTCGGCAAGCTTTCCCACCATCAGAGGCGCTTGTTTCTGGCAGGTCGGGTTCGGGAGATGCAGACCTTTCTGGTGTGGTGCCATGATCCGCAGTTGAGGTCGGCCGTCAATCGGGATGCCGGCTGGATGTCCTACGCTCGCAGTTGGCTGACTCGACGGGGCAGAACCCCTGAAGGGGCGTACCTGTATTCGGCCATTAAAACCGCGGCCGATCGCTTTCGCCAACTCGTGCAGGCCCAGCGGGCCCTGGTGGACGATCTCACCCCCATTGAATTGCTGTCTCCCCCGGATGGATCGCGCCTGTTGAGCGAGTTGATCAACCGTCCCGGCATTCCCTGGGACGGAGCCACCGGAAGCGGGCTCAATTGGCGCCTGGCCCTTTCCGAGCTGGAGGCGGAACGCCGTCATCTGCGCCTGGATGGCGAGCCGGTCATTCTCTATTCCCTGTTGTCCCCTCCCGGCGAAGCCTGTGCGAATCTGCTCAACGATCTCTACTGCCTGGACGCCACTCTCACGGTGTCCCTGGAATGGAGGCCTCTTGAGCCGGACCAGGCTCGGAAGAGAATTCGATCGGCCCGCCGGCACTATTTCGCCAAGCGCTACTCCCTGGCAGCCCACATGCAGGAGAAAGAAGGAACGGATACGGCGATGGTGGACTCGGCCGCCGAGGTCGAGTCCGAGCGGCTCGGCGAAGCGTTGGTGGAGCTCGAAGCCGATGGGATTGCCTATGGTGAAATGGCGCTCTGCATTGCGTTGCACGGAGACCTGGATAAGATCGAACGCCTGGACGGCGATGTGCGGCGTATCTTCTCCTCCCATGACGCAAAAGTCATCCGGGAGGGCTACGGACAGTTGCCGGCCTGGTTCTGTCGCTGGCCGGCGCAGCCCAGGAAGCGTCAGGTTCGCACTCTGTTCGGCTCCGCCGGTCTGGCCGCCTGTCTGGCTCCCATTTTCGGTCCGCCGGTCGGATACTCGACCAGCAGGCACTTGCAACGCCCCGCATTGGCAATCCTCGAAACCCGGTGGAAGACCCCGTACCACTTTGACCTCTTTGACGGCGATGTGGGGCACACGCTGGTGCTCGGGGCGACCGGAAGCGGCAAGTCCTTCCTGCTGAATTTCCTGCTGGTCTCGTCCCTTCAGTACCGTCCCAGGGTTCTGATACTCGACCTGGGTGGGTCTTACCGTTGGCTCACCGCCTTCCTGGGGGGAAGCTACCTGGAGATGGCTCCGTCCGGAGCGCTCAATCCCGCCTTTGAGCTGAGGCCGTTCTCCCTGCCTCCCACTGAGCGGACCTATCAATTCCTCACCGGCTGGGTGACTCGCCTGTTGCGATTGGGTGGGTGGACGGTGGAAGGCGACGACACCAATGAAATACGCAGCCGCATTCAGGACCTCTATCTGTTCACTCCCGAACGGCGCAAACTGAGTGCCCTGGTGCGGGTCCTGCCCAGCAGGATGTGGCCGGCCATGTCGCGCTGGCACGGCGATGGAGCCTGGGCAAGCTATTTCAACCACTCCGCCGCCGGGAAGGATCTCGATCTGAAAGACTGGCAGGTCATCGACCTGGCTGGAGCGGCGGAACATGAAGACCTCTGTGAAGCAGCCCTGTTTTACCTGCTGGAGCGTCTACGCCTGGAGTTGGAAGACCCGGCCGACATCGCCCGGGTAAAGCTCATGGTAGTGGACGAAGCCTGGCGTTACCTGCGAGATCCTGGAGTTGTGGCTTACCTGGCCGAATCCGCGAAGACCTGGCGCAAACGCAATGCCGCCCTGGTCATGGCCACCCAGTCGGCAGTGGATATCACCGGCACCGCCGGCGCCGAACCACTCCTGGAGTCCATGCCGACCAAGATATTTCTGGCCAACCCGGATTTGCCGTCTCAAGCCGGCCAGGTGTTTCGACTCAATGAACGGGAGCTTGAACTTGTCAGGGAACTGGTTCCCAAGCAGGAGCTCTACCTGCGGCGTCCCGGTTCGACCGGAGTACTGCGGCTGAACGTGGATCCGAAGAGCTATTGGCTCTATACCTCCTCGCCGACGGATGCGGAAAAGCGGCGCAAATTCATCGAGCGATACGGGTTGGAACAGGGCATTGAACGGTTATCCGAGGGGGTGGTGAGGTGAAAGCGACGATACCCAGGGGAATCCCGGTTCCCGCCATCGCGATCCTGGTGGCCTGCTGGACGCTGCTGTCAGATGTCGCGACCGGAAGCGGGGTGCTTCGCATCAAGGAGAGACAGGATCAAATCATC
>VXMN01000282.1:23239-30795 GCA_009841055.1 Acidobacteriota bacterium
TGGACTGCGCCTACTGGCACTTGAGCGGGGCAGCCAATCTGGCCTATCTCAAACCCATCGCCACGGGTGTGCGCACCAACGTAGCGCTGGTTTGCGCCAGCGGTCGGATTTATGCCTTTCTGGCGATTGAGGGCGCAGAGCCTCCTCACCTGGTGGTTCGAATCGAACGAACCGAAAGTAGGGATGGACGTGGCGCCGAGTCGGCGCACAAGCCGGCGTTCATTTCACGCAGCATGGTAGAGGGATACCAACACGCGGCTCGGCAAGCAAACGAGGCCGCACTGGCCGCCAAGACCGATGCGGAGGCCCGGGTCAACGAGGCAAAGCAAGAGGCCACCAAGACAATCGACCAATTTCGCTCCAGCTATCCGGCTCGGTTGAAGTGGCCGTACCGTCTCGAGAAACGGGCGTTTGAACGCCCGTTCCTGGTCGAGGCCCTCTGGCACGACGGTCAATTTACCTATCTGCGCTGTCGGGCACAGGAAGCCCCGGTGCTATACGAGTTGAAGGATGGATCGCCCAGCCTGGTGTCCTATGATCTCAGCCAGGATGGACTCTATGTAGTGCGGCATGTCCTGGGCGATGGCTGGCTTGCCATAGGGAAGAAAAGAGCCAAGTGGCGGTTTGTGGAAGCAGGACTGGGGCCGTAACATCGTGATTCATTGGAAACAAATGCACTCCAGGCCGGCCGGAGCGCTCCCCGGCAACCTGATGACCCGCATCGGCGTTGCCGCCATCGCGGTGCTTTGCGGAGCGCTGATGCTCACCCATTCATTCACCAAGACGAACAGGGAACCCTCTGCAAGCTCTGTTGCGAGCCCACAGCCCGCAAACAAGGGTGTTCAGCGACACCTCAGTGCTCTCATTGACAGGGAAACCGAAAGACAGGAACAGAGGCTTGCCGCGGCGGAATTGGACAGGCTGCCGCGGTCAACGCCGGCGTCCGCAACTTCCCATGAAGCGAGTCAGGCCGTGATGGTCCCGGCTCTCAGGGAAGCCGCGGTGACGCTTGTCGAATCGGATTCGGGACCGACCGAGGATGAGATCAAGCTGCGTGAGACACTGAGGCTTGAGGATATCGAAAGGCGAACCAGGTCTCTTCGTTCCCGGCCCTTGGCCCAATCCTATCGATCCTACCGGGGTGCGGAGGAAAAATCCTCCAAGCCCGAGCCCGGTTCGATTGCTATCCAGCCGCGGGAATCCTCAAGGGTGTTCTCTACCAGGGAATCGGAATTGCGGGAGGTGGTGGGCGATCTCAGTGACGCATTGAAATCCTTCAGAGACAATCCGAACGGACCGGCCGGCGCCCTGAAGAAACCTGCGGTTCCGGGCCCTTCCGCGGAAGTATCCGAACTTTCCTCCGCAGACCCGACACGCCCTTCCAGACTGGTCCGATCCTCGAATCCGCCGGGTTGGGAGCGGATTTACCAGGGGTCCTTTCTGGAGGGTGTCTTGTTGACGCAACTGTCAGGAGACTTCCCCGGACCGGTGCTGGCCATGGTATCGGTGCCGTTCTACTCTCGAGATCGCCAGAGGATCCTGGTGCCGCGGGGAGCGCGGGCGGTCGGCACGGCGCGGGAGGTTGCTCACAGCGACCAGCGACGACTGGCCGTGACGTTTGACCGATTGTTTCTCCCCGACGGGCGATGGATTTCGCTTGAATTCCGGGGACTCAGCCAAGTAGGCGAGTCGGCTCTCAAGGACCAGGTCGACCGTCACTACGTTTCAATGTTTGCAGCCGCCGGAGCCGTAGGCCTGCTGTCGGGACTCACCTTGCAGGGAATCAATCCCTACGGCGGGGGGACCCAGGGATTCAGAGCCGGGGCCGGCCAGGGGTTCGGCTTGGCCGCAACCCAAATTCTGCAGCGTTTTCTCAATCGTCTACCCGCCATTACCATCCGGGCCGGTCATCGGTTGCGAATCTGGTTTACTTCCGATGTGCTTGTGCCTGGGTCAAGACCCAAGAAAGGAAGAGAACAGCCATGAAAAAGCGGATCGTTTCCCTCGTGCTGCTCGGCAGCCTCTGCGCCGCCCCCCTCTACGGCATCGACCCCGTTGCGGCCGCCCAAAGAGCCCAGATGATCGTGAATCAGATTCTTCAGAGGCTGAACGAGAGAATGCAGATCGCCAACCAAGTCACTCAAATCAAGCAATTTACGGAACAGCTTACCAAGACCAGGGAACAGATCATCCACATGAAGGAGGCTGCCTTGGGACAAATTGGAGCTCTGGAGGAGTCTTTCGCGGAACTGGTCGCGGGGCCCACTGACCTGGTGGTCGAGACCATGCAGTGGCAGACGGAATTCACCGGTTCGGCCAGAGAGTTGGTTGGCGCTGCCAGACAGCTGGCCTCCGGCCAACCGCTGCGGGAAAGCTGGAGGAAAATCCTGAACCAATATCGAACCAACCAGGAAGACATCGTTGAGCTGTTGAGCCACCTGGATCCCCAGGTGGCGGCGCAGGTCTCGGATCATTACCTTCAGGACCAGGATAGAGCTGACAATCGACGTGTGACCACCTACCTGGTTGACGACTCGGCGACAGCCTTGATCGAAACCGCGGTGAGCGCGCAAGAGTCTCTCCAGAAACTGCGTTCCAACAGCAATGTCTCGGACACCGCCTTGGCTCAAGCCCAGGTGACGGGTCTGGCCACCCAGGGAGAGCTCCTGTCCGCCATGGCGCAACTGATGGCCTTTGAGGCAGCACGGGGTGCCGCTCGAGACTACCAGGAGGAACTCAAGCGGCGGCAGCAATGGAAGCGGTGGGAGCAGCGTCAGGAGGCGGGGAAAGTGCTTTTCCAACAGCAGCAGGCGGACATTGCCGCGAGCGCCGTTGGACTGCGGAAAGGTTTGGTCTACCGGATTCCGTCCGCCTTTGGCGGTTCCAAGTAAGCCCCGGGTCCCATGCAACTCCGTCCGCCACAATCGATCGATCCCAATGTTCCGGCGATAATCCCGGAGGATCAGCAACAGAATTTCAAGGCATTCCTCGACAGGGTGCTGGATGACGTTGTGGGTGCGGCTTCGCCCGGAATCATCCAGGCGGGCGACGACCTGTGGTTGGCAATTGCCACCATTGCAGTGACCTGGACGGGATTGCAGGTCGCCTTCAGCGGATCCTTCAATCTCTGGGAGATCGTCAAGCTCGTCATCGTTCTGAGTATTCCAAAGACCATGCTTCACTACTACGCTCAGACCCTCCCTCACACCACCTATACCTTTCCTCAGATGGTAGTGGAGCAGGGGATCTGGCTGCAAAACATGTTTGTCTCCGACATCGTCTCCGGCATGCACACGGAACTCAACACCCTGTTCACCCAGCAGGGCAATGCCATACTGGCGGCCTGGCAACGGATCGATATTGAGGACCTGTCGCCCTCTACGGCATACGCCATAGTCACACAGGCAATTCCGTCGGTAGCGTTTGTCTTTTTCGGCCTGCTGCTGCTGTCCCTGTTCTTCATCACCTATGCCCAAGTTCTCTGGGGGCACCTGGCTGTATCCATCACTATCCTGCTCGGCCCTATCTTTATCCCCTGGCTGGTATTCGAGCCGATGGCCTTCCTGTTCTGGGGTTGGTTTCGGACGGTGCTCACCTATTCTCTCTACGCTGCAATCGCGGGAGCCATCCTCCGTATATGGGGCGGCGTTGGGCTGGGTTACGTCACCACGTTCAGCCATTCAGCGCCCCTGGACAACTTTTCCGCGGTCGTCTACTGGTCGCTGATTCTGCTTCCTCTCTGCGCAGCCGGAATCCTGGCAGCCTGCAAAACGGGAGAGATGGCTTCGCTACTGATTTCAGGAGCAGGCTTCACTGCATCCGGGGCTTTGTCCGCGACCGTCCATACCGCCGGTAGAGCTGCCAAGAGTCTGTCGAGAGGTGTTTCCAGGCGATGATGTCCTCCAAAGAAACAGACCGTGAATACGCCGAAATCTGGGGTGAAACCGTCAGTTCCAATCGTCACCTCCGGCTTCTCTCCATGGGGCTTGGCGGACTCACCCTCTTGCTGGCGGTGGCAGTAGTGCGCCTCGGCTTTCGGGAGATGCCCCGCCCGATCGTGGTGAGGGTGGACGAGGTTGGCCGGGCCGAAGCCCTGCAATACAAGGCTGTCGAGGCGAAATCCGACCCTCTCGATCCCACTACCAAGTACTTTTTGAACCGCTTCATCCACGACCACTACTCCCGTCGGGCCGCCACGGTTCAAGAACGCTGGACCCGCAGTCTGCGCTTTCTCACCACAGATCTGGCCAATGCCGCATTCCAGGACGAGAACAGGAATATCGCGCTGGTGGCGGCTCGAGCAGCTCCGGAAGAGACAAGAGTCGAGAACATTGTCTTGCGCATCCACGCCAATCAGTCGCCGCCCCATGGAGCGACTGCCGACTTTGAAATGGTGCGCATCCGACAGGAGAAAGAGATAGGGCGGGACAAGTGGTCTCTTTCCTTGCAATTTTCCTATATCACCCGAATCCCTCCTGATTTGATGGTCCACAACCCGATGGGCATTGTCATCACCTACTTGCAGGCGGACCGGGCTCTGGTATCGGAATGACAACAGAACAACCATGGAACGTAATGCCATGAATGCCAGTGGAATCGAGATGCTCAAGCCCTTGCTGCCGGGACTGGAGAAGGCGCTCGAGGATCAACAGGTGAGCGAAATCATGATCAATGGGCCGGACAACGTCTGGATCGAGAAGAACGGGAAACTGGATCCGTTGCCCGCAGCCGATCTCGACTCCAGCGCCTTGGAGCGGGCCGCCATCCATATCGCTCGGCCCCTGGGACTGGATCCTGCTCTCTCGCCCCTGGTGGATGCCCGCCTGGAGGACGGCTCCCGGGTGGCGATCTGCATGCCGCCGGCCAGTCCAATGGTAGCGATCACGGTGAGGCGCTTCGGAGGGCGTTCTTTCTCGACAGATGACCTGGTGCGCCAGGGGGTATTGGCGAGAGAGATTCTGAATGCTGCCGCAGACACGCTGCGGGCACGGCAGAACATCCTTGTTTCGGGGGGAACGGGGAGCGGGAAAACGACCCTCCTCAACGCTCTGATTGAACTGCTGCCCGAGTCGGAACGCATCATTACCATCGAAGATGTGCTGGAGTTGCACATTAAACGCAGCAACTGCCTTCGATTCGAGGCTCGTGGACTCAGGGACACGCTGACGATTCGGAACCTGGTGCGACACGCGTTGCGCCACCGTCCGGATCATATCGTCATGGGCGAGGTTCGCGGTGGGGAAGCCGCGGACCTGTTGCAAGCCCTCAATACCGGCCACGGTGGGTCGCTGACCACCATCCATGCCAATTGCGCTCAAACGGCCTTGGCAAGGCTTGCCGGTTGTGCCGCGCAGGCCACCGGCCGGCTTCCCTGGAGCGTAACCTGCCGCAGCATCGTTGACGGGATCCGCATGGTGGTGCAAATGACGCGGCGCCGGGGTTTGCGGTTTGCGGAAGAGGCTCTGTTTGTAGAGGGTTACGATGCCGCCACTGACTGCTGGGACGTGGAGACTATTTGGAAAGCATAGCTTCTGGCGGTCAGAAATGCATGATAGCTCCTCTGCATGGAACTGCAGACTTCAAGGGTTCGCGTCTCCAGAGACGTTTTCCTCGGCGGCATTCTCTTTGCAAGGGGCGCACAGATCGTTGAGATTTCTACAATGGAACATCTTCCGGCAAGAGACGCACCCTGACGCATGTAGATAATCAGGTTTTCGATGAAGGCTGACCGAAACCTGTTAACAGCAGATCTCCCTCTCGACCAAACTCCCTCAACAATACAAACGGACGGTTGAGTTTTCGCTGAACCGTCGAGATCAGCTCTTGGTCTTTTCCGGTCCGATGAACGGCCAGGTAGCTCCTGATTTCCGTTTGTCGTGTCCTGACTCTCGATGAAGCCGACCTCCCTCTCACGGCACTTCCTCGCATTTGGATGGGTACGGAAAGGTTCCTTCTGGAGACGGTTGGGGGGAGGTAATGGAACGCAATTGCAGGCTCACGGCCATCGGAATATGGATTTCTCTGGTACTGCCCCTGGTTGCCGGCGAAGCCTCGGCGCAGATACGCATTTCAAAGTCAAGCCTGACCATCGACGAGGGAGGAGAAGGCTTCTACCGGGTGCATCTGGATGCGCAACCGTCTGCCGAAACCACCCTGGAAATCACGACTACCAACAGTGACGTACGGGTCAAGCCCACCTCGTTGACCTTCACTCCTGACGATTGGGGAAAAGCCCGGAAGATCACGGTTGAGGCAATTGAGGATGCCGATGCCGAGGATGACCGCGCCACCGTGAGTCATTCCGTTCGCGCGACTTCGGACAAGCGGGGGGGGACAGCCAACCCGAGTGCAGTAAATGCCACAACCACTTCAAGCCTGAAAGTGACCGTACGGGACCGTTCTGTCCCCAGCCACGAAGTCAATATCAGTCCCTCCTCGGGTCTCTCCGTTCGAAAGGGGGGGAGCGGCACCTACAGCGTGTCGTTGACCGAGCAACCCACCGCGTCGGTGAGCATCTCGGCCTCAAGCAACCAAAGCGATGTCAAAGTGTCTCCTTCCTCGCTGACGTTTTATGCAGGAACCTGGAGCAGTGCGCAGAGCTTCACCGTGTCGGTCGACGCTGGCGCCACCAGTTCCAGTGCGACCATCAGCCACTCGGCCACCAGCGAAGACTTCAATTATCAGGGACTTTCCATTGAAAGCCTGCCGGTGACGGTCCTGCAGCCCCCAGCCGGAATCACTCATCCCCCATCGAAGATTACCTGCGGGGCCGATGGCACCAACATCCAACTTGGCAACTCTTCAACCCTGAGTTGGGACAGCACCAACGCCAGTAGCGTCACCATCGACCAGGGGATTGGGACGGTTTCGCTTGACAGCCCCGCACAAGGCAAGTCTGTTACTCCGCCTCAGCCCGGCGCCGCGGAAACCTCCAAAGCTACGACCTACCGGTTTACCGCTTCGGGTGCCGGGAAATCCGGCAGATGCAGCGTCACCATTACCGTTTGGCGGCCGCCGAATGTGGATCGATTCAGCGCCGCCCCTTCTACCCTGAGAAAGCAGCAGGCCACCAAGCTGACTTGGGCTACCAGCCATGCCTCCGATACCTCCATCAACCAGGGGATTGGGACGGTTCCGGCTGACGGCCCCGGAGGAGGTCGAAGTGTAGATCCTCGTCAACCGTCTACAGCCGAATCCTCCAGGAGCACGAGCTACACCCTTACGGCCTCGAATCCTGGCTATAGCGGCAGCGATGCAGCCAGCGCTACTGTCCGGGTCACCGTTTGGAACCGACCGAGCGTGAACAGTTTCACCGCGTCGCCTTCGACCATCGAAAAGGGCGAAGATTCCAGCCTGAAATGGACCACTACCCACGCCACCGGTGTCGCCATCGACCAGGGGGTTGGATCGGTTTCGGTCGATGACGAGACCGGAACCACCAAAGTAAGCCCCGATCAAACCACAACCTACACCCTCACGGCCTCGAACCCGGGCTATACTGGTGCTCACGCCGCGACTGGCACCGTTCGCGTAACCGTGAGATCTCCATCCTCATC
>VXMN01000297.1 GCA_009841055.1 Acidobacteriota bacterium
TTTGTTTTCGGGTAACAACGATATGTGATCGCGTAAGTTGTTCGTCAGCGTCTTTTTTTTTTTTTTTTTATTTTTGGGGTTCTGTGAGAGATCAACACCTGTCGAAACGACGGCGGGAGGCTGGAAAATTCCTCACCGTGCAGCAGGACCGCGGGTTCCGGCCGCTGCAAACGGACATAGACCCGGTCGTTCTTGCGCAGATTGTTGATGGCTCGGATCAGGTGGTCGAGGTCACGAGGAACGAACCTCCTGCCCACCACCCGGTTTTCGGCGGCGGTCATGGTGGAGCCGTCGGCCACCGTGGCCAGCAGCCTTCCCTCCGCGATGTCTTCGGGAACCGGTAGCGGGATCTTTTCCTCGTATTCCTCGCCGTTGGGCTGGCGAAAAACCACCGACAGCATCACGGTTTCTCCGGGCTTGACCGATTCCCGGTTGGGCCAGACCCGCTCCAGTCGACCGATCCTCTTTTCATCGCTGGAGGTAATGTCGACGGAAATCTCCTCGATGTCGACCCCGTCGAAACCGCTTCCCAGGATGTAGCTGAGCGGCCGTCCCACCGCCATGGAGGCAAACAACTGGGAGTTGGTGTCTCCGGAAAAGAGGTTCTCGACACGCACATCGGGACGGTCCTTGAGACGGATCCTTCCCTTTACCTGCAGCGTGGATTCTCCCAGCGCCCGTTCCTGGGAAACAATGGTGCTGAAAACGGTGAAGTTGGTCAGAAAAGGCGTCAGGAGGCGGTCGTTGACCAGCTCGAACCTGAAGGTTCGGGAGGTGTTTCGGCTGGAGGTGAGGTTGATGACCAGCGGAATCAGCTTGGGGGCCAGCCCAATGGTCCCGAACAGTCCTTGCGACCGGTCCTGCGTGATCGACCCGACCAGATCGGTTGGCACCGCGATCTTGAACGAACTGTTCAGGTTGGGGAGCAGCGAAACCACCTGTGCCTTGGAGACCGGAAGATCGACGGGTCCCAACGAAAACCAGGGATGGCCGAAGGCATAGATCTTGTCTCCCTCGCGGTGGGTCACCGTCCCGGAAGCGCTGGCTCCGAATCCCAGATCTCCTCTCATCAACTGGACGGCGATCGACGAGCCCGGGACAACATCGGACCCGTCAGCCAGCTCCCCGCCGGTCGCTCCCGACACCGGTCCCCCGCCCTGCAACACCCTCATCCCGTATGGCGCCAGAGCGCCTCCCAGAACGCCGGCCGCTTCGGTCGCCACACCCGACAGGACCAGGGGCGTGTCGATATAGCGAAACAAGTGACCGGCCAAGGGCTTCAGCGAAGCCGCGGCCGCGGCCATCGGTTCAGAGACGGCAAATACGGGAGCGGTCCCGGAATCGGGGGCAGAGAGAATCCCGGGGGCTCGAATCCCGAGCGTGCGGTGAGGGGCGATCGAGGAGACCTCGATCACGATGGGGTCGCCCCGAACCGGCTCATCCGACTGCTCGAAGATGTCGACCAACTGCTCGATGGGAGTCACGCCCGCCACCGCCTCCTTGGAGAACGGGAAGGAGAAGGACACGGCCCCGATCAGCCGGCCGTCGACGTAGACCGGGCTCCCGCTCATACCGCCCATCACTCCGGTCTTCTCCAGGGGCCCCCCGGAAAGCCGGGCCAGAATGGCGTCTTGGCGGGGACTGATGTTCTTGAGGACTCCCAGAACTTCAGCCTCGAATTCTTCAACCTCGGTCCCCCGAAAAACGGTTTTCCCGATTCCCTTCATGCCCGGCTTGACCTCATCCAGGGGCATGAAGTTGCGGTCTTCGCCCTCAGGCGCCGCATGCAGCGACAGGGTGAGCAGGAGCGGCAGAACCATGCCCGCGATGCTGCTCCTGGTCCACCCGGACCGGCCTGCCGGCTCGAACCGTTGGAAAGGAACCGATCTCATGGCGCTCTCACGTCTTTCGTATCGGAGCATAACTCAACGCGGTAGGCCGAAGCGGATGTCTCCGGCCCCGGCTCAGGCGCGGAATTATAGCAGAACCTTACCGAGCCGGTGACCGCAACCGGAAGGCGAGGTCGGTCCTCAGGGCGTTCCCTTGCAACAGGTTCCGGCGAGCGGAATAATCCGGAGTTCCCTGGCAGCGCCGATCATTCAGGGTGAAACTTCCCCGCGGTTGTGGTAACTAAAGCCGGATTATTTCAAGCGAAGGCGGGAGGCAATGGAGCAGCAACGGGGCCAATCCGAAACCGTGGCGACCCCGATCCCCTTCACGGGGTACGTCCTGGCCGGGGGCAAGAGCACCCGGATGGGCCGGGACAAGGCCCTGCTCGAGATTGGGGGAAAGCCTCTGATCCGGTCCGCCGTGAATCTCCTGAAGACATTGACCGATCAAGTCGTGATCCTCGGCCCCGAGGAGCATTACGACTTCCTGGGGGTACCCGTGTTCCCCGACCTGGTGCCCTCCCGCGGGCCTCTCAGCGCCATCTACACCGGCCTGGAGCGTTCGGGAACGGCTGTCAACCTCTTTCTGGCCTGCGACATGCCCTTGATGGAAGGAGCCTTCCTGAAGCTGCTGGTGGAACGGGCTCCCCTGGCCGACGCCGTCCTGCTGCGCCTGGACGACGGCAGCCTGGAACCCCTGTGCACCGTCTACAATCGCTCCTGTCTTCCGACGGTCCAAGCCAACTACGATAACCGGAGGTTCAAGCTGTCCGACCTTTTCCCCGAGTTGAGGACCCACTACCTGGCGGAAGCCGACCTGCATCGTAGGGGACTCGATCGCAGGATCTTCACCAACCTCAACGATCCCGGGGACCTGGAACAGTGGGGAATTTCAGTAACGGGTAAATGTAAAAAGGCGAGCAGCAGTGCGGCGGAGGAATAAGGAGCTACTCCAACTGATCCAGCAATTCTTCTTTGGTCAATTCAAGATGGCTGGCAACTTCCATTATGAGCTTGGGACATTGGCCCTTCTCAAAGTGGCACTCGGTCGCATCCCGGACCGACGAGCGTAGCTCCTCCAGAGTATCGGCCTCAGTGAAAATAGGGGCAGACAGTGC
>VXMN01000300.1 GCA_009841055.1 Acidobacteriota bacterium
TATACTTGGCGGCCAGTTGCTGGGTGGGATAGCTCATCAGGATGATCCTGGCCGACCCGTTGAGCGGCCGGTAGTCCGCCAGCAGGGCTTCCGCCCCGTGGGCCAGACCGAACAGGTCGTCCTGCCCCAGCGGGATCCTGAGGCTCAAGGCCCGATGCCCCATGAGAAATACTTCGCTGCCCGGAACCCGATGTTCCCGAGGAAGATAGTCTACAAGTGAGGGCAGGGCCCAGTCGGAAGGCATGGACCGAGCCAGGAACCGGGCAGCCTCGAGAGCCGCGGCACGTCCGGCCGGCGGGGTGGACGGCCGGATCCTGACGTAGAACTGGCTTTGAGCGAAGGCCACCCATTGGTTGCTTTCTTCGGCCAGTCTGGGGAAGCCCTGCGGAGCCCGGGAATCGGACTTCCTGTAAAGGGTGAAGAGCCCATAGGCAGCCGGGGCATCCAACATGCGATAGATCCGAACTTCAAGGGAACGGCTGCGGCAGCGAAGTTTCTGCCGGGTGAGGTCGTGGAATCCGTACTCCGTCAGGATTTGGGCCTCCCCGGGTTCAAATGCGGTTGGATCGGTGAGCGTGTGTCGAGCCACGGGACCCACGGGCGCGCATCCGGTCTCTCGAGACAGCCTCTGCAAGAGCGCTTCCAGTTCGACCGATGCTCCGGCTGCGGATATGGGCAGGGCCGGTCCCAGCAGGACCAGCATGAGCAGTAGCTTCACGTCTCTATCTCTATCGTTTCACGGTTCAAGTCAGCCCGACAGAACGAAGTAAACGGCAAAGGCAACGGCGGCCCCAACCATCAGCGCGTGGAGCTCCCGGCGCTCGCCGGCCGCCAGTTTCATAAAGGTGTAGCTGATGATTCCGGCCCCGATGCCGTTGCTGATGGAGAAGGTGAAGGGCATAAGCAGCAAAGTGAGGAAGGCGGGAACGCCTTCGCCAAGACGCCGCCAGGAGATATCCTGCAGAACGCCCATCATCAGGAATCCCACCAGGATCAACGAGGGCGCCGTCGCCTGCTTGGGAACGATCCCCGCCAGGGGGCTGAAAAACATGCCCAGCAGGAAGAGCAGGCCGACCACCACCGAGGTCAAGCCGGTACGCCCTCCTGCGGCGATCCCGGCCGCGCTTTCGATATAGGTCGTATTGCTGCTGCAGTTGGACAGCCCTCCCGCAACCGCGCCCAGGGAGTCAACCAGAAGCACACGGTGGATCCCGGGGAGTCTTCCGTCTTCCTGGAGGAAACCGCCCTCTTCTCCCAGCCCCACCACCGTTCCCATGGTGTCGAAAAAGTCGGTGAGCATCAGGGAAAAGACGGCTAAAACCGCCGACAAAAGGCCAAGGTGCGGGAAAAAGCCCCAGTCCCAGCGGCCCAGGATCGCCTCGGGGCCGGTCAGGCCCTGAGGAAGCCCCACCAGGCTGGAGGGCACCGTGGCGGCGCCGCCGAATGCCTGTTGGTTGCCGAAAACGGAGTTCAGAAGGATGGCCACCAGGGTGGTGGACAGGATTCCCCACAGCAGGGCGGCCTGCACTTTGCGGGACATCAGCCAGAGGGTCAGGAAGAAGCCGAAGAGGAACGTCGCCACGCCCAGATCGTCGGGATTTCCCAGGGAAAAGGCGCCCCCCTCTCCCCGGGAGATCAGGCCGGCGTTGCTGAAGCCGATGATTGCCAGAAACAGCCCGATTCCTGCTCCGATGGCTTTTTTGAGCGGGGTGGGGATGGCATCCATCATGGCTTCCCGAAACCGGGTCAGCACCAGAACCAGGATGATGAGGCCCTGCAGGAGGACCACCGTCATGGCCTGGACCCAGGTGAGTTGCAACTGGCCGACCAGGTGGAGGGACACCACGGCGTTCAAGCCCATTCCGGGAGCCAGGGCAAAGGGGTAGTTGCTGAGCAGGCCCATGAGGATCGAAAGCACCCCGGCAGCCAGGCAGGTGATGCTCAAGACGGCCCCCGAGGGCAATGTGGCTCCGGTCGAGTCGGGAATGTCGCCCAGAATTGTGGGATTGACGAAGATGATGTAGGCCATCACCAGGAAGGTGGAAAGGCCGGCCCGAGCCTCCACCGCCGGCGTGGTCCGGCGCCGGCTCAGCAGGAAGGTGCGTTCGAGCCAGCCCTGGGCGGAAGATGGGTTGTTATCCATTTGTGAAAGAGGGAGTTGTTCCGGACACGGAATGCCCTAGGGCTGGCGCGCCCGTTTTCCCGGAGGAGCCTTCGATCATCTCGAACGGGAAAGACGGTCAGTGCGCTCCAAACCGAGGGATCGGTGGGGTCAGCCGCGCACCGCTTCGACCGGCCTCGACATTCAAGGCGCGGTGAATTCCGCGGCAAGACTCAATTTGCCCCACAACACCTTGAAGGTGCCCGACTTCTGCTCGCCTTCGAGCCTGAGGGACAGGCGATCCACCTCAGAGGTGGTTTCCTCCAGCTTCAAGGGAACCTCGGCCACTTTGGAATAGTCGGTGCCGCTGATCTGCAACTGCCACTTTCCGTCCCCGAGGAACTTGGCTCTCAGGATGTAGGTTCCCCGGGCCACGGAGCTCTCGCCGAATTTCAGTCCCAGCTCGGTTGTCAGGGTGGTGTCCCCGTCCGCTCCCAGGCGCCAGGTCTCGCCGGGATAGATCATAGTCTTGATGTCCCGTCCCTTGAGCGAAGGTCGTCCGTATTCAATGGTGACCGTGCCGCCTTCCAGTTCCAGGGTTGTCTCCCCGCGGGGGTTCACCTGAGCATTGAGGAATGGCGTAGATAGGATGAGCATCAAGGCTCCCGGCAATAGCTTCTTCATTGCGTTCTCCTTTTGGGCTCCCGGAGGACCGTCCAATTAGCTGTCGTCCTGGCAGATGCCCGCCATTATACAGTCGCCCGAGAAGGATTGACAATCGGCCGTGAGTGGGGGTCGTGTTTGAGGTCAGGTAAGGGAAGAACAAAACACAACCCCCGCGACAAGAGCCCAATAGAGTATTGAGGTTAATAGTGAGAAAAAAAAAAATGGGGGGGGGGG